>DASSMI010000150.1:0-10482 GCA_035688935.1 Candidatus Limnocylindrales bacterium | reverse complement strand
CGGAGGTCGCCGTGGGACTCGTCTTCGCCGGCTCGGGGATCTCGGGGATGGTCGCGGCGCTGCTGGCCGGCCGGCTCGATTCGCGCGGACGCGAGTGGCACCTGCTCGTCCTGCCGATGGGCGGGATCGCCGTCGCCGACCTCGTCCTCCTGGCCGCGGCCGGCGCGACGACGGCCGCGCTCGGCATCGCGCTCGTCGCGCTCGCGCTCGCGATCGGTGGCCTCCTCAATGGCCCGATGGACATCGGCCTGTTCACGATCCGTCAGCGCCGGACCGACCCGGCGTGGATGGGTCGCGCGTTCGCGGTCTCGATGGGCTTCAACTTCATCGGCTACCCGATCGGGACGACGCTCGCCGGCGCGATCGCCTCGAGCTCGATCGAGGCGTCGATCGTCGTCGGCGCGATCGCCTGCGTGGTGGCCGGGATCGCGGCGGGCGTGATGATCCCGCGCCACGCGCCGAAGACTCCTGCGGCGGCACCGATCACCCCGGCCGCCGCCCGCGCCGCCGCGTCGGAGGGGCCGGTCAGCTCCCCGCCGGAGCGAGGGTGATCGAGCGCGCCGTCGGAAGCGTCCGCGTCGGCTGACCACTGGCGGCCGGCCCGCCGTTGCCGTTCCCGTTCCCGTTGTTCCCGTTGCCGTTCCCGGTGAAGACGCCGCGCCCGCCGTCGAGCTGGACGAGCACGGTGCTGCCGGTCTTGACGTCCGAGGCGGTGGCCGCCGACTGGCTGTGGTAGGTCGTCTGGCTGTCGACCGGGATCGTCACGGACTGGCCGTTCGCGAGCTGGAGCGTGATCGAATCCGCCGAGACCGCGGTGACGGTCCCCTCGATCGACAGGCCGCCGCCGCCGAGGATCCCGCCCGGGCCGGCGAACCCGCCGTTGCCGCCCGGAGCGCCGCTCGCATTCGGTCCGAAGAACTGGCCGCCGTTGCCGCCGTTCCCGAATCGGCCGCCGCCGTCGCCGTTCGCCGCGACCGACGCGGGCGCGGTCGCCCGACCGACCGCGAACGCCACGCCGCCGACGGCGACGACGAGCGCGATCCCGAGCAGGAGATTGACGAGGACGCCGGCGCCGCCCCGTGCGGGCGCCGGGGACGGGGTCGACGCCGTCACCGGGGTGACGGGCTGCCGGAACGGCTCGGTCGCCGGGTCGGGCCCGAACGGATCGGCCGGTGGCGCCGGCCGGAAGGGGTCGCTGGCGGCCGGATCGCCGGCGCGCGGATCGTTCGTCACGAGGGAGCCTCCTATTCGTAGCGCAGGGCGGTGATCGGGTCGAGCCGGGCCGCCTGGCGCGCGGGCCACACGCCGAACACGACCCCGACGAGCAGGCTGAACGCGACGGCCGCGGCGACCGTCGACGGGCTGATCTGGAGCCCCCAGCCGGCGATCCCCCCGATGAGCGCCGAGACACCGAGACCCACGAGGATCCCGATGAGCCCGCCGAGGAGCGACAACGTCAGGGCCTCGATGAGGAACTGGAGGAGGATGTCGCGGCCGCGCGCTCCCACGGCCTTCCGGATCCCGATCTCGCGGGTCCGCTCGCGGACCGACACGAGCATGATGTTCATGATCCCGATCCCGCCGACGATCAGGCTGATCGAGGCGATGCCGCCGAGCAGGAGCGTCAGCGTCGCGCTGATCGACGAGGCGGCGTCGAGCAGCTGCGTCTGGTTGAAGACCGAGAAGTCGGCCGTGTCCGTCGCGGCCAGCTCGTGGCGATCGCGCAGGAGCGCAGTGATCGCGTCGGTCAGCTCGGTCATCCGGTCGTCCGAGGCGACGCTCACGCCGATCGTCCGGATCGCGTCGCCGGACACGAAGTACTTCTGCACGACCGCCAACGGCACGAGGACCTGGTCGTCGGGGTTGTTGAAGCCGGCGCCGCCCTTCGGCTGGAGGATCCCGATCACCTGGAACGGGAGGCCGGCGATCGTGACCGACGACCCGATCGAGGTCGCGTCGAGCCCGAGATCGCTCGCCGTCGTCGCCCCGAGGACCGCGACCCGGAGCCCGTGCTCCACGGCGGCGTCGGTCAGGAACGAGCCCTGCCACACGTCGTAGGCGCGGACCTGCGCGTACGCGCCGTTCGTTCCGACGACCGACACGCTCGACGATTTCGTCCCGGCCGCGACCGTGGCCGACGTCTGGAGCTCGGGCGCGACGGCCGCGACGCCGTCGAGCTTCGCGATCGCGGCCGCGTCCTCGAGGGTGAGCGTGCTCGAGCCACCACTCGGGCTGACGGTCAGGAGGTTCGTCCCGAGGCTCGCCAGGCGGCTCGTGATGTTCGCCGTCGTGCCCTGGCCGACGCCGACGAGCGCGACGACCGATGCGACGCCGATGACGACCCCGAGCATCGTCAGCGCCGCGCGGAGGCGGCTCGTCCGCAGCCGCGACAGCGCGAGTCGGAGGAGCTCGAACGGGTTCACGCCGCCGCCTCGCCCGGCCAGATCCGGCCGTCGCGGATGTGGACCTGGCGCTCGGCCGCGGCCGCGACATCGGGATCGTGGGTGATCAGGACGATCGTTCGGCCCGAGGCGTGGAGCTCGCGGAGGACCCCGAGGACGTCGCGGCCCGATGCCGTGTCGAGGTTGCCCGTGGGTTCGTCCGCGAGGATCAGCGCGGGATCCGTGACGATCGCCCGTGCCACGGCGACGCGCTGCTGCTGGCCGCCCGACAGCTGGGTCGGCTCGTGGTGGGTCCGGTCGCCGAGCCCGAGCCGCTCGAGCGCCGCAGTCGCCCGCCGCACGCGTTCGCGCCGGCCGACGCCCTGGTAGAGGAGCGGCGTCGCGACGTTGTCGAGGGCCGTCGTCCGCGGGAGCAGGTTGTACGACTGGAAGACGAACCCGATCGTCCGGCTGCGGAGGCGCGCGAGGCGGTCGTCGTCGAGCTCCGCCACCGGCGTCCCGTCGAGGCGGTACACCCCGGCCGTCGGCCGGTCGAGGCAGCCGATGATGTTCATCATCGTGCTCTTGCCCGAGCCTGACGGGCCGACGATCGCGACGAACTCACCCTCGCCGACCTCGAGCGAGACGTCGCTCAGCGCGTCGACCGAGATGTGGTCCATCGCGTACCGGCGGCCGATCCGCTCCAGGCTGACGATCGAGCGGCGGGTCGGGATCGACGCCGCCGGGGCGACGGCGGCCGGCGGCACGACGGTCGCTCCGCGAGGGCCCGCCCACGGCGACTCGCTCACGGCTTCGTCTCGATGACGGTCGGTCCGCCACCGCCGTTGAAGCGTCCACCGCCGCCGGGGACGGCGAACCCGCCGCCGTTCGCATTGTTCGTCGTCCGTTGGGACGAGCTCGTGCCGGTCACGACGACGTCGCCGGCGTTCAGGCCCGATTGGATCTCCACCAGCGAGCTCGTCATCAGACCGACCGTGACGGCGTGGGCCTCGGGCGTCCCGGCAGGCGTCATCACGAGGACCGAGTAGTTGCCCTGGATCCCGCGGATGGCCGCTGCGGGCACGGCGAGGACGTTCGTCGCCGACGCGGTGGTGATCGTGATGTCGGCGGTCATGCCGGCCCGGAGGGCGGCCGGCGGCTTGGACAGCGACACCGTCACCGCGTACGAGACGACGCCGTTGTCCCCCGACGACGACTCGGCTGTCGGCGCGATGGCCGTCACGGTTCCGTCGATCGTCTCGCCGATCGCGGCGACGCGGACGGTCGCCGGCTGCTGGAGCTTCATCGAGGCGATGTCGCTCTCGACGACATCGGCGGTGACCTCGTACTCGGCCGAGGCGATCGTGACGGCCGCGCCCGACGGTGCATCGGCGCCGGCGGCGATCGAGACGGCCGTGACGACGCCCCCGGCCGGGGCGACGAGGCGGCGCTTCGCCGCGGTCGCCTTGAGGTCGACGAGGGTCTGGTGGGCCGAGGCGAGCTGGTTCTTCGCGTTCAGCCAGCTCGTCCGTGCCGTGCGCAGCGCGTCGTCGGTCGTCGCGTTGTCGTAGGCGTCGTGCGCCTGGTCCTCCTGCAGGGCCGCGATCGTCCAGCTGTTCTTCGCGGCGACGATGCTGGCCGCGAGCGTCGGGTTGGACGCCGTCGCGAGCACCTGCCCTTTCGTGACCGTGTCACCGACCTTGACGTCGACGTCGGTGACGGTCCACGTGCCCGTGTCGCCGGAGCCGTTCGAGCTCGACGAGCTGTCGGACGACCCCGACACGACCGGATCCGCGCCGAACGCGAGGTCCCACGCGGTCGACGAGGCGACCGAGCCGGTCGCGGCGACGTCGTCGCGGACATCGGTGACCGCGGCCGTCGCGGTGAGGAACGTCGTCGCGGCCGCGGCGCTGCGGGGGAGTCCCCCGAGCGCGACGACGACCGCGGCACCGCCGACGACGAGGAGGAGGACGATCGCAAGGAGCTTGATCTTCATGGCGCCCACCGAGCGAGGCGCCCGACGAGGCGGCGCCCGACCGCCGAACCGTGGGCCGGCCGGGTGAGAAGTCGCTGAGAGCGGCGCTCCTACCGGGGCCGGCGGGCCGCGTTCTGCGCTTCGCGGTACTCCTCGCGGAGCCGCTGGACCAGCGCTTCCGACTCGGCCGCATCGGCCGAACCCGGCTCGGCGGCGAGCGCCCGGCGCTCGGCGTCGCGCCACTCGGTGAGGATCGCCTGGATCGACCGCGGCGTCGCCTCGATCGACGTCTCCGCGACGTCGGCCGACCCCGCGGCGGCCTCGGCGTTCGCGCGCTTCGTCAGCTCGGCCTGGCGGGTCGTGCCGCCGAGAACGCGGAGGGCGATCTCGTCGATCCGATCGGCCAGCTCGACGAGACGCGGATCGCCGAGCTCCAGGCCCCGCTTCTCCTCCTCGATCTGGACGAGCACGTCGAGATCGCGCAGGAGCGCGTCGGACGTCTCGCGGAGCGCGCGTGCCGTTTCCAAGAGGTGCCCTCGTCCCTGGCGACGCCCGATCCGTCGCGGTTGAGCCGAGGATAGCGCGCGATGGGCCGTCAGGCGCCGAAGCCGTCGGCCCGCATGAGGCGGTCGTCGCCGCCGAAGCGTTCGTCGTGAGCGTGGGCCGCCCGTCCGGCGAGCCCCTGCGTTCCGTCCACCAGCTGCCCGCCGGCGTCGACGACGATCGCCTCGATCGCCGCCGCGTGACGCGCCGGGACCCGGCCGGCCACCAGGACCCGCTGCATCCCGTCGATCGACAGGGGCGCCAGCTCGACGTCGCTGGGATGGACCCCCGTCCGGGTCCGGATCTCGTCGAGGGCGAGCCGCGCGTCCGCGTGATCGCGGAAGGCGACGACGAGGAGCCGCGCGCCGTCCGGGAGCGGCGACGTCGCGAGGCGCGGTCCGACCGCCGCGAGCGCATGTGCCGTCGCCAGCTCGGTCTCCGGGAGGGCCCACTCGCCGTCGACCCGGTCGCACGCCAGGAGCCCCGTCGCGCACCACTGCCGCAGCCGCTCGACCGGCTGGCCGGTTCGGCGCGCGACGTCCTCGAGTGGCAGGGTCCGGTGCATCGGGTGCGGGTCCTCGTGGCGCATTCGACTCGCGCCGGAGCGATCCCGCCCCGGGCGGACGCCGGCCGTCGACGAGGCCCGGCGCACCACGACCGTAGGCGACCCCGGGTGAAGCGTGGCTCACGGCGGCGTGACCGCGTGTTGCAGGCGTCTCGCGCGATCTCGATCCGGGTCAGCGCTCTCCGGCAAGGTACGCGTGCCAGAGGATCCTCGCCGCGACCGCGCGCCACGGCCGCCAGCGCTCGGCGATCGCCCGCTGCGCGGTCGGGTCCGGCACGGCGGCGAGGTCGAGCGCCCGCCGCATCGCCGTCGCGAGCGCGAGGTCGCCCTGCGGCCAGACATCGGGCCGGCCGAGCGCCATGAGCAGGTAGATGTCGGCGGTCCAGCGGCCCACCCCGAGGAGCGCCGTCAACGCGGCGCGGGCGTCATCGTCGGGGACCGCCGCCACGGCTTCGGGATCGAACCGGGCGTCCAGCGTCGCGCTCGCCAGCTCTACGACGTAGCGGGCCTTCTGGCGGGTGAGACCCGCGGCCCGGGCGCCATCCTCGCCGAGCGCCGCGACGTGTCGCGGCTCGAGCGAGCCGGCCGCGGCGCGGAGTCGCTCGAGCGCGGCCGCTCCCGACCGAAGGGAGACCTGCTGCTCGAGGACGATCGCGACGAGCGTCGCGAAGCCGGGCTCGCGCGCCCAGAGCGGCGGCGGTCCGTGCCGGGCCACGATCCCGCCGAGCGCGTGATCGCGTGCCGCGAGCTCGGTCACTGCCGTCGCGAGGGCGGCCTCGTCCAGGGGCGCGATCGAGATCACGCCGATCGGAACCCCGATCCGAAACGTCGGGTTGCGCCGGCGTCGGGCGCTTTCATGCCGCTCTCATCGACCTCCACGAGCCTTCGACCCAACGGTCCAGGGAGGATCGCCCCGAGCCACACCTTCGCCCGTGCCCACGGGTGCGGAGACCAGCGTGACCGATCCGCACGTCCCGCCGCCGGCACCCGCCACCGACCCGGCCGCTCGTCCGCGAACCAGCCACCCGCCACGCACCCCGCTCGACGACGCGATCGACGCGCGCGAGACCGCGGAGGCCGTGCTCTACGAGATCCGCCGCGTGATCGTCGGCCAGGACGCGATGCTCGAACGGGTCCTCGTCGCCCTCCTCGCGGGCGGACATCTCCTCCTCGAGGGCGTGCCCGGGCTCGCGAAGACGCTGACGATCAAGACCCTCGCCGACGTCCTCCACGCCTCGTTCCGGCGGATCCAGTTCACCCCGGACCTCGTGCCCGGCGACCTGGTCGGGACGCGGATCTATCGGCCCGATCGCGGCAGCTTCGACGTGGAGCTGGGGCCGGTCTTCTGCAACTTCCTCCTCGCCGACGAGATCAACCGAGCTCCCGCGAAGGTCCAGTCCGCGCTGCTGGAGGTCATGCAGGAGCGCCAGGTGACGATCGGCCCGGAGAGCCACCCGGTCCCGCGGCCGTTCCTCGTCATGGCGACCCAGAACCCGATCGAATCGGAGGGGACGTACCCGCTGCCCGAGGCCCAGATCGACCGGTTCATGATGAAGGTCGTCGTCGGCTATCCGAGCGGCGAGGAGGAGGCGCTCGTCGTCGAGCGCTCGCTCCGGCCGGCGCCCGCGGTCACGCCGATCCTCACGAACGAGCGCCTGGCCATCCTCCAGGCCCTCACCGCCGAGGTGTACGTCGACCGCCCGATCGTCGACTACGCGGTCGCCCTCACCGACGCGACACGTCATCCGGAGCGCGTGGGGCTGGCCCCGGTGAAGCCGTACATCGCCTTCGGCGCGAGCCCGCGCGGCTCGATCAACCTCGTCCACGCCGCGCGGGCGCTCGCGCTCGTGCGGGGCCGCCGCTACGTCCTGCCGGGCGACGTCGTCGACCTGTCCCGCGACGTCCTCCGTCACCGGATCGTGCCCAGCTTCACCGCGCTCGCCGAGGAGGTCTCGGCCGACATGATCCTCGACCGGCTGATCGATGCCGTCCCGGTGCCCCGCGTGGCCCACGACGGGTTGATCGCCCGGGCCGAGGCCGCCGAGCGGGCGGCGTTCGTCCGGGAGGCGACCGCATGACGCGTCTGCACGTGGCGCCGACGATGCCGCCGGCGGCGACCGGTCGCACGCCGGCGCGGACGCCCGCGCGGCCGGGGCCGGGCCCCACCCCGGAGTCGGTCCTCCGTGCGCTCGATCTCACGGTCGGCCGCCGGATCCGCGGGCTCCTGCCCGGCGAGTACCGCGCGCACGATCTGGGCGGCGGCACCGAGCTGGCGCAGGTCCGGCCGTACGAGCCCGGCGACGACGTCCGCCGGATCGACTGGAACGTCACCGCCCGGATGGCTGCCCCGCACGTCCGCGTCCACGTCCCCGAGCGCGCCCTGACCGCGTGGCTCCTCCTCGATGTCTCGCCGTCGATGACGTTCGGGACGGCGGATCGGCGGAAGGCCGATGTCGCCGAGGGCGTCGCGGTCGCGATCGGGCATCTGGCGACCCAGCGAGGCAACCGCCTCGGGATCGTGACCTTCGGCGGATCGCGCGACCGGCGCATCCCGCCGGCTGCCGGTCGGTCTGGGCTGTTCGGACTGCTCCTCGCGAGCCGGGTCGAGACGGTCGAGGAGGGCGTGGGAGCGACGTCCGCGGCGGCGGCGCTGCGCGTCGCGAACGCGGCGGCCCCGCGCGGCGGCCTCGTCGTCCTCGTGACCGACTTCCGCGGCCCGCGTGATTGGGCACGACCCCTCGCCGCGCTCGCCGCCCGGCACCACGTCCTCGCGGTCGAGATCGCCGATCCGCGCGAGGGAGAGCTGACCGACGTCGGCGAGCTGACGCTCATCGACGCGGAGACCGGCCGTGAGGTTCGCTTCGACACGTCGTCGCGGCGGCTCCGCGAGCGGTTCGCCCAGGCGGCGGCAGCCGATCGCGCGTCCGTGGCCGCCGAGCTCAGCCGGATCGGGGTCGACCATCTCATCCTCTCGACCGAGGGCGACTGGCTCCGAACGCTCGCCCGCGAGCTCCACGTCCGGGGGATCCGGTCATGACGTTCGCCGACCCGATCCTCCTGCTCGGGCTGCTCATCGTCCCGGCGGCCCTCGTCGTCTACCGCCTGATCCAGCGCCGCCGGAGCCGCTACGCGGTCCGCTTCACGAACGTCGCGCTCCTCGAGAACCTCGTGCCCAGGACACCGGCCTGGCGCCGCCACGTGCCGCCCGCCCTGTACCTCGTGGCGATGACGGCGCTCGTCGTCGCCCTTGCCCGGCCCTCGATGGCCGTGGCCGTTCCCCGGGAAGAGGCCACGATCATCCTGACGATGGACGTGTCCGGGTCGATGATGGCCACGGACGTCGCGCCGTCGCGACTCGCGGCAGCCCAGGCGGCGGCGAACGACTTCGTCGACCAGCTGCCGGCCGGCGTCAAGGTGGGCCTCGTCGCCTTCTCGACCGCGCCGCGCGTCCTCGTCTCGCCGACCACCGATCGCGCCGCGATCCACCAGGGGATCGCCGACCTCCAGGCTCGGGGCGGCACCGCGCTCGGCGATGCGATCGCCACGTCGCTCGAGGCGGCCGGGCTCGATCCGGCGGCCGGCACGAGCGGTCCGCCGTCGACGCCATCGACCGATCCGTCGGCGTCGGGCTCGCCCTCGCCGTCTGCGTCGGCGGCGCCATCGGCGTCGGGGGCGACCGGCTCGGCCGAGGAGCCGGTCATCGCAACCGTCCTCCTGTCCGACGGGGCGAACTCGACCGGCGAGCTCGAGCCGCTTCCGGCGGCCGAGGAGGCCGCCGCGCTCGGCGTGCCGATCTACACGATCGCGCTCGGCACGAGCGACGGCGTCGTGACCGTGCCCGACGAGATGGGCGTGCTCCACACCGTCAACGTCCCGCCGGACACCGAGACGCTCGCCGCGATCGCCGAGACGACGGGCGGCCGATCGTTCGAGGCGCCGACGGCCGGGGACCTCGCCGCGATCTACGACCACCTCGGGTCGCGGATCGGCTACACGACCGAGCAGCGCGAGGTGACGCAGTGGTTCGCCGCCGCGGCGCTCCTGATGGTCGTGGCCGGGGCCGGGCTGGCGGCCCACTGGTTCAACCGGTTCCCATGAGCCGCTTCACGCGGGTTGGCCGGATCCTCCGATCCGGCCGCCCGATCACGATCCTGACATCCGGCCGACGCCCTGGGGGCGGTGATGGGCCACGGCGCCGCGGGGGTGGTGGCGCGGACCCTTGGGAAGGGTCCCACGTGCATCCCGCGGTCGACGCGATCGCGGTCCAGACCCGCTCGCCGGAGGTGTCGATGCACGACCGATGACGACCGACCCCCAGCACCGTCCACCGAATCCAAGCCAAGGAGGCTTCATGGATTGGTCCGACCAGCCGGCGGGAGCGCCGGCACCCTGGTCACCACCTCCGTCGACGCCGGCGCCCGTGGCGCCGGAGCCGGCCAAGCCGTCGTCGGGCTTCGGCGGCGCGCGGCGCCTCGTCGCGACGACCGTGCTGGCCCTTGGCCTGCTCGGCGTCGGCGGCGCTGCCGTCGCGTTTGCCGCGGACCCGTCGGCGACCCCGGCGCCGGGCGCCGGGACGCAGACGTCGCCCGGGACCGACGACGGCGGCGCGACCGCGCCGACGACCCCGGGAACCCGCCCGAACCGGACCGGCCCGAACGGCGGCGCGCAGAGCGGCGGGGCGCCGAGCGGCGGCCACGCCCAGGGCGACTGCCCGAACATGGGCGGCTCCGGCGGGGCGCCGGATGGCTCGGCGGCTCCGTCCACGGACGGGTCGACGAGCACCCCTTCGACGTCCGACCTCTAGTCGACGTCGATCCGAGGGCCCCGCTTCGGCGGGGCCCTCGCCGTGAATCGGGCTTCGTCGGTTGGCGTCCGATTTCGGCAGGCCCAGGAGATCACCCTCGGAAGCTCCTCGCTTCGTCCGTTTTCGGAGTCCGAAATCGGACAATCGGGCGGGGATCGGGACGTCGCTCCGCGCGCCGGCCGAGATCGGACATGGGGCCCCCGGAGCCGCCGAC
>DASSMI010000149.1:0-4577 GCA_035688935.1 Candidatus Limnocylindrales bacterium | reverse complement strand
TTCCTTCAGGAGCTGCGCGCCCATGTTCTCGAACGGGTCGTCGAGCTCGATGTCGCGGGCGATCGTGACGCCGTCGTTCGTGATCGTCGGCGCGCCGAACTTCTTGTCGAGGACGACGTTGCGGCCCTTCGGACCGATCGTCACCTTGACGGCGTCGGCGAGCTTGTCGATGCCCTTCTTGAGATTTCGACGAGCGGTCTCGTCGAAGATCAGCTGCTTTGCCAAGACTGGTGTCCCTCCTGGAGACGCTGGATGGGGGTCGAAGTCAGAGGTTCGTCGCCGACGAGGACCTAGTCCTGGACGACCGCGAGGATGTCCTTCTGGCTGACGATGAGGAGTTCGTCGCCGTCGACCTTGAACTCGGTCCCGGCGTACTTGGCGTAGAGGACCTTGTCGCCGACCTTGACGTCGATGCTCTCGCGCTTGCCGTCATCGAGGATCCGGCCCGGCCCGACGGCCAGGACGCTGCCCTCCTGCGGCTTCTCCTTGGCGGTGTCCGGCAGGACGATGCCGCTCTTCGTCATCTCCTCACGAGGGGTCGGCTGGATCACGACGCGATCGCCCAGCGGGCGAAGCTTCGTGGCGGACGCGGTGGCGGTGGCCAACGTGCATTCCTCCTGGGACGCCGATCGCCGGCGTCGTGCTCGATGGGCGGGGCCGTCCGGCGGTCGAGCCGCGGGACGTCCCGGGCGATGTGGTGAGGTGCCGTGACGCCGCCGGATGTGGCCTGGGGACCGTCCGCGGACGGTGCGTGTTCCGTCCCTCTGGCCGCGGACCCGGCGAGCACTAGCACTCTCGATGTGAGAGTGCTAACAGTAGCGAATCGCGGCGGCCGATGTCAACCGCCGAATGCGCGCCCAACACGGTGGGCTGGTCGGCCTGAGTCGCTCAGGCGACTCGGGTTCGTCCGTTCCGAGCGTCGCGGTGTACCAGCGAGCACATGGCCACGCAGTGAAGGGTCGCGATCGAGTCGCCGGCGCGACTCAGGGTGTCGCGGACGGCGCGCTGGCAGACGAACCACGACATCGTGCCGGCGCTGCGGGCGGCACAGACGCGACGTCCGGCGCGCCCGCGGCCCGTCGGGCGGGCGTATCCGACCTGAATTGGCCGATTCGTGCCGTTGATGCTCGTCGCGAGGGCAGGAGCGACCAAAACGAGCGATCTTGAGCGGGCCAACGAGGCGCGACACCGTCGATCTTCGAGATCCGCCCGTGGGACGGGCATCGTCGTGCCAGTCGCCTTCGAGGGTCGGAGACTTCAGGTCAGGGAGCGTCAACGGGCTCTGAGCGGTACCGTGTCCAAGCCTTGACGATCGCCTCGATCAGGTGCGGGTCGGCGCCGAAACGCTTCGAGACCTCCTCTGAGACTTCCTGCACCGACTGGGACCGGAGCACGGACGTCGCGAGCCGTGCCGCTTCGTCCTCGTACTCGTCTTCGGGTGCGCCGATCGACCGGCCCATTCCGAAAGGATCGATCCGGTAGAGCGCGGCCGATGACGCCTTGACGAACTCCGCGTACGCCGCGGATTGGCTGACGTGATTGCCCGATCCGGCCCCGAACGCGCACTGGTAGGCGTCGACAAGCCCGTCACCGAACACGTCAGGGTCATCGCCGCGGAGCTCCGCGACCCAGTTCGCCGTCACCCGCACCCACTCCGGGGTGTTCCGGCCACGCGGACCGCCCGGCGGCGACAGGAACGGCGAGTCGGTCTCGACGAGGAGGCGGTCAGCCGGAACGAGACGAACGACGTCGGCGGTCGCCTCCTCGCCACGCCGAAACGCCAGGCCGGAGATCGAGATCGCCGCACCCAGCTCGAGCATCGCCTCGGCGTAGTCGACGGGGCCGCTGAACGAGTGGATCACCGGGCGGACGGCGCCGCCGAACGCGCGGACCACGTCCAGGAGCGCGTCCTGGGCATCGCGCTCCCCAGCCCGGGATCGGCAGTGGAGGATCACCGGCTTGTCGAGCTCGACCGCGAGCTCGAGGTTCCGGCCCAGGTTCGCCAGCTGCGCCCCGATCGGCGAGAAGACCCGGTCGTAGTCGAGGCCGGTCTCGCCGATCGCCAGGACGCGAGGATCCCGCGCCGATGCCGCGATCGTCGCCCACTCCTCGTCGCCGACCTTCGCCGCGTCGTGTGGGTGGACGCCGACCGCGGCGTCGAGCGACGGGACCCGCTCGACCAGCTCGAGTGCCGCCGCCGACGACCAGGCGTTCCAGCCCGGCACGAGGATCCGCTCGACGCCTGCCTCGCGCCCGGCGGCGATCACGGCGTCGACGTCGTCGCCGAACCGGTCCGCCTGGAGGTGGCAGTGCGAGTCGATCAGGCGCATCGGCGCGATCGTCGCGGATGCGCCCGGGAGGTCAGTCGTTCATCCCCTTGTACAGCGCGAGCGTGTTGCCCTCGCTGTCCGTGCCGACCGCGAACCAGCCCATGCCGGGGATCTCGGTCTTCTCCTCGGTGATCGTCCCGCCGAGCTCGCGGACCTTCGCGATCGCCGCGTCGATGTCGTCGACCGAGATGTAGTTCCGGATCGTCTGGCCGGCCATCTGGCCGCGCATGCCCATGCCGCCACCGAGCTGCCCGGGGCCCGCGGTGTAGAGCGGGTAGCCCTCGAAGCCCTGCATGTCGCGGAACTCCCAGCCGAAGACGCCCGAGTAGAAGCGCTTCGCCCGCTCCTCGTCGTCGAACGGGATCTCGATGTGGTTGTACTCGCCGTGCGCCATGTCGGCCTCCTTGTGGCGTCTAGTCTGCCGCTGGTTCCGAATCGAGTCGCGGGAACAGCGGTTCCGCCGCCGTCAGGGTTCCGCCATCGGCGGCATGGGCGCCCCACGTGAGCTCGTCGAGGAGCGGCGGGCCGCCGTTGCCGTCCGCCGCGTACGGATACGCATGGCCGAGCTGGGCGAGCACCCGCGGGGCGGTCGCCGGCAGGAACGGCGCCGCGGCCAGGGCGATCAGCCGGCAGGCCTCGACGAGGTCGCCGAGCACGGCGACGAGCCGCTCGCCCGCCTCGGCGTCGCCCGCCCTGGCCGCCTTGTTGAGCTCCCATGGCTTCTCGGCGTCGACGAAGCGGTTCGCCTCGCCGACGAACGACCAGATCGCCGTGAGCGCCTCGTGGAGGAGACAGCCGTCGATCGCGCCGGCTGCCGCGTCGACGACGCTCGGCCACGACGACGGCAGCGGCCCGCCCGACCCGGGCGCCGGGCGCGCGCCGTCGAGGTACCGGTTCGTCATCGAGACGGTCCGGTTGACGAGGTTGCCGAAGTCGTTCGCGAGGTCGGCGTTGTAGCGCCGGACGAAGCCGTCCCACGACACCTCGGCGTCCTTGTCGAACGGGACCTCGCGGAGCGCGACGTAGCGGGCCCCGTCACTCCCGAATGCCCGGACGAAGTCGGCGACGTCCAGGAAGTTGCCGCGGCTCTTGCTCATCCGCTCGCCGCCCGCGGTCACGAGCCAGCCGTGCGCCCAGACCCGCCGCGGCGCCTCGAGGCCGGCGCTCCAGAGCATCGCCGGCCAGAAGATCGTGTGGAAGCGGAGGATGTCCTTGCCGATCACGTGGAGGTCGGCCGGCCAGTACCGCGCGAACGCGTCGGGGTCCTCGAGGAACCCGGCGCCGGTCACGTAGTTGATCAGCGCGTCGAACCAGACGTAGATCCGGCCCGCCTCGGGATCCCACGAGCCGTCCTCGCGCTGGGACGTCTCGCCGTTCTCGGCGATCGGGAACGGGATGCCCCAGCCCGTGCCGGCGCGGCTGATCGAGAAGTCCTCGAGGCCCTGCCGGATGAACCCGAGCATCTCGTTCCGGCGATAGTCGGGCTGGACGAAGTCCGGGTGCTCCTGGAAGTGGCGCTCGAGGCGCTCCTGGTACGCCGTCAGGCGGAAGAACCAGTTCGACTCGGTGAGCCACTGGAGCGGGACGTCGGGGTGGTTCGGACAGATCGTCCCGCGTGCCGTCTCCTGGACGTCGGTCGCGTTCCGGAAGCCCTCGTTCGGGCAGTACCAGCCCTCGTACGTCCCCAGGTAGATGTCGCCGTTCGCGTACGCCCGCCGGACGAGCTCCTGCGCGACGCGGACGTGGTCGGGATCGGTCGTCCGGATGAACCGATCGGGGGCGATGCCGAGGGACGCCTCGGCCGTCTTGAACAGCTCGACCTTCTCGTCGACGAACGCCTTCGGCGGCCGGCCCTCCTCCTTCGCCCGCATCTCGATGTTCACCGAGTGCTCGTCCGTCCCGGTGAGGAACCGGGTGTCGTGACCGAGCATGCGGTGCCAGCGTGCGATCGCGTCGGCGCCGATCACCTCGTACAGGGTGTGAACGCCGGGCTGGCTGTTGGCGTAGGCGATCGCGGTGGTCAGGTAGAACCGCGGCCGTTCGTCGTCGGGCATCGGGAACCTCGGGGTGTGGCGGGCTCGAGGGCGGGAGCGCGCCGCGTGGCGCGCGGGGTGGAACCGGCGGCCGGCGCTCGGCCGGGCGAGTCTGGGTCAGACCTGCCGCGAGCGGGGCCGCCCGGGCATCGCCATCTGGCTCCCGAGTCGATCCACGCCCCGATGATCGCGGAGGTGCGCGGATGGGTCAAGC
>DASSMI010000148.1:0-6032 GCA_035688935.1 Candidatus Limnocylindrales bacterium | reverse complement strand
GTCCGGGTCGGACCGCCACTGGTCGAGGTCCTGATCGGTGACGCCGTTGAAGCGCTGCTTCAGCTGCGGCTTGACCTGCTGGAACTTGGTCTGGAGCTGCTGGCGGGTCTGCGGATCGAGCATTCGATACCTCCTTGCTCTTGCCGCTGACCGGGCCACGCACGCCCCACCTCACTGCCTCCATGGAACCATCCGGACCGTCAGAGCCGGGTTTCAGCCTTCCGGATCGCGCTGCAAGGGCCTTGCATGGGCATTTCAGCGGACGCCCGCGTCGTGGCAAGATGCGGTCCGTCACGCGCTCCACGTCACCGCAGGGACCCGGATGACTGACGACGAGTTCGCCGCCCTCTCCACCGACGAGCGGGACTTCGCGATCCGCTGGGTCCGGATGTCCGAGGACCAGCAAGACGGCTTCTGCCGCGGGTTGCTGGCCGCGATCGAGGTTCTCCAGCGCCTCGGCGTCCTCGACGGCCCCGAGCCGCCCGGCGAGCCTGCCGCCGCCTGATTTCCGGCCCGCGATCAGACGTCGATCACCCGTCGGGCGGGATCCCGATCATGCGCCGGCGAGATCCCGTCGCGGGCCGAACCGATCGATGATCCGGTAGAAGTTCCGCTTGCTCAGCCGGTCGCGCTCGGCGTCGGGCAGCGATGTCCAGCCACGGTGGGCGTGCCTGGTCACGGGGAGATCGACCGCGACCGCGCGGCGAGGCGGGTTCCCCTCCCCCTCGTCGCGGAGGACGAGGCTCCACCAGATGTCGAGGTTCCGATAGAAGCGGAACCGCTCGTCGATCGGGCCGCGGGCGAGCGCATCCGCCCGCCGGAACGCGAGGACGTATCCCTCGATCGCGGTGACGTCGCCCGCCGGCGCATCCTCGAACCGGCGGAGATCCGTGCTGACGATCCCGAACCCGCCGGCGACGCCGACGGTCGGATCGTCGAGCGCCCGGACGAGCGGCGTGACGATGTCGCCCGTCGCCTCGATCGAGGCGTCGACGATGATGACGACGGGCGCCGTGGCGCGCCGGACGCCGATCGCCCAGCTGGCCCCGGTCCCGAGCCGCTCGCTCGTGCGGACGACGTCGACGGACGCGTCGAGGGCAGCCAGCGCCTCATCCTGCTCGACCGATGGACCGTCCGCCACGACGACGGTCGAGGTCCCGACGGGCGAGGACGCGCCGATGCCCGATACGGCCCGGGCCACGTCGTCTGGCCAGTCGGTGGCGACGATCACCACGGTCGCCGGCCCGCTCGCCGCGGAATCGGGCGGTGCCGGAACCGCCTCCGACGAACCGTACCGGACGACGCCGCCCGCCTCGATCGTCGGCGGGGTCGCCGGTTCGAGCGCGAAATCCGTCCCGCGGTCGACGATCCTCCAGCCGGCCGCCTCGATCTCGGCGCGCAGCCGGTCCGCCTCGGGCCAGTCGCGGGCTGCCCGTGCTGCGGCTCGGGCGTGAGCCGCCGACAGGACGTCATCGGGGATCCGTTGGCGCGGCATCGGCGAAGGATCGCACGATGCGCCTCAGCCCGGCCGGTACGGCGCCTCGTCGTCGATGTTGCCCACGAACTCCGGCAGGCGGCGGTGCTGGAGGACCTGGCGGATCGCCAGGATCTCGCCCGTGTGGAACCAGTAGTGGTAGGTGACCCGCTGGAGCGCCGAGCCGATCGTCCGTCGCGGGCCGGAGCCCGGCAAGGGCTCGAGGAGGTCGTCGGCGGCGATCCGGTCGAGCCAGGGATCGGCGGCCTTCGTCACCTCGGTCCACGCCCGGAGCATCGCGCTCAGCGACGGCGTCGTCGCCGGTCCACCGTTGGCCGCGATCTCGTTCAGCTCGGGCCGCGGCGTCGTGTCGAGCGCCCGCGTCAGCCAGTAGCGCTGCTCGTGCCAGGCCATGTGCGCAACGATCCAGCCGATCGAGTTCATCGGCTCGAGGCGACGCAGGCCGTCGGCTGCGGGGGTCCCGCGGAGCCCGCGCCGGAACTCCGAACGGGTGAACCGGAGCTGTTCGACGAGTGGGTGGACCGCCTTCTGGGTCACGAGTCCAGTGTCCCCGTCCGGCCGTCCGGCCGCAACCCGCGGACGCGCGTACGATCGCTCGCAACGACCCCGGGGACGACCCACCAGGAGGCCCGAGATGACCGACGAGGTCAACGCCCTCGCCGCCGAGTACTTCGACTACCTGCTCCAGGCGTGGCCGACGTGGGGCCACATCATGGGCAACTACCAGCACGCCGAGCTCTTCGACGACGCGTCGCGCGCCGGCGAGGACGACGAGATCCGGACCCGCCGCTCGTTCGCGGATCGAGCGGAGGCGATCGAACCGGACGGCCTCTCGCCCCAGGACGCGATCACCCGCGAGATGATCGTCTTCGACGGCCGCCGGAACGCCGACATCCTCGACTCGCGGTTCGCCGAGTTCGACGTCGATCCCATCTTCGGCCAGGCCGCCGGGCTGCCGGTCCGCTGGCCGAAGCTGCCGATCCCGGACGCGGACGTCGCCGAGGCGATGGTCGCGAAGACCCACGGGGTCGCGAAGAACTTCCGCGACAGCGCCGATCGACTCCGCGAGGGCGTCGCCCGGAACCGGACGCCGGCGGCGTTCGCGTGCGACGAGACCGTCGCCCAGATCGACGCATGGCTGGCGAAGCCGGTCGACGAGGATCCGCTCCTCGACACGAGCGAGCCGCATGGCGTCGCCGATCCGGATGCCTGGCGCGGCCGGATCCGCGACGTCGTGGAGCGCGAGGTCCGCCCGGCGATGGCCGCCTATCGCGACACGATCCGCGACGAGGTCCGGCCGCACGCGCGAGACGATGACCACGTCGGGCTGACCTGGCTCGCGGACGGCGACCGCGACTACGACCGGATGGTCCGCTACCACACGACGCTCGCGACGTCGGCCCGGGAGATCCACGACATCGGTCTTCGCCAGATCGAGAAGCTCGCCGCCGAGTACCGCGAGCTCGGCCCGGAGGTGCTCGGGACGAGCGATGTGGCCGAGATCTTCCGCCGGCTACGCGAGGACCCGGCGCTCCACCACACGAACGGCCCGGACATCGTCGCCGCGTCGAAGGCGGCGCTGGCCAAGGCCACAGCGGCGATGGGTGACTGGTTCGGGATCCTCCCGAAGGCGGGCTGCGACGTCGAGGAGACCCAGAGCGGCGCCATCGCGTTCTACTTCCCGCCGGCGAAGGACGGCTCGCGTCCCGGCGTGTTCTTCATGAACACCTCGGATCCGGAGGGCTGGGGCCGCTACCAGATCGAGGCGACCTCGTACCACGAGGGCATCCCGGGCCACCACCTCCAGCTCGCGATCTCGACCGAGCTCACGACGATCCCCGAGTTCCGCAAGCGCGCCTTCATCGCCGCGTACGGCGAGGGCTGGGGCCTCTACAGCGAGCGCCTCGCGGACGAGATGGGGATCTACACCACCCCGCTCGATCGCATGGGGATGCTCGAAGCGGACTCGATGCGGGCCTGCCGGCTGGTCGTCGACACCGGGATGCACGCCCTTGGCTGGAGCCGCCAGCAGGCGATCGACTACATGGTCGCGAACTCGCCGATGGCCGTCGGCCACGTCACGGCCGAGATCGATCGCTACGCGGTCACGCCGGGCCAGGCGCTCGCCTACATGATCGGCCGGCTCGAGATCCAGCGGATGCGCCGGGAGGCCGAGGAGGCCCTGGGCGAGCGCTTCTCGATCCAGGGGTTCCACGACACGGTGCTGGGGTCCGGCCTGATGCCGTTGCCCGTTCTCGATCGCGTCGTGCGCGACTGGGTCGAGGGTCAGCGGGCAGCCGTTCCGGCCTGACCGGCCACGCTCGCCACGAGGAAGTCCTCGACGCGGAGGAGTCGGAGCACCAAGCGGACGGGCCTCGGCATCGCGCCGCGTCGCGCGTCGCGGTAGACGGTCGGTCCCACGAGCTCGACGATGCCGCCCGTCCTGGTCCGGTACCAGAACCGCCCCGCCGCGACCGCGTTCCGGACCCAGTTCGCCTCCGGCCCGTACGTCAGGGCGAACGTGACGGAGCGTCCGTCATGGCTGGGAAATCCCATCATCGGCGCGACGTGCCGTCGCCCGGTCTGCCGGCCGATCGTCTCGACGCGGCCGTAGCCGGGGAGGAACCACACGATCGGATCGAGGATCGGATTCGTGACGCGGCGGTTGAACGCCGCGATCTGCTTCGCGAACGGCACGGCCACTGCGGGAGCGTATCCCGACGGGCGTCGCAACCGGCTACGCTCGGGCGGTGAATCCGCGTGACGTCCTCTTCTACGGCCAACGAGAGATCGACCCCCTGATCGACCGCCTCGAGGCGGCCGACTGGGAACGGATCGCGCTCGGCGTCTGGACGACGAAGGACCTCGTCGGCCACCTGGGCGCCTTCGAGGTCAGGTTCGCCGAGGTCCTCCAGATGTTCGTGGGCGAGGAGCCTTCGACGGCGCTCCGATTCGAATCGCCGGCCACGTTCAACGACGACCAGGCGGCGGTGCGGAAGGACTGGCCGGTCGAGGCCATCGTCGCGGAGCTCCGGGACGCCTATCGGCTCGTGATGGGCCTGGTGGACCGGATCACCGCCGAGCGCTGGCGCGAGGTCGGGACGGTCCCCTGGTACGGCCCGGAGTACAGCCTCGAGGATCTCCTCGTGTACACGCAGTACGGCCACAAGCGCGAGCACGCGCCGCAGCTCGGCGCGGTTCTCGAGACCCACTGACCCGGCCGTCCGGTTGACGGCCCATCGAACTCCCACCATCATGAGCGTGTGCTCATGAACACACGCTCACGGCCCTCGTCGCAGGAGGTCCGCGATCGCCTCCTCGACGCCGCGGAGGAGCTGCTCGCCGATCGCCAGCCGGCCGCGATCACGAGCCGGGACGTCGCGCGGGCCGCCGGTCTCTCGGACGGGGTCCTGTACAACCACTTCGCCGACAAGCACGACCTCCTCCTCGCGGCCCTCGTCCGACGGTTCGATCGATTGACGGCGGCGTACGGCGAGCTCGAGCCGCCGGACGACGGACCGGTCCAGGAACGTCTCGGCGAGATCGTCCGCCGCGCGCATGCCGTCCAGCGCGAGGTCCTGCCGATGCTCGCGAACCTCGTGGGCGACCCACCGCTCCTCGGGCGCTTCCTGACCGAGATCCACCGCGCGCCGCTCGGTGGCCCTCGCTTCCACGAGCCCGTTCGCGCGTTCCTCGCGGCCGAGCAGGAGGCTGGGCGGCTCGCGTCGTTCGACCTCGACGGCGCGACCGACGCGATCATCGGGACCGCGCTCTTCGCCGGCCTCCTCGGAATCCTCGGGCACCATCCGGCTCGTGCGCTCGACGAACGGCTCGAGGCCTTCAGTCGAACGTTGCTCACGGGCCTGCAGCACGGAGGCGCCGGGCGATGACCGCCGGGCCGGTCCCCGAGCCGTCCACGACGACGACCGGGCTCCTGATCCACACGCCCATCCGCTACGACCTGCGGGCGTGGTGGCACGCGCGCGGCCGCGCGGACGAGTTCCGCGCCGAGGAGGTCCGCCTCGCGCGAGTCCGGGCCGGCGACCGCGTGCTCGACGTCGGCTGCGGGACGGGCTCGCTGACCATCGCGGCCGCTCGTGCCGCTGGACCGACGGGGCGCGTCGTCGGCATCGATCCCAGCCTCGAGATGGTCCGTTGGGCACGGACGAAGGCGCGGCTCTTCCGCCGGCACGTCGAGTTCGTGGCGACCGCCGGCGAGGCCCTCCCCTTCCCCGCCGACGCCTTCGACGTCGTGACGATGTCGCTCGTCCTCCACCAGCTTCCGTCCGACGCGCTCCACGGCACGATGAGCCAGGTCCAACGCGTGCTCGCGCCCGGCGGACGGCTGCTCCTCGTGGACCTCGATCTCAGCGCGCCAACCGGGAACACGGTCCACGCCCGACGCCACGGCGCTGCCGGCCACGGCGACCAGCGGTTCGACCTCGACCGCGTGGGTCTCCTCGTCGAGCACATCGGCCTCGAGATCGTCGAGCGGGGCCCGATCACGTTCCGCTTCCGCGGGCTCGAGCCCCTGCGA
>DASSMI010000147.1:0-15530 GCA_035688935.1 Candidatus Limnocylindrales bacterium | reverse complement strand
GTCGATCCTTCGCGCTTCTCGCAATAGATCGGTCGGTTGTGGAGGACCTCCTTGTTCCGGTTCAGATGCCGCACGAACGAGACGAGGCCACCTTCGAAGTAGAAGGACCGCTCGCGATCGACGCGTTCGTCGCGGAGCGTGATCCAGACGCCCTTCGTGAGGTATGCCGACTCCCGTAGCCGCTGCGAGATCGTGTCGAAGGAGTAGTCGACCGACTCGAACATCTCGGGGTCGGCCCGGAACTGGGTCGTCGTTCCGCGCCGGCCGTTGCTCGGGCCGATCTTCTGGACGGACGATTTCGGCTTCCCGCGCGTGTACTCCTGCGCCCAGACGTTTCCGTCGCGGGCGGACTCGACGCGCATCCACTCGGACAACGCGTTGACGACGCTCACGCCGACGCCGTGGAGGCCGCCGGACACCTTGTAGCCGCCGCCACCGAACTTGCCGCCGGCATGGAGCACGGTGTGGACGACCTCGAGCGCGTCCTTTCCGGTGGAGTGCTTGCCGACCGGGACGCCGCGTCCGTCGTCGCGGACGACCACCGTGCCGTCACGCTGGACGGTCACGAGGATCGTCGTCGCGTGACCGGCCATCGCCTCGTCGATCGAGTTGTCGACGACCTCCCAGACGAGGTGATGGAGGCCACGGAGGTCGGTCGAACCGATGTACATGCCGGGCCGGCGACGGACCGCTTCGAGACCCTCGAGGACCTGGATGCTTGCCGCCGTGTAGTCGGAGCCGGACGCGGCCTTGCTGCGCCTCGTCCCGCCCGCGGCGGCTCGCGTCTGGGTCGCTTCTTCGGTCACGCAGGTCCTCCGATCAGGCGGTCGTAGAGCTGGCCGAGCTCCTCGTCGCTGTAGAACTCGATGATGATCCGGCCGCCCTTGCGCGAGCGCGCGAGCGTGACCTTCGTGCCGAGCCGGCGGCGCAGTTCCTCCTCCACCCGTTCGAGGTCGGGATCCGGAGCGCGCTGCGGAGCGGCAGCGGCGGTGGTCCGGGGCTCGCGGAGCCGCCGAACGAGCTCCTCGGTCTGGCGGACGCTGAAGCCCTGGTCCACGACCGTCCGGGCGACATGCGCCTGCTGGCTCGGCGAGAGCCCGCCGATCGCCCGAGCATGTCCTTCGGTCAGGTGGCCGTCGGCGATGGCTGCCTGGACCTCCGGGTCGAGCTCGAGGAGTCGGAGCGTGTTCGTGATCGTCGACTTCGCTCGGCCGACGCGCTGCGCGATCGTCTCGTGCGTGAGCCCGAACTCGTCGGCGAGGGCCCGGAAGGCGTGTGCCTCCTCCATCGGACCGAGGTCGGCGCGCTGCAGGTTCTCGACGAGCGCGAGCTCGAGCTGGTCGCGATCGGCGAGCTGCCGGATGACCGCCGGAATCCGCTCGAGACCGGCCTGCTTGCTGGCGCGGAAGCGTCGCTCGCCGGCGACGAGCTGGTACCCGTCGAGCGTCTCCGTGACGAGGATCGGCTGCAGGACGCCGTGCTCGCGGATGCTCGCGGCGAGCTCGTCGAGCTGTTCGGCATCCATCCGGACGCGCGGCTGTCGCGGGTTCGGCTGGATCCGGTCGATCGGGATCTCGGTCGTCGCCGCGTGCTGGGCACGCTGTGGGATGAGGGCAGTGAGGCCGCGACCCAATCCGGTGTGGCGCTCGGATCGAACGGTCATCGCGCACCCCCTGCCACGAGGGCGCCGTCGCTCGGGACGCTGCCGAGAACCGGCGGAGTCAGCGTCGAGCTGCCAGAAGCATCGAGCGAGGTGGCGTGGCCGTCCCGGCGCCGAAGCTCGTTCGCGAGCTCGGCATAGGCGACGGCGCCGCGGGACTCGCGGCTGTACAGGGCGATCGGCTGTCCGAAGCTGGGCGCCTCCGAGAGGCGAACGCTCCGCGGGATGATCGTGTCGAAGACCGCGGGGCCCAGATGGCTCCGCACCTCGGAGGCGACGTCCGCTGACAGGTTCGTCCGGGCGTCGTACATCGTCAGGACGACACCTTTGATCCCGAGCGCCGGGTTCAGGTTGTCGCGGACGAGGTTCAGCGTCGCGATGAGCTGCGAAAGACCCTCGAGTGCGTAGTACTCGCACTGCGTCGGGATGAGGACCGAGTCCGCGGCCGTGAGCGCGTTCACGGTGAGGAGCCCGAGCGATGGCGGACAGTCGAGCAGGATGTAGTCGTATGCGCCGGCGATGGTCCGAAGGACGCGGGCGAGCCGCCGCTCTCGCTGGTCGGCACCGGCGAGCTCGACCTCAGCCCCTGCCAGCGCGACGGACGCCGGCGCAAGGCCACAGCCGTCGACGGCAGTCGGGATGATCGCATCCTCGATCGCGCGCCCGGCGAGCAGCACGTCGTAGAGGGTGGTTTCGAGCGTGGTTCGATCGATGCCGAACCCACTGGTCGCGTTGCCCTGGGGATCGAGATCGACGACGAGAACGCGCTCGCCTTCGAGCGCGAGATCAGCCGCCAGGTTGACCACGGTGGTGGTCTTTCCGACGCCGCCCTTCTGGTTGGCACAGGCGATCGTCTGACCCACTCAGACCCGCCCGAACATCGCGCTCACGAAGCCAAATTCTACCATCCAGAGCCCTCCCACAGGTCGGTCGACGTGGGGGAATCGTGCACGAGAGCGCTTATCTGGCGGTTCATCACGACCGACAGCCATGGTTTCACGTGAAACCCTGACCTTCGTTCTGGATGGCGCGGCGAGCGAGGGGCCATTGCCCGAGATCGGTGCGGCGTGGGATACTCGACCTGAACGTCACCGCCGCCGCAGCTCGTCGGACTCACGCACGAAGTAGGCGTGCGACCTGGGCTCGCCGAGGATCGAACTTCATGACCTTGCTCGTCGCCGCGATCGCTGCGACGGTGGCCGCTCTCCTCGAATCGACTGTCACGCAATACGTTCGGGTGGGCGATGCCCAACCGCACCTCGTCTTCGTACTCGCCGTCGTCACGACGGTCGCAGCTGGACTCGACACCGGGCTCGTCTGGGCCTTCGTCGGTGGCATCGCCCTCGACACGTTGGGTCCGCGGCCACTAGGGACAACGGCGTTCGCACTGCTCATTGCCGTCGGCGCCACGAGCCTGATCGCTCGGTCGCTGAACCGGATCCGACCCGTGGTCGCCATCATCGCCACTGCGTTGCTCAGCCTGGTCTACTCGATGACCCTCGTCGTTCTCTTCTCCGTCCTGCGACCGCCTGCCGCGCTGACCGATCCGCTGCGGCTGCTTCTTCCTAGCGTGCTGTACGACGTCATCGCCGCAGCCGTGATCGGGCCGCTGCTCGTCTCGATCCACGATCGCGTCGTGGACGAGGAGCGTGCGCCCCGATGACGCCCTACCTGGACGGCCGCCGCGAGCCGACCCGCCCGTGGTCACGGTTCGTGGTGTTCGGGATCGCGGCGGTCCTCGCGATCGGCGGGCTCACGACGCGCCTCTTCTATCTCCAGGTGGTCAGCGGTGGCCAGTACGCCGAGCTCAGCCAGGGCAATCGTGAGGTCGAGCAGGCGATCCCATCGACCCGCGGCCTGATCTACGACCGTTCCGGCCGCGAGCTCGTGAAGAACGTGAAGACGTTCGCGGTGAAGATCCGGCCCGTCGACCTGCCCGAGGAGCGGCGCGACGACGTCGTCGCGCGCCTCGCTGCGCTCCTCAAGCTGAACGTCGCCGACATCAACGGCGCGATCGACAGCAATCCGGGAAGCCGGTTCGACCTCGTCCGGATCGCCTCGGACGTGCCGGACGCGACCGCGCATCTCATCTCCGAGAACGGCACTGACCTCCCAGGCGTCGAGGTCGTCGTCGAGACGCGACGGCAGTACCCCGTGGGAACGCTCCTGTCGCAGATCCTCGGCTACACGGCGCCGGTTTCCCCCGATCAGCTCGAGGACCTGAAGAAGCAGGGCTACCTCCCAGACGACCTCATCGGCAAGACGGGCCTCGAGTCCTACTACGAGACCGACCTCCGCGGCACGTATGGCAGCGAGACGGTCCAGCGCGACGCGACCGGCCGAAAGCTGCAAGTCCTCGAGACCACCAGCCAGCCCCAGGGCGGGGACTCACTCCAACTCACGATCGACGTCAAGGAGCAGCAGTACGCGCAGCGGGCGCTGCAGTGGGGGATGCGCGCCGCCGGCCTGAAGCGCGGCGTCGTCATCGTGATGAATCCGCAGACCGGCGAGATCCTCGCGATGGTCACGCTCCCGACCTACGACGACAACGCCTTCTCGCGCGGCATCAGCGCGAAGGACTACGCGAAGCTCCTGAACGACAAGAACAAGCCGCTCCTCAACCACGCGATCCAGGCGCACTACCCACCGGGCTCCACGTACAAGCTCGTGACCGGCAGCGGAGCGCTCGCCGACAACAAGATCTCTGCGACGAGCACGGTCACGACCCGGCCGTACCTGCTCCTCGGGCGGACGAAGTTCTGGGAATGGAACCACCGGGGATGGGGCGCCATCAACATCAAGCTCGGCTACGCCCACTCGAGCGACACGTTCTTCTTCCAGCTCGCCGGGATGCTCGGCATCGACCGCCTGGCCCACTGGGCGCACGAGTACGGCTTCGGAGCGAAGACCGGCATCGATCTGCCCGGTGAGGTGTCTGGGATCGTCCCGAGCAATGCCTGGAAGCAAGCGGCGATCGGCGAGCAGATCTACCCGGGCGAGACGTACCAGGCCGGGATCGGCCAGGGTTACGACGTCGTGACGCCCATCCAGCTGATCAATGCATACGCCGCGCTGGCGAACGGCGGGAAGCTCTACCAGCCCCAGATCGTCCGGCAGATCGTCGGGCCGGACGGGACGGTCGTCCGGCCGTTCAAGCCGAAGCTCATCCGGCGGATCGACGTCCCACGATCGGACCTGCGGACGATGCGTGAGGCCGCCCGGAACGTCGAGCTGGTCCGCCACACCTACAACCTCGTCGACCTCCCGATCGTCTCCGCGGGCAAGTCCGGAACCGCCGAGTTCGGTCTTCGCGACAGCAAGGGCCGGCTGCCGTTCCACAGCTGGTTCGTGGCGTTCGTCCCGAAGAACCCGCACAAGGTTGCGAGCGATCCGGACGGCATGAAGGCGGTTGCGCGCGAGGACGCGCAGCTGGTGGTCCTGGCGTTCGCCTACGACTCCCGCACGAAGGGCAACGCCGCGACGGAGATCGTGAAGTACTACCTCCAGCTCCACTTCCACATCAAGCACGATTACCGCAACTTCTATCTCCTCGAGCGCGGCAACTTCTACCAGTCGAACTGATGGACGCGATGCGGCACCAGCGACGGACCGAGGGCGAGCGATGGGCGTGATCCGCGCCGAGCCCGCCCGGATGACCGATTGGGCATCGCGCTCGATCGGCGCGGCGTGGCGTGCGTTCGACCTGCAGCTCGTCGCCTACGCCGGCCTGCTCGCGATCCTCGGCCTCGTGATGGCGTACACGAACTCGGTGGAGCGGGGCCAGCCCGTGCTCAGCGCCGGCACGACGTTCGTCCGCGGCCTGATGTGGACCGGGATCGCCCTGTTCGCCTTCGTCGTCACGACCGCGTTCGACTACAAGTGGCTCAAGACGTTCGCGTGGCCGCTCTACGTCGTGCAGCTCGGGCTGCTCGTGGCGACGCTCGCCATCGGGCACGGCGTGGGCGGAGCGTCCCGCTGGATCTCGTTCGGTCCGTTCGACTTCCAGTTCAGCGAGCTCGCGAAGATCCTGATGATCGTGGTGCTGAGCAACTACCTCGGCGCCCGGCAGGGCAAGCTGACCTCACTGTCCTCGATCCTGGGCGCGTGCGTGCTCGTGGGTCCGCCGTGGGTCCTCGTCATGCTCCAGCCGGACCTCGGCACGTCCCTGGTCCTGCTCGCGATCCTCGCCGGGATGCTCTTCATGTCAGGCGCGAGCCTGCGCTGGCTCGGCGCGATGGCCGGCGGCGTCCTCTTCGCCCTCCCGTTGATCTGGACGTACGTTCTCCGCGACTACCAGAAGCAGCGGATCACCGCGTTCCTGAACCCGGCGGCCGACACGCAGGGCGCCGGGTACCAGCTCACCCAGTCGCAGATCGCCGTGGGCTCGGGTGGGCTGACCGGGACCGGGCTCACGAACGGAAGCCAGAACCAGCTGAACTTCCTGCCCGTGCAGGAGAGCGACTTCGTCGCCGCGATCTACCTCGAGGAGCTCGGCTTCATCGGGGCGATCGTCCTGCTGCTGCTGTTCGCGGCGCTCCTGTGGCGGCTCCTCGTCTCCGGTTGGCGCTCCAAGGACCCGTTCGGGACGATGTTCACGACCGGTCTCGCGACGATGATCCTCTTCCAGCTCGTGGTGAACCTGGGGATGGTCATCGGGATCATGCCGATCACCGGCATCCCGCTGCCGTTCATCTCCCACGGCGGTGCGTCGTTGATCAGCCTGGCCGTCGGGCTGGGGATCGTGCAGAGCATCAACATCCGCCAGACGCGCGCGGAGTGGTGACCCCGTCCTGAGCGATCAGCGCCGGCGGAACAGCCCGCGGCGCTCGCCCTCCTCGGCGGCCGCGCTCCGCCGACGCCCCGTGCGGCGAAGGATCGCATCGATCTCGTCGCGGTACGGCCGGCCGATCGGCATCCGATCGAGCCATTCCAGGTACTCGAGATCGCGCCGGCCGATCTCGCCGAGCGACCAGCCGGCATACCGCCCGAAGGTGAGGACGGAGCCGGACGGATCGCCGGGCGGCGGTCCGGCGGCGGCGAAGCCATCGGCGGCGCGCATCCGCGACGGGTCGTAGCCGCTCCCCTGGCTCGACCGCCCGGCTGTCCAGTCCGACGACGTCGTCTCGGCCGGCCGCTGCTGGTCGGCGCCTCGATCTCGAACCGTGGCCGACGACGGGGCGGCCGGCGCGGATGCGGCGGACGCCGGAGTGGTCGCGTCGTCGCGTCGCTCGGCGGCTCGGCGCTGGAGCCGCCGGGCCAGGTCCAACGAGGCCTTGCGGGCGGGGTCGCGGAGGATCTCCCAGGCCGCGTTGATCGACGCCATCCGCGCGGCGCCATCGGGGCCGATCGCGACGTCCGGGTGATACTTCTGGGCGAGGCGCCGGTACGCGGCCTGGATCACCTCGTCCTCGGCGTCGGGGTCGACCTGGAGCACCTTGTAGGGATCGGGCGCGTCCGTCATCGGGGCCCGTCGACCCGCACCACCATGGCTCGGGAGACTAGCAGACGTGGATCGTCCGACCGACGCGGCTGGCTCGCCTGGATCCGACGCCGCGCCCGCCGCCTCGAGGCCTCAACCCGAGCCCGTCCAGCGCTGGCGACTGACGTTCGGCCGGGATCCCGTGGCGCCGGACATGGTCGGCAGGGCGGCGGTCGACGCCTGGCAGGCTGCCCTCGCGGCCAGCGGGCTGGCGGTCGCCCGCCTGGGATCTCCGACCGCGGGCGAGCCGTCGCGCTACCGGTTCTCGCTCGGCGCGCCGCTGCAGGCCGCGAGCGCTGGGCGGGCCGAGCTCGCCGAGATCTGGCTTCTGGAGCGGGTCGCCGCGTGGCGGCTCCGCGAGGCGCTCGCCGACCGTCTGCCGCCGGGTCATCGCTGGGTCGACGCCGAGGACGTATGGCTCGGCGCACCGCCGCTGCCCGGACAGGTGGTCGCGGCCGAGTGGATCGTCCTGCTCGCGCCGGCCGCCCTCGACGCGGGATCGCTCGCCGCCGCCGCGCACCGCGTGCTCGCGGCACCGTCGCTGCCCCGCGTCCGCGCCAAAGCCGGAGGAGAACGAACCTACGACCTGCGTCCCCTGCTGTCCGACGTCAGCATCGCCGGCGGGGATGACGGCCGCACATTGATCCGGATCACCACCCGGCTCGATCCGGCACTCGGAAGCGGCCGACCGGAGGAGGTCGTCGCCGTCCTCGGAGAGGCGGCGGGCGCGACGACGCCGCCCGCGATCGATTCGATCGTCCGCGAGCGGCTGGTCCTCGCGGAGCCCGGCGGACCCGCCGCCCCGTTCCGCCTCGTCAGCTCCCCGAAGCGCCCGCGACGTTGACGAGCCCCGGGAGGAACTGGTCCCACCCCGCGGCGTGGCCCTCGACCGCCTCGGGAGCGAGTCCGCGATGGACGAGTCGGAGGACGCTGCCGCCCGAGCCGTCCGGCTCGATGACGACCTCGACCGTGCTCGAGCCCGGCGGCGTCGCGTCGCCCGGCGCCTCCCAGCCCCAGCTGATCACGAGCCGTCGCGGCGGATCGAACTCGAGGATCTCGCCCCTGGCGATGTCCGAACCGTTGTAGTCGAGCCGGAAGGCGCCGCCGACCCGCGGCTCGAACACTGCGGTCCGACCCATCCACCGGACGATGCGGGCTGGGTCGGTCCAGAACGCGAACACGGTCCGGGGCGGTGCCGCGATCCGCAGCTCCCGTTCGATCACGCCCGTCGGCGTCGCGGTCGTCTCGGTCATCGTCCCGCCTCCTGGTCCGCGCGCGCCTCGTCCTCGGCGGCGTCCTTCAGCCGGCCGAGCCCGTCATCCCAGAGGTCCGCGAGCCACGTCCGGAGCTCGGCCGCTCCTTCCGGTCGGGCCCGGTAGAGCCGACGCGTGCCGGCTCTCCGCTCGGTGATCAGCCCGGCCTCGCGGAGAACGGCGAGATGCTGGCTGATCGCCGGCCGGGTCACCGAGAACCTCGTCGCGATCTCGCCCGCCGCCAGCTCCCGGTCGCGGATGAGCGCGAGGATCTCGCGCCGGCGCGGCTCGACGAGGGCCCGAAGGGCAGGTTCGATCACCGATCAAACGTTAGATGACACTTACGTAAGTGTCAACTGACGTAGCATCCCGACAACGCGCCCGCTCGGTTGACGCTCCGCGGGGGTCCGCCATACACTCCGCGTTCGCGCCCGGGACCTGCCCGGCGCTCCTCCCTGTCCGTTGTCGCGGTCGAAGGACCGCAACGCCAGCACGTCGAAGGGTTCCATGTACGCAGTCATCGAGACCGGCGGGAAGCAGTACCGCGTCGAGGTCGGGACCGAGCTCGAAGTCGAACTGCTCGAGGCCGCGCCCGGCGACAGCATCACGATCGATCGGGTGCTGCTCGTGGCCGACGGCGACGAGTCCGCGATCGGCCAGCCGGTGGTCGCCGATGCCGCGGTGGAGGCCGAAGTGGTCCGCCGCGATCGCGGCGAGAAGGTCGTCTCCTTCAAGTACCGCCCCAAGGCCCGTCGCCGCGTCAAGCACGGCCACCGCCAGGATCTGACGATCCTGCGGATCACGGACGTGAAGCTCGGCTCGCGCAGCGCGGCCGAGGACCGGAGGAAGGCCGATGCCGCCGCGAAGAGCGAGCGGCAGCGGCTCGAGGAAGCAGCCGCGAAGCAGGCCGCGGAGGACGCGGCGCTCGCCGAGAAGCTGGCGAAGGCGTCGGCGGCCAAGGCGCCGGCGAAGTCGACCACGAAGACCGAGGCGAAGGCCGAGTCCAAGCCGGCGAAGAGCGCCGGGGCGAAGGCGAGCTCGACGGCGAAGGCCTCGAGCGCGAAGACGGAGCCGAAGACGCCCCGGGCGAAGACCCAGAGCGGCGCGGCCGACGCGAAGCCCGCCGCAGCGAAGCCCAAGCGCACCACGAAGAAGGACGAGTAGACGCGATGGCCCACAAGAAGGCTGGCTCCAGCTCGAAGAACGGCCGAGACTCGGTCGGCCAGCGCCTGGGCGTGAAGGTCGGTGACGGCCAGCTCGTCCCCGCCGGCTCGATCATCGTCCGCCAGCGTGGGATGACCTTCCTCGCGGGCACGGGCGCCGGGCTGGGCAAGGACTACACGGTGTTCGCGACGACGACCGGCACGGTCAAGTTCGAGCACGCGACGAAGACGAAGAAGCGGATCCGCGTCGTGGCCCAGGCGGCCACGGGCGAGACCGCCGCCGCCAAGGCGTAGAGCCCGCGGCGAGGCACGGCGACCACCGGCCGGGCGTTGGCCCGGCACGGAAGGCGACCGAGGAGAGGTTCCACGTGAAACCCGACGTTCATCCCAAGTACTACGAAGCGAAGGTCCACTGCGGCTCGTGCGGCACCGAGTGGACGGTGGGCTCCACCCGCCCGGAGCTCCGCGTCGACGTCTGCTCGAACTGCCACCCGTTCTTCACGGGCAAGCAGACGATCATCGACACGGCCGGCCAGGTCGAGCGGTTCCAGAAGCGGCTGGAGCGCCAGGTCCGCGCCTAGCCTCCCTCTCGCAATCCTTCACGGCGGGTCTCCGGACCCGCCGTGTTCGATTCTCGGCCGCTACGATTCCCGTGTGGTCGAGACGGTCGCGCGCGCGAGCGATGTGCAGCTTTGGCAGGGCGACAGTCGAGAGCTCCTCGCGCGCGTTCCGGACCACAGCGTCGACCTGATCTGCACCGACCCGCCGTACAACCTCGGGACGTACTCGACCGGCAACATCGACCTGACGTGGCGCAAGTCGTTCAACAACGACGTGGCCGCCTGGGATCAGCTCCCATTCGATCCGGCCGACTGGCTCGTCGAGCTGCGCCGGGTCCTCAAGCCCACCGGGACGCTCTTCGCCTTCACGTCCTACAACCTGCTCGGGCGGTGGCACGAGGTCTTCGATCCGGCGTTCGACACGTTCCAGTTCGTCGTCTGGCACAAGACGAACCCGCCGCCGAAGCTTCGACGCGCCGGCTTCCTGAACTCGTGCGAGCTCATCGTCGCGTGCTGGGACAAGGGCCACACGTGGAACTTCGGCCGACAGCGCGACATGCACAACTTCATCGAGTCGCCGATCTGCGGCGGCCGGGAACGCGTCAAGGACCCGGTCCATCCAACGCAGAAGCCGCTCCGCGTCCTGCGTCAGCTCATCGAATGGGGCTCGCGTCCCGGCGACCTCGTCCTGGATCCGTTCATGGGCGTCGGATCGACCGCTGTCGCGGCGCTCGAGCTCGGGCGGCGCTTCGCGGGGATCGAGCTCGACGGCGACTACGTGGCCGCCGCGCGCCGCCGGATCGAGGCCGTCGCGCCCGGCCGGATCGGCGCCAGCGGCTAGACTTCGCGCGATGCCTCGCTATTCCTATGGCGGCCAGGCCCTGATCGAGGGCGTCCTCATGCGTGGCCGCGATGCGATCGCGGTCGCGCTGCGCCACCCGGACGGCCGGATCGTGTGGGCGACCGAACGCCTCGACTCGGGGTTCCACGGCACCCGCTGGGCGAAGCTGCCGTTCGTGCGCGGCCTGATCGTCCTCTACGAAACGCTGTTCGTCGGCACGCGCTGGCTCGTTCGCAGCGCGTCCGTCCAGGCCGCGGGAACCGGCGAGGAGGGCGACGAGGGCGTCGAGCTCGGCAAGGGCTCCATCGCCCTGATGCTCGGTCTCACGCTCCTGTTCGGCGTGGGGATCTTCTTCCTCCTGCCCTTGTTGATCGCGAGCGCGACGACCTCGAACATCCAGAACGGGCTCGTCCAGCACCTCGTGGAAGGCCTGATCCGGGTCGCGATCTTCCTCGGCTACCTGCTCCTCATCGGCCGGGCACCCGACGTCCGACGGGTCTTCCAGTACCACGGCGCGGAGCACATGACGATCCACGCGCTCGAGGCGGGCGATCCGCTCGTGGTCGACGAGGTCCGCAAGTACCCGACGGCCCACCCGCGCTGTGGCACCGAGTTCCTCGTCGTCGTGATCGCACTCTCGATCATCGCGTTCAGCCTCGTGGGCCGGCAGGAGCCCCTGGTCATGATCGGCAGCCGGATCCTGCTCATCCCGGTGATCGCGGCGGTCGGGTACGAGATCCTCAAGTGGGGCGCGAAGCATCGGGCGAACCCGGTCGTACGCGCGATCATGTATCCCGGGATCCTCGTCCAGATGATCACGACGAAGCAGCCGAGCGTCGACATGATCGAGGTCGCGATCGTCTCGATGGAGCAGGCGCTCAAGGCGGACGGCGAGGCCCTCCCGCTGGGCTCGGGCACGCTCCCGCGCGACACGCTCCTCCTGCCCGGCTCCGGCGGCGCCGCGGGCGAGACCGCGACGGTCCCTGCGACGATCGACCCGCCACTCCCGGGGGCATGAGCGCCGACGGCGAACGGGCCGGGCTGGACGCGCGCCTCCGGGACGTCGTCGCCCAGTACGAGGACGTCCAGACACGACTCGCGACTCCCGAGGTGACGTCCGATCCGGACGCCATCCGGACGCTCGGCCGTGAGCTCGCGCGGCTCGAGCCCGTCGTCCAGGCGTTCCGGGCGCTCGAGTCGACCCGGCACGAGCTGGCCGGCGCCCGAGAGCTTCGCGACGGCGGTGGCGACGACCCGGAGCTGCGGGCGATGGCCGCCGACGAGATCGAGCGCCTGACCGCCAACGAGGACCGCCAGCTCGATGCCCTTCGGGTGCTGCTCCTGCCGCGCGATCCCAACGACGACCGCGACGTCATCCTCGAGATCCGGGCGGGAGCCGGCGGCGAGGAGGCCGCCCTGTTCGCGTCGGAGCTGTACCGGATGTACGTCCGGTACGCCGAGCGGCACCGCTTCACGCCGGAGCTGCTGAGCCTGAACGAGACCGGGATCGGCGGGATCAAGGAGGCGATCGTCCAGGTCCACGGCGACGGCGCGTACAGCCGGCTCAAGTTCGAGAGTGGCGTCCACCGCGTCCAGCGGATCCCGGCGACCGAGTCGTCCGGGCGGATCCACACGTCCACCGCGACGGTGGTCGTGATGCCCGAGGCCGAGGACGTGGACGTCGAGATCGACGAGGAAAAGGACCTCCGGATCGAGGTCAAGCGCTCGTCGGGGCCGGGCGGCCAGTCGGTGAACACGACCGACTCCGCCGTGCGGATCACCCACCTGCCGACCGGGCTCGTCGTCGAGATCCAGGACGAGAAGAGCCAGCACAAGAACAAGGCCAAGGCGTTGTCGGTCCTGCGGTCCCGACTGCTCGAGGCGAAGCTCGCCGAGCAGCGTGAGGCCGATTCGGCCACCCGCCGCTCGATGGTGGGTGCGGGCGATCGATCGGACAAGATCCGGACGTACAACTTCCCGCAGGACCGCGTGACCGATCACCGGATCGGCCTCGACCTGTCCGCCCTGCCACGGGTCATGGACGGTGAGATCGATCGCCTCATCGATGCTCTGGTCATGGCCGACCAGGCGGAACGACTCGCTTCGATCACCGGAGGTGACGATGCCCCAGCATCGTGACGCGCCCCGTACCCGGACGGCCCCACGCGCGCCGTCGCCACGTGGAACCACCGCTCGCTCCGGCGAGCCGCGCCGGCCGCGGATGCGAGCCGCCGCCGGTTCGCGGGCCGGCGACGGTCCCACCGGCGGCGTCGCGTTCGTCGAGCCGCGCGTGGTCCCGATCCAGAAGGCGACGGACCTGGGCAGCGTCCAGGTCCTCAAGCACGGGAACCTGTTCCTGCTGACCGATCCGTTCGGTGACATCCACCCCGATTCCCGCGGCCTGGGGCTCTACCACCTCGACACGCGTCTGATCTCGTGCTGCGCACTCCGCGTCGGGGGCGTCCGGCCCGTCCTGCTCCAGGGCTCGATGGGGGCGAACTTCCGCGGCTCGATCCAGCTGACGAACCCGAGCGCCGATCGGAACCCCGACGCGAAGGTCCACCCCGGCGACGCGGTGGCCGGCCGCTCGATCGGCATCTCGCGCGACCGCCTGATCGGCGTCGACGGGATGTCCGAGCGGGTCCGGATCGTGAACCACGCGGAGCGACCGTTGACGTTCCCCGTGGAGGTCGAGCTGGGATCGGACTGCGCCGACATCTTCGAGGTCCGCGGCTATCCGCGGGCCGAGCGCGGGACGCTCCTGCCGATCGCCCTGACCCCGAGCCGGGCCACGTTCCGCTACGACGGGCTCGACGGCGTCCGCCGCTCGATCCACGTGGCGTTCACGGATCCCGCCGGGGCGTACGGTCCCATCGACGCGCGATCGGACGACGAGATCAGCCAGGGCGGCTCGGTCCGCTTCCGATGGGACGTCCAGCTGGCGCCGGGCGAGCGGCGCGACCTGCGCTGGACGACCTGGTCGACGGTGTCCGACGGCGCGGGTCTCGGTGGCGCGGCCGGTGGCGCGGCCGGTGGGGCGGCCGGTGGCGCGGCGAACCCGTCGCCCGCGACGCTGTTCCCGGAGCCGCCGCGGATCAACGCCGACGACGGCGCGACCGCCTACCACGCCTGGAGCCGCGGGACGACCTCGATCCAGACGGACCATGAGCTGTTCAACCTGACCCTCGCGAGGTCGCTGGCGGACCTCCGCCTCCTGATCAACGACGGCCCCGGCGAGGATCAGCGCTACGTCTCAGCCGGCGTCCCCTGGTTCACGACCCTCTTCGGGCGCGATGCGCTGATCTCGTCGTTCCAGGCGCTCGCGTTCCGGCCGCAGATCGCGCTCGAGACGCTCGCCGTGCTGGCCGCCTACCAGGCGACCGAGGTCGACGACTGGCGTGACGCCGAGCCCGGCAAGATCCTCCACGAGCTCCGGACCGGGGAGATGGCCGGTGCCGGCGAGCTGCCGCACACGCCGTACTACGGATCGGTCGACTCGACGCCGCTCTGGCTGATCGTCTTCGGTGCGACGTTCGACTGGACGGGCGACCGGGCGTTCCTCGACCGGTACTGGCCGACCGCGCTCCGCTGCCTCGACTGGATCGACACGTACGGCGACCGCGACGGCGACGGCTTCGTGGAGTACGAACGGCGCTCGTCGCGCGGGCTCCTCAACCAGGGTTGGAAGGACTCCGGGGATGCCATCCGCGACCGCGACGGCAACGGTCCCAAGATGCCCGTCGCGCTCGCCGAGGTCCAGGGCTACGTCTACGACGCGAAGCGCCGGATGGCCAACCTCGCCCGGTTCCGCGGCGAGATGGACCTCGCGACCAAGCTCGACGGCGAGGCGGACGCGCTCCGGCGCAGGTTCGAGGAGGCGTTCTGGGTCGAGGACCAGCGTTACTACGCGATGGCGCTCGACGGCGACAAGCGCCACATGGATGCGATCGGCTCGAACGCCGGGCAGTGCCTCTGGTCGGGGATCGCGACGGCGCCCCGGGCACGCGACGTGGCGGACCGGCTCCTCGGACCCGGGATGTTCTCGGGCTGGGGGGTGCGGACGTACGCGGAGGGCCAGCCCGGCTACAACCCCATCGGCTACCACACGGGATCGGTCTGGCCGCACGACACCTCGATCATCGCCGCAGGGTTGAAGCGCTACGGCTTCGAGGACGAGTCGAACCGGCTGGTGGGCCACGTCTTCCAGGCGGCCCAGCAGTTCGCCGAGTACCGGCTCCCCGAGCTGTTCTGCGGCTTCGACCGCGAGGAGTCGGCCCATCCCGTGCCGTACCCGGTCGCGTGCTCGCCGCAGGCGTGGGCCGCGGGCGCGTCGTTCCTCTTCGTCGAGACGATGCTCGGCCTGAAGGCGAACGCCGGCGCGAACGAGCTCGAGCTGCGCCATCCGAACCTGCCCGACTGGATCGGCAAGGTGACGCTGTCGAACCTGCGGGTCGGCGACGCCTCGGTCGATCTCCTGTTCCACCGCTGGCGCGGAACGACGAGCGCCGAGGTCCTGCGGAAGGTCGGCGACCTCTCGGTCACGATCCGGCTCTGAGCGCTCCGGCGATGCCCAC
>DASSMI010000146.1:0-14201 GCA_035688935.1 Candidatus Limnocylindrales bacterium | reverse complement strand
AAGCTGGCGGGGACCGAGATCGGCGTGAAGGAGCCCCAGGCGACGTTCTCGGCCTGCTTCGGCGCTCCGTTCATGCCGCGCCATCCGGGGGTCTACGCCGCCATGCTCGCCGACCGGCTGGGGCGCCACGGCGTCCATGCCTGGCTCGTGAACACCGGCTGGACCGGCGGTCCGTACGGCACGGGCGAGCGGATGAACATCAACCACACCCGGTCGATGGTCCGAGCCGCGCTGTCGGGAGCGCTCGACGGCGTGCCGACCGTCAAGGACCCGATCTTCGGCGTCGAGGTCCCGACCGCGTGTCCGGACGTCCCGAGCGAGGTGCTCCAGCCGCGTGCGACGTGGTCGGATCCGATCGCGTACGACCACCAGGCCGCCGCCCTCGCTCGGATGTTCGCCGACAACTTCCGCGCCTACGCGGACGGTGTCTCGGACGGTGTCCGGGCGGCCGGACCGGTCGTCCTCGAGGACGACGGCACGCACCTCAAGGTCGCGGGACCCGGAGAGGGCTGAGCCGCCGCTCGCGGGCGGTCCGTCGTCAGGACGGGCTCGGGCGGACCAGATCCGTCGGCGCGGCCTCGGCGAGCGACGCGACGAACGATCCGAGCAGGAACAGGACGAGCAGCACGACGATCGCCGGGGCGGTCAGACCGGCGGCGACGAGCAGTGCGGTCGTCACCACGTCTCGGTCGCCCGCGGCGCGAGCCCGCCGGGCTCGGCAAGGGTCGCGACCGCGATCGCGATCAGCGAGGCGAGGAACGCCGCGGCGACGGCGGCGAGGACGATCAGCGGCATGAGGTCCGACTCCGTGTGGGGTGTGCCGGTCCATCGTCCCGTCGGCAGCCCGCGCCGGGCCATCGACATCCGTCGGGTCGGCGCGTCGTCGAACGTCCGCCATCGCAGCCGTCGCTCGCGCTGCCGCCCGTAGAATGAGCGGACTCCACCCGAACCCGTCCGAACCCGAGGTCCACGTCCCCATGGCTCGCAACAAGGTCACCGTGATCGGCGCCGGCAACGTCGGCGCGACCACCGCCCAGCGCATCGCCGAGGCCGGTCTCGCCGACGTCGTCCTCGTCGACATCGTCGAGGGGCTGCCCCAGGGCAAGGGCCTCGATCTCGCCGAGGCCGCACCGGTCGTCGGGCACGACGCTCGGGTGACCGGCACGAACGACTACGCGGACACGGCCGGGAGCGACATCGTCGTCGTGACCTCCGGCCTCGCCCGCCAGCCCGGGATGAGCCGCGACGACCTCCTCGCGAAGAACGCGGGGATCGTCCGGTCGGTCGTGACCGAGGCGGCGAAGCACTCGCCCGAGGCGATCCTGATCATCGTCACGAACCCCCTCGACGCGATGTGCCACGTCGCGCTCGCGGCCTCGGGCTTCCCGCGGGAGCGGGTCCTCGGGATGGCGGGCGTGCTCGACTCGGCCCGGTTCCGGACGTTCATCGCCCAGGAGCTCGGCGTCAGCGTCGAGGACACCCACGCGTTCGTCCTCGGCGGCCACGGCGACACGATGGTGCCGCTCTCCCGCTACTCGACCGTGGCCGGCGTCCCGATCACGGAGCTGCTGTCCGCCGATCGGGTCAAGGCGCTCGAGGAGCGGACCGCGAACGGCGGCGCGGAGGTGGTGGCGCTCCTGAAGACCGGCTCCGCGTTCTACGCCCCGGCCGCGTCGGCGTTCGAGATGGTCGACGCGATCCTCCGCGACCGGAAGCGCGTCCTGCCCTGCGCCGTGCTCCTCCAGGGCGAGTTCCACACGAACGACCTGTTCGTGGGCGTGCCCGTCGTCCTCGGTCGCGCGGGCATGGAGAAGGTCTTCGAGATCACGCTGAGCGCGGACGAGCAGACGGCGTTCGACGCGTCGGCCGCCGCGGTCAGGGAGCTCGTCGACAAGCTCGGCTGACGCCGCCGCGTGTCATCGGCGCCGGACGGTGCGAGCCGGCACCGCGAGATCCCATGCGGCGTTTGACGGTCCGAGAAGCGGCCGGTACGGTCGATCCCTTCGCGCCCGGTCCCCCAGCCGGGCGTTTCTGTTCGCCGGCTCGGGAGAGGCCGGCCGTTGGAGGATCCCCGATCGATGCATCGGAAGCGGATGTCCGCGGCGCTCGCCGTCGCGGGAGTGGCGCTCCTCACGGGAACGGCGGTCGCCGGCAACCCGTACCGGAACTCGACGACCACCGCCGGTGGCAATGAGACCTGGGACTCGGACCAGATCAACGTCGAGAACGTGTCCGAGACCGGCGCCGGCGTCTACGTCGCCGTCCTCGACACCGGGCTCGTCCCCGAGTGGCAGGACTATTTCCCCGACGCGCGCGTGGCCCAGGAGCTCGGCAAGGGCTTCTACCAGGCGGTGAACTTCAAGGCGAAGAACAGCGATCCGTGCGGCGTGAGCATCGAGCTCGGCGCCCTGCGCCAGGTCAGCTACATCGGGTCGCGGACGTCGGCCCACGGGACGCACGTCGCGAGCACGATCATCGGCTACAACTACCGCTCGAACACCGACGCAGCGCAGGGCTACCCGCTGCCCGCGATCCAGGTCCGCGGCATCGCCCCGGACGCGACGATCATCCCGGTCCGCGTGCTCGCCGACTACCAGGTTCCGGCGCTGCCGAAGTGCGATGACCCCGCGGTCGAGCAGCAGACCTCGATCAACTTCGGGACTGACGGCATGGTCTCCGCCGGCATCGACTACGTGACCTCGCTCGCGCGCGGGGCGCTTGCCGGCAAGCGGATCGTCATCAACATGAGCCTCGGCGACACCGTGAAGTCCGACCAGATCGAGGCGGCGATCAACCGCGCGATCGCGGCCGGCGTCGTCGTCGTCGCGTCGGCGGGCAACGAGGGCGAGGCCGGCATGGGCTGGCCCGGCGCCTACCCGCAGGTCATCTCCGCCGCTGCGTCCGGCTGGACGGGCGAGTGGCTCGATGACGGTGCGTCGGGCAACCCGCCGTCGAACGGCGTCCGCTACCGGATGTTCTGGCTCCAGGACACGAACGGCGGCCTCACGCCTCCGCTCAAGCCGAACTCCGGGGACGTCGCCGAGAACGGCGCCGCCGACGCCTACATCACCGACTTCTCCAGCCGCGAGAAGGCCGGCCAGGATCTCGACGTCGCGGCTCCGGGCTCCTGGGTCCGCGGTCCGTTCGCGAGCGACCCCGGCTACAACCACCTCCCGTACTGGTCGAAGGGGATCGCCGATCTCCTCAGCAACAACCAGGGCAACTTCTTCTACGTCGGCGGCACGTCGATGGCGTCACCGCATGTGGCGGCCACGGCGGCGCTGATGCTCGAGAAGAACCACGGCCTCGGCCAGTCGCAGATCGAGTCGATCCTCGAGTCGAGCGCGGCGCCGATGGGCGCCGGCTCGGCCCAGGTCTGGGATCCGTTCCACGTCGACGCGGACGGCAACGCCGATCCGTCGTTCGTGACGATGTCGTGGGGAACCGACGCGACCGGCGCCGGCCTCCTCCAGGCCGACGCGGCGATCGCCGCGACCCCGTAGCGGTCGCTCCGCGACCTCGCTCGCCGAATCGAACGGCCCCGGCATTCGCCGGGGCCGTTCTCGTTGCGTCCCGGCGAGGAGGAGATGCCCGGACGCGACGTGACAGACGTTCTGCTCAGGCGCTCGTCACGAGCAGCCTCGCGAAGCTGGCGGAATCGTGCATGACGTCGCCGACCCGCTCGCCGGACCGCGCGGTCGCGACGGTCAGCGCCGTGCGGTACGCGGCGTCGGTCTCGGGGAGCGGCGCGACCGCGAGCTCGGACCAAAGGATCGAGCACACCCGGCGGTACTGGCGCACGACCTGCGACCGCGTGCCCGTTCGCCCGTACGCCGCGATGAGCACCGCGTGGCCCTCCTCGCGGAGCGGATCGCGGGCGAGGAGCTCCGCAGCCGCGCGCCGCGCGCCGGCGGTGTCGCCGTGCTCGAGCCGCCGCTGGGCGACGCTCGCGAGGACGTCCTCGTACAGGTCGGAGAGGCGCTCCCGCTCGGCGGCGAAGCACTCGTGACCGAGGCTCTCCAGCAGGTCGCCACCGTACAGGCGGAGGGCGAGCTCCTGGTCCTTGGGTTCCTCGCTCGTCGCGAGCCGCTCGAACCGGTCGACGTCGAGGTCGAGCGCGGCGTCGCGATGGAGGCCGATCGTGTCCTGGTCCGCCTCGATCCACGCGTCCGGATCGAGGCCTGCGGCCGTGAAGGTCGAGCGGATGAGCCAGAGCGCCTGTCGCAGCGACGCGGCGGACGATGTCCCGGCGTCGGGCCAGAGCTCGGTGGCCAGGGTGTCGCGGAGCCTCGAGCGGGGGCAGAGGGCGAGCAGGGCGATCAGCGCCTGGGCATGACGTCCGCCCAGACGGATCGGCGCGCCGCCGACCTGGACGTCGAGACGTCCGAGCAGCCGGATTCCCAATCTCGTGCGAGCGCCCATCGCGACCCCTCACGACGACGACGACGGCGGCGCCCGGCATTCCCCCCAGGAGGCCGGGCGCCGACCGCCGTCCGGACCGCCGCAACTCCCAGGTCAGGCGGTCCAACCCCCAGGACGGGCAACCCCTCGTCCGTCCCCTTCGGTTGTGTTCCCCCCGGGACACGCCACCGATGGGGAGATGCTCGTCGCGCGCGCGACGGCCGGGTGAGCGCACCAATGACACGACCAGTGTCGGCAAGCCGACAGGTCCGGATGGAACGATCTGCCGACTTCCCGCATCCGTCGGTTCCCCGCGGGCAGGGCCGTGGGAGCGTCCCGCGTCGGCCCGAGGCCGGCCGGTACACTCAGCCGATCGTGCCGACCGCCGTCCTCGCGTTCGACTTCGACCCGTTCCTCCACGTCGGGGACAGCGCGATCCGCTGGGAGACGGTCGGCATCGCGGCGGCCGTGTTCGCCGCGATCGTCCTGGCCGGGGTCGGCGCCGGGCGTCGCGGCCTGCGCGTGGACGACCTGCTCTTCGTCGTGCTCGGGATCGTTCCCGGCGCGGTCGTCGGCGGCCGGATCGGCTACGTCCTCCTCCACGCCGCGTTCTTCTCGGCCGAGCCGAGCCGGATCCTCGATCCGGGGGTCGGCAGCCTCGAGCTCACCTTGGCGGTCGTCGGTGGCTGCGTCACCGGCGCCCTCGTGGCCGTCCTCCTCGACGGCCGACCCGGAGCGTGGCTCCAGCTCGCCGCGCTGCCGACGCTCCTCGCCCTCGCGCTCGGCAAGCTCGCGACCGTGCTCGGCGGAACGGGCCAGGGCGTCGCGACGACCGGCGAGCCCGCCACGGCGTACCTCGGCGCCGGCCCGTGGGGCTCGCTCGGGCCGGCGATCCCGTCGGTGCCGTCCGGGGCGCTCGAGGGGCTCGCGACGATCGGCGTCCTCGTCATCGTGGCGATCCTGTCACTCGTCCCGGGGCTTCGGCGCTCCGACGGCCGCCTCTTCGTGATCGCGGTCGGCCTGTGGGCCGTCGTGCGCGGCGTCGTCGCGTCGACGTGGCGCGATCCGGTCGTCGCCGGCCCGCTGCGCGCCGAGCAGCTGATCGCCGCGATCGTCGCGCTCGGGGCGTTGGCAGGGATCATCGGCCTCGTGGCGCTCCACCGGGGAGACGAGCCTGACGAGCGCGGGCTCCGCGACGCATCCCGTGAGCCGGCCCAGCCCCGGTTCGCGACGGGCGAGGGCCGGCCCGACCGAGGCTGACCTCAGGTTCCGGCGGCTCTCGGCTCCGGCATCTCGTCGCCCGCGTCATCGGCCGCTCCGTCGCCCGCGATCGCCGCCGGCTGCTGACGGAGAGCGACGGCGAGCCGCCGATCGGCCCGGCGCCGCGCCGCCCCGACGGCCCCGTCGATCTCGGTCGCGGTGGCGATCACGATCCGGGATGGCGGTTCCGTCGCCTCGGCGATCGGCTCGACGATCGCCCGGATCCGTCGGAGGTACGCCTTCGCGGCCACCTCGCCCGTGCCCGGCAGGACGACCCGGACGCGGCCGCGCCGATCGATCGTCACCTCGTCGGCGGCGCGGGCGGTCGATCGGACCGTTCGCTCGAGAACGTCGTGCGGGCCCGGCCCGTCGAGCTGGATGACCGCGACGGTGACGACGGCGACGGCCGCCGATTGGCCTGCCGGCCGTGGCGAGTCAGGTGCGCCGGCGGAGGAGGCGGCCCCCGTTGCATCGTCGGAGACGCCGAGGAACGTCTCGATGGAGCGACTGACCTTCTCGTGATCCTCGTCGAGTGGCGGCAGGGAGAACTTCCGGCGACGGCCCCCCTTGCCGGCCGGCTCCGCCGCCCGCCCGGCCGGGGCGGACTGCGTCGTCCGCGTGCGTCCGGACGCTGACGGAGGCGGGGGCTCGGCCGAAGCGGTGGCCGCCTCGCTCGCGCCCGATGGGTCCGGAGTGGGCGCCGTCGGGACCTCGCGTGGCCGCGCCGCGAGCTCGATGGGCCGGTGCGCGAGCGGAGTGTCCGGCCGAGGATCCGGCGTGGCTGGAGCGTGGGACGGGCCGGCCGAGCGCCCGGGCCGATCCGCCGAGCCGGTCCCGCCGTCCCGCAGCGCCCGGATCGCGATCGCGACGATCACCGCGTTCACGACGAGCGTCAGGGCGAAGGCGGGCAGCAGCAGATCGGCGGGCAAGGCGACCTCGTGGCCGGGAGCTGGGAGTCGATCCGAGTCTAGCCCGGATCGGTCGATTCGGCCCCGGCCAGGTCAGCGGCCGCCCGCGGACCTACTCCGGGATCGCCCGGATCTCCACGACCAGGCCGGGGCTCGAAGGGATCTCGCGGGCGAGGGCGACCGCTTCGTCGCGATCGCGGCACGCGATCAGGTAGAAGCCGCCCAGCTGCTCCTTCGTCTCGAGGTACGGCCCGTCGGTCGCCGAGCCGTCGCGCCGCCGCACGACGGTCGCCTCGCGCGACGGGCCCAGCGGCTCACCGACGGCCTCGCGGCCGTCGGCCATGACCCGCCGCAGGAACGAGCCGTGGGCGCGGACGATCGCGGCGCGCTCGTCGTCGGTCATCGCGAGCTCGGCTGCCTCGTCGCCCCACAGCAGGAACAGGTAGCGCATCAGCGATCCTCCGTCGGCCGGCCATCTCGCGCCCCGCGACGCGAGCCGGGCCTCACTGGCCCGACGAAGCTGGTCCCGCCGAATCGACGTTTCTTGGGTGCCCGTCCTCTGGCGCGGTCACGTCCGTCTGGCGCCGGACGACGAGGAGCGTGACATCGTCGTTCGGCTCGGCGCCGGCGCGGAACGCGGTGACGTCGTCCACGACGGTCCCGACGATCGTCGCGGCGTTCGTGCCGGCGAGCCGGACGAGGAGCGCCCGCAACCGCTCGTCGCCGTAGAACGAGCCGTCGATCGACCGGGCCTCGGTGACGCCGTCCGTGTGGGCCACGAACGCGTCGCCCGGCTCGAGCCGAAGCTCGAGCGACGCCACGCCCAGGTCGTCGACGAAGCCGATCATCCGGCCGGGCGGCTCGAGGACCTCGAGCTCGCCGGATGCCCGCAGGAGGTGGACGGGCTCGTGGCCCGCCCGGACGAGGACGAGCCGCCCGGTCGCCGCCTCGAGGATCGCGTGGGCGACGGTCACGAACAGCCCGCTCGAGCGTTCCGCGATGAGGATCCGATTGACCCGGCCGAGCGATGCCTCGGGGCCGTCGCCGTGATCGGCCGCCGCGTGGATGAGGGCGCGCGCGTCGGCCATGAGGATCGCCGCCGGGATCCCCTTGCCGGAGACGTCGGCGATCACGAGCCCGATCTCGCTCGAGCGCTCCCGGAGACGGAACACGTCGTAGAAGTCGCCCCCGACCTCGCGCGCCGGCTCGTAGGCAGCGGCGATCTCCCAGCCCGCGACGTCGGGGAAGGTCCGCGGCATCAGCGACAGCTGGATCCGCCGACCGATCGCGAGCTCCTGGTCGAGGGCGCGCCGGTCGGCGACCGCCCGCTGGAGCTCGGCGCGCTCGAGCGCGAGTGCCGCCTGTGACGCGACCGATGCGACGAGCCGCTTGTCGCCCGGCGTGAACAGCGGCTCCCCGGGCTCGCGTCCCAGCAGGATCGACCCCCGGTAGCCGTTGGCGGTGCGGAGGAACGCCGCGAGGACGACGCCGATCCGGCCGCGGCCGGCCGAGCCCGGATCCGGGCCGATCTCCGCGCACGATCCTTCGATGGGATCCTCCGCGCGGAGCTGCTCGAGAACCGGCGCGCCGCCCGCGCGCAACGCGTCGAGCGTCTCGGCGTCGCCGCTCGAGGCGAGCTCGGTGACGCCGTCGTCCGCGAGGACGATCCCGGCGGTCGGCTTGAGCGGCCGCGAGATCGTCTCGAGGAGGGTCAGCGCGATCGCCGAGGGCTCGGTCTCATTCACCATCATCTGGGCGAGGCGGCTCATCAGCGCGAGCTCGCGGAGGTCGTCGAGCGCCGCCTCGGCGACGGCCCGGCGCGCGAGGGCCTCACCCGCGGCCAGCTCGAGGGAGCGGGCCAGGAGCTCGGCGTGGGTGCTCGCTCGCGCGTCGCCGGCGCCCGAGCCCGAGACCTCGAGCGCCGCGAGGACCTGGCCATCGGCGACGATCGGTCGACGGAGCCAGCCGTTCGGCGAAGGCGCGGCGTCGGGCGGGACGAGCCGGATCCGGAGGTCGGGCGCCGCGGCGGCCGCCGCGGTCAGGAGTGCCTCGAGGCGCTCGTGATCGATGAGCCGGCCGAGCGTCGGCGTGCCCATCGCGACGACGCCCGGGGCGGATCAGGCGGTCGCGGCGCGGAGGGCCGTCGCGCGATCGGGATGGACCGGGAACAGCTCGGACATCCCGCTCCGGTCGAGGACGCGCTGGACCGACGCCTGCGGACCGGCGAGGAGCACGTCCGCCTCGTCGCCCACCGTCTGCGTGACGTCGTGGATCGCCTGCCAGCCGTCCTCCGGCGAGGCGGGCTCCCTGCCCGCGAGCAGGAGGGCGATCGAGTGGATCGCGACGAGGCCGGAGCTGCCCATGTAGGACACGCCCGACAGGTCCAGGACGATCCGCCGCGCTCCGGTGTCGCGAGCCGCACGCCCGGCGTCGATCACCTGCTCGAAGTTCGATCCATCGAGCTCGCCGTCGAGGCCGATGACCGTGACGTCCGGGCTCGGTCGATCGGTCGTGATCTCCATCAGTCGCCTCCCTCCGCCGTCCGCCGTCGCTTCCGGACCGTGACCTCGTTGCCGCCCCCCGGCAGGATACGGTGGTCGAACCCGTCCGTCAGCGATCGGGCGAGGTGGACGCCCATCCCGCCGAGCTTCCGCTGGCTGAGCGGGACGTGGAGCGGCGGCTCGGGGAGCGCGGTGGGATCGAACGGCGGCGCGTCGTCGCGGATCCGGAAGGCGAGCTCGTCGGGGGTCTCGACGAAGGCGACCTCGACGGAGCCCGGGGCGCCGGCGTAGCCGTGCTCGACGACGTTGCAGACGAGCTCGTCGACGGCCTGGACGAAGTCGGCGGTCGTCTCGTCATCGGCCCCGACGGTCGCGAGCTGCTCCCGGACGAACGCCCGGACGCCCGCGAGTGCATCGACGCCGGCGTCGATCCGGATCGTCGGCGGGCTCGCGGTCGCCATCTCGTTCCGAGGTGCGGTTCGCCCGGTCAGCTGATCCGGGCGTAGTCGGCGGGCGCCCGCTTGACGAACGTGCCGGCGCCCTTCTTCCCGGTGAACTGCCCGTCGCGGACGATGACGCTGCCTCGGCTCAGCACGACGTCCGAGCGGCCCTGGACGGCGCGGCCCTCGTAGCACGAATAGTCGACGTCCATGTGATGCGTCTTCGCCGAGATCGTCCGGCTGGCCCTCGGGTCGTAGATGACGATGTCCGCGTCCGAGCCGACCGCGAGCGCGCCCTTCCGCGGGTACATCCCGAACAGCTTTGCGGGGGCCGTCGCGATGATCTCGACCCAGCGCTCCTTCGTGATCCGGCCCGCGACGACGCCGCCATCGTGGAGCAGGTCGACGCGGTCCTCGACGCCCGGCAGCCCGTTCGGGACCTTCCGGAAATCGCCCTTGCCCAGATCCTTCTGGCCCTCGAAGTCGAACGGGCAGTGATCGGTGGAGACGAGCTGGAGGTCGTCCTTGACGAGGCCCGTCCAGAGCTCCTCCTGGTGATCGGCCGGCCGGAGCGGCGGCGAGCACACGAACTTGGCGCCGTTGAAGCCGTTCCCGAGGTCGTCGAGGCTGAGGAACAGGTACTGGGGGCAGGTCTCGGCGAACGCCTTGACACCGCGGTCGCGGGCGTCGCGGACGGCGTTCAGCGCGTCGCGGGCCGAGAGGTGGACGGTGTAGACCGGGACGCCGGCCGCCTCGGCGAGGCGGATGACCCGGTTCGTCGCCTCGCCTTCGAAGATCGGGTAGCGGGCGACGCCGTGGTAGTACGGATCGGTCTTGCCCTCGCCGACGAGGTCCGCCGCGACGACGTCGATCGCCATCCCGTTCTCGGCGTGCATCATGATCAGCCCGCCGTTCTTCGCGGTCTGCTGCATCGCCCGGAAGATCGCGCCGTCGTCGCTGTAGAAGACGCCCGGGTAGGCCGTGAAGAGCTTGAAGTCGGGGATGCCCTCGGCGACGAGCCCGTCCATCTCCTTGAGCGTGTCGTCGTTGACGTCGCTCATGATCATGTGGAACCCGTAGTCCGCGACCGCGTTGCCCTCGGCCTTCGCATGCCACGCGTCCAGGCCCTCGCGGAGGCTCTTCCCCTTGGACTGGACGGCGAAGTCGACGATCGTCGTCGTGCCGCCGAACGCCGCGGCCCGCGTCCCCGACTCGAACGTGTCTTTCGCGAACGTGCCACCGAACGGCAGCTCCATGTGGGTGTGCACGTCGATCGCGCCCGGGATGACCCACCGGCCCGCGGCATCGATCGTCTCGTCGGCGGTGACGCTCTCCGCGAGGCCGGTGCCGATGCTGGCGATCGTCTCGCCGTCGATCAGGACGTCGGCGGCCGTCGAGCCGTCAGCGGTGACGATGGTGCCGTTCGTGATCAGCGTTCGCATCGGTGCCTCCTCGGATGGAGGATACCGAAGCGCGGTCGTGGCGGGCCGTTCCACGAGCGTCTTGTGCTCGGCGCCCCGGATTGCCTGCGACCGTCGATATCGACGCCATCGTTCCCCGGACAACTGAGCCGGTCTCTGGAGACGCCGCCGGCGCTCGGTCATGCGGAACCGCGCATGACTCATGCCGGATCCGGCGCCTTCCGGCTCGGGCCAATCGGGCCCGGAGCGATGGCATCGTTGCGGGCGAGCGAAGCGACGGTTCCTGGCGAGCGGGTCGCGGCCGACGCGGCGCGCCGCGAGCGGGCGCCCTCGAGCGGTGTCAGCGGCGGCGCCGCCTCAACGCGGGCACCGTGGCGAGCAGTCCGATCCCGATCGTCGCCAGGATCGTCGCGACCCCGTTGCTCGACCGGGGGACGCCCGGCACCGGCGCCGTGGACGTCGGCGGAACGGTCACGGACGGGCCGCCGGGGCCCGGCGCGCCGCCACCACCGCCGCCGCCGCCACCACCGCCGCCGCCGCCCGGTGCGGCCGGTGGCTGGGTCGGGCGCGGCGTCGGCGCGAGCGCGAAGGGCGGCAGCTCGCCGACGATCGCGCTCGGCTGGATCGAGCGGTCCTGGTTCTTGTTCCCGCTGCCGTCGAGCTGGAGCGTGCGCATGTGCCACGGCGCGCCCGACACCATGGAGGCGCCGTCGCTCGTGCCGCCGAGGAACCGGTTCCAGTACGCCGACTGGGCGAGGTGACCGCCCCACGCGAGCAGGACCGCCGAGCGCGTGGCCTTGAAGCGGACCGTCATGTCGCCGGTGGAGTTGCCGCTGACCGGGCCGCTGTGAGCCGGCACCGAGATCGACGTGATCGTCCCGCCCCAGATCGTCAGCCGGCGCGGAGCTGCCGAGTACAGCTGGGCGCCGTGGACCGACAAGCCGTCCATGACGAACGGATCGTTCGGGAAGGCGGCGGACGAGGATGGCCCGAGCGACGGGCACTTCGACGAGATCGCGCCGCCCGACGGGATGCAGATCTTGCCGCTCGCGTTCGTGACATTCCACGTTGCCAGGAAGTCGTACGCCTTGTGCCCGCCCGCCGTGACGTCGTAGTTGATGTGGATGACGTGGCTGCCGATGGACATGCCTTCCATCGCGAGCCGGAACGGGACGATCCCGCCCTCGGGATACCGGCTGTTGTTGCCGTTGAGGTTGCCGTTCTGCCAGGCGAGGTCGGTGCTCGCCCACTGGTCGAGGTTGACGGTCGTCGCGGCCGTCGCCGCCGGAGCCGACAGGGCGGCGAGCACGGCGGCCCCGCCGAGCGCGCGCGCGCCGATGCGAAGCCCACGGTGGCGTCGTCGCCTGGATGGGGCGATGGGTCGCACGACGGGTCCCTCCGGTGACGCTGCGCTCTCGGCGCGCATCGTCGGACCGCCGGGGGTCCCGTTGTCGAGGATGACGGGCGGGCTATCGACCCATCAGGACCGCACCGCTGGGCATCCGAGGGGGCGTCATCGGTGCGTTCGCGGTGCGGGCGAACACCGACGGCTCAGCCGTGGCTGCTCCGCCGGATCCGGGCGAGCGCGAGGAGGGCCGCCGCGCCGAGCAGGGTGAGCAGCGCACCCGCCATCAGCGGCCGGCCCTCGCCGCGCAGCAGGTACTCGGGATCGACCGCGGGCAGGTTGGCCGCCGCGATCGCGAACACCGCGAGGAGGACGATCCAGGCGACATACCGGACGAGGCGCTGCTTCGCCCGCTGCCGTCGCGCCCCCTTGCCATCCATGTCCCAGTACGGATCGTGGCGGGGCGCGAGCGACAGGCGTGTCACGGATCGGGTCCTCCGCGGAAGGGGATCGGGTCCCTGATCGTCGGTCGCCGGAGAGGCGGGCGCCAGTCACCCGATCCGGCCAGGGACCGCAGCGGACCCATCCGGACCGCACCAGCGCGCGCGGCTGGCGGTGCAGCCGCGCACCGCCCGACGATCGGCTACGAACCGGCGACGGCGCCCGAGATCGCGGGGATCACCTCGCGGCCGTAGACGTCGAGGATCGACTCCTCGTCGCCGTTCATCAGGTACAGGTTGAACTGGTCGACGCCCACCTCCGCGAGCCGATGCAGCTTCGCGACGTGATCGTCGACCGAGCCGAGCACGCAGAACCGGTCGGTAACCTCGTCGCCGACGAAGCCCGCATTGGACGACCCGACCTCGGCGTGGTGGAGGTAGTCGTAGCCCGCGCGGTCCCGGATGTAACCCGTGAGCGACTCGGGGAGCTGCTCGCGCGGGTACTTGTTCACCAGGTCGACGACGTGGTTGCTCACGAGCGCGGGGAACCAGCGCGTCCGCTCGCGGCACAGCGCGAGGTCGCCGACATGGGCCGGCGCCGCCGCCTGGACCTTGACCGACCCTGCGGGACGACCTGCGGCCGCCTCGGCGTCGCGGATCTGCCCGACGAACCACGCGATCAGGTCGGGGTCGGCCAGCTGCAGGATCACGCCGTCGGCCACCCGGCCGGTCATCGCCAGGGCCATCGGTCCGTAGCCGGCGACCCACACCGGGAGCTCCCAGCCCGCCGTCCACGGGAAGTGGAGATCGGTGCCCTCGTACTCGATGTGCTCGCCGGCGACGAGGGCGCGGATGACCCGGATCGCCTCCTCGAGGTCGGCCATCGTCGTCGGCGGCTTGCCGAGCACGCGCCGGGCGGAGTCGCCACGGCCGATCCCGAGATCCATCCGTCCGCCGCTCAGCTCGTCGAGCGTGGCGAGGACCGAGGCGGTGACGCTCGGCTCGCGCGTTCCCGGGTTCGTGACGCAGGTCCCCAGCCGCAGCCGGTCCGTCGCCTGAGCGATGAGCGTCAGCAGGGGATAGGGGTCACGCCAGAGGACGTGCGAGTCGAAGAGCCAGCCGGCGCCGAACCCGGCCGCCTCGGCCTGTCGTGCCAGGGCGACGGTCCGCTCGATCGTGTGCTCGGGCTTGATCGTGAATCCGAACTGCATCTCCAAGCCCCTTCGGTGGTCGGCGCCGGCGGCGACGCGATCGCGCGCCGCCGTCGAGGCCGAGCGACGCGCCGCCTAGGGCCGGACCAGGTCGTCGTACGCGTCCGGCCGCCGGTCGCGGAAGAACTGCCAGGTCTGGCGGACCTCGGTGATCTTGTCGAGGTCCATGTCGCGGACGATCAGCTCCTCGTCGTGGGCGGAGCCGAGCTCGCCGATGAACTGACCGCGCGGGTCGCAGAAGTAGCTCTGGCCGTAGAAGTCATCGTCGCCGATC
>DASSMI010000145.1:0-15547 GCA_035688935.1 Candidatus Limnocylindrales bacterium | reverse complement strand
CAGGTTGATCGTCGCGGGGTCGTTCGGCTCGATCGACGGAACGCCTCGGCGCGGCCTCGCGATGCTCGCCGCCGATGGCTCGGTCGCTCCGTGGAATCCCGACCTCTACGGCCTCGTGCCGATCGCCCCGGATGGCGGCCTCTTCGACCTCACGACCCATGCGATCCAGATCCTCGGCGACCGCGTCGTGCTGGGCGGGAGCTATGCCGCGATCACGCCGTATCCGTCGGGTGGCTTCCACATCGACCCGATCTCGTCGCTGCTCGTGATCTCGTCGACCAGCGGCGCCCTCGTCCGGCCGACGGAAGCGGACCGGAATCCGTGGTATCCGGTTGGCTCGTGGGAAGCCGTCTGGGCGCTCGCCCATACGGACGCCGGCCTCGCCGCGGCCTTCGGCCAACCGGGGATGGCCCTCTTCGACGCCACGACGTTCGACTTCGACGCGACCGCGTCCGCGCCGTTCTTCGATGTGAGCTGGCTGGCAACCACGACCGATGCCGGCGTCTTCGCGCTCGCCGTGCCGTACGCGTCGCCGAGCCCGGCCGGGGTCTCCGGCGCGACGGACTCCGTCGGGCCGCAGGCGGACGCGCCGCAGAAGCTCGTCCTCGCCGGCGTCATCCCGCGCTGGAAGAATCGCGTGGCTGGCAACGTCGTCCGCGCGACGGTGGGCGCCGACACCGTCGCCCCGGTCGTCACGGCGCCCCGTGTCGTGCTCGCAACGATCCGGACGGTCGCCTCGAACGCGGTCCCGTCCCGGGTCGTCTGGACGGGCGCCGACGCCCATGGGTCCGGGGTGGCCCGCTACGTCCTCCAGCGGAGCACGAACGGCGGGGCCTGGGTCACGCTGAGCTCCACGCTCAAGTCGCCGTCGATGGAGCTGACCCTGACCCCGGGCGTCTCCTACCGGTTCCGAGCGAGGGCCGTCGACTACGCCGGGAACGTCGGCGGGTACGTGACGGGTGCGTCGTTCACGCCGCAGATCGTCCAGCAGACGAGCACGGCGATCCGCTTCTCGACGGGCTGGTCGACCGTGTCGAACCCGAGCTACCTCGGCGGGACGGCGAAGGGCCGGAGCGTCATCGGGGCGGCGGCCTCGTACCGGTTCACCGGACGATCCGTCGGGCTCGTGTCCGGGCTGGGCCCGAGCCGCGGGCGGATCAAGATCTTCATCGACGGGACCTACGTCCGCACCGTCGACCTGTACTCCGCAACGACACGCTACCGCGCGCTCGTGTTCGGGTGGGGCTGGTCCTCGTCGGGTACGCACACGATCCGGATCGTCCTTGCCGGGCCGAGCACGCGCCCACGCGTCGACGTCGACGCGTTCGTCGTCTTCCGCTGACCCGTTCGGCGAGGGTGTCGACTGCGGAAGGGACCTACGATGTCCCGATGGTGCGGGTCGGCTCGATCGTCATCCGCGTCGACGATCTCGCGGGTCAGGCGCAGTTCTGGGAAGCGGCCCTCGGCTACGAGCGCGGCATCGAGCGGGACGACTTCATCCTCCTGAAGCCGATCGACGGCGCCGGGCCGAACGTGTCGCTCGACCGCGTCCGGTCGTCGCTCCAGATCCCGCCTCGGATCCATCTCGACCTGTACGCCGAGGACCAGGCCGGCGAGGTCCGGCGGCTCATCGGGCTCGGCGCGACCGAGGTCCATTGGGACAAGCGGCCCGCGGACGCCGACTACGTGATCCTGGCCGACCCCGAGGGCAACCGGTTCTGCGTGGTGGACACCGCCCGCTAACCGCCCACGGCGAGCGCCCCGCGGAGGAACGTCACCGTCCGCTCGAACGCCAGCTCCGCGGCGTCCCGTCGATACGCATCACGCGACGGCTCGGCGAACCAATGCCCCGTTCCGGGATACGTGTGGAACTCGACGGACCGACCGGCCTCGCGGAGCGCGGTCTCGAGCTCCTTGACGCTCTCGGCCGACTCGTACGGATCGTCCTCGGCGAAGTGGCCGAGGACGCGGGCCGTGGATCGCTTCAGGAAGTCGTCCGTGTACGTCCCGTAGTAGACGACCGTGGCACTCAGTCGCGGACGCTCGGATGGGGCCCAGAGCGCGTACGCGGCCCCGAACGAGAATCCCAGGACGGCGAGTGGGGCGTCGGGCTCGAGCCGCTTCGCGAGCTCGTCGACCGCCGCGAACGCGATCCGATCGGCGACCTTGTCGCCTTCGCCCGCGAGCTTCTCGGCTTCGTCCGGCTCGGTCGCGATCCTGCCATCGAACATGTCCGGCGCGAGGACCGCGAAGCCCGCGTCGGCGAGTCGGTCGGCGTACGCGATGACGTCCTCGTTGAGTCCCCACCACGGGTGGAGAACCACGACGCCGGAACGCGCTCCGTCGGGGACGCGGACGTGGGCACGCGGGGTCAGATCGCCGACGGTGAATGTCTCGAGCTCGGGCATGGGCTACCTCCTGTGCCGGCCCATGATCGCCGGGAAGCCGGACAGGCACCGTCATGAACGCTACGGTGACCGCATGACGAGCCCGATCATCCGACCCGCCTACAGCCGATGGCCCCGGTACAACCAGCAGCTCCGCGCCGTCGTCGCGGACCTGACCGAGGAGCAGCTGGCGCTCCGCCCGTCGCCCGACCGCTGGCCGATCTGGGCCACGATCGGGCACGCGGCGTGCCAGCGCGTGTTCTGGTTGTGCGACTTCGCCGGCGAGCCCGGCGCGGACACGACTCGGTTCACGAACGCGACGTACGACTGCCCGGGCGACGACGATCTCGTGAACGTCCTGTCAGCCGGCGACCTCTCCGAGGAGCTCGCGTCGACGTTCCGGGTCGTCGAACGGTGCCTGGACACGTGGACGCTGGAGATGCTGGACGAGACGCTTCGGCGGCCCGAGTGGGACGAGTCGTGGGTGCACACGCGCGGATCGGTCCTCCAGCGCGTGTTCAGCCATGACGTCTACCACGTGGCCGAGCTGAACGACGTGCTGGGCCCGGCCGGGCTCGCTCAGGTCGATCTCTGGGACTAGCGAGACGGGCGCCTCGAGCGTCAGGCCCGGTCGGCGCGCTCGTCCAGCTCGCCGAGCTCGCGGGCGATCTCCGCGTCCTCGAACCGACGCCGATGGCCTTCCTCGGCCGTCTCCGGAGGGCCACTGCGCGCTCTCGGTTGCGGGTTCAGCGCGGCCGCCGCATTCGTGACTTCGTGCAGCCGCCGGAAGGCGCGATCCTGCGTGCGCGAGGCGGGCTCGGTGTCACCGTGGTCCTCGGAGGCGAGCCGTGCGGCATCCTCGAACGCCCAGCGCGCCCGTCTCGAGGCGGTATGGGCGCGGCGACGCTCCACCGATCCGGCTTCCGTGGATGCCTCCGCGCGCTCGGCCTTCCGCCAGTCGGCCAATCGCTCCCGGGCGTTTCGTTCGGGCATCGACGCTCCTCCGCGACGCACGGTACACCTCTCCGGGGATCTCCTCACCGATGTCGGCCGCTCGTGTGCCTGGCCATCGGTTCTCGTGGAGAGGTTCGGAGCGACTGCGGACGCCGCGATGCTCCGCCACGTGCCGCTCGCCGATGTGCTCCTGTTCCTCCACATCTCGACGATCGTCACGGCGATGACGGTGGCCTACGGGCCGGCGCTCGTCCTCCGGGTCGCGTACTCGACATGGTGGTGAAGCCGTTCTCGTGACGGCTAGTGGATCACGCGGTAGCGAAGGTAGACGACCCTCGGGCTGAGCGTGCGCGTCTCGACCAGCTCGAGATTCACGCGGCGTTCGTTCCGTGAAAAGAACGGGATGCCACCGCCGACGAGGACCGGATTGACGATCATCCGGTACTCGTCGATGAGGTCCAGGGCGGCCGCCTCGGCGGAGAGCGTCGCGCCGCCGATCGCGATCTCGCCGTCGCCGGGCTCGGCGCGCAACCGCTCGATCTCCTCGGCGACGCCGCCTTCGGCCAGACGTGCATTGCCCTCGACCGCGGAGAGCGTATTGGAGAAGACCACCTTCGGCAGCGGCTTCCAGAGCGCGGACCACTCGAGCTCGTCAGGACCGAGCGCTGGATCCTGGTCCGCGGTCTCCCAGTAGAGCATCGTCTGGTACAGCCGCCGTCCGAGCAGGTGCGCCCCGACCCCGCGGATCTCTTCGATCCAGAAGCGGAAGACCTCCTGGTCGAGCGGGCCCCAGTCGAAGCTGCCGTCCGGCCCGACGATGTAGCCGTCGAGCGAGACGCCCATGGAAAAGGTCACCCTGTGCATCGGGTCCTCCGGGGCGCCGCGTTCGTCGCCGCGCGGGACGCGGGCGCGGAAGCGTCGCGTGCCTGGTGTCTGGCGCCCCCGGACGGACTCGAACCGCCGACGCAGGCCTTAGGACGGCCTCGCTCTGTCCACTGAGCTACGGGGGCGCGGGCTCCATCGTACCCCCGGCCGCCCCGGATTCCCGCCGGGCGGGCGTGACGAGCGCGGTTGGGCGTGTCCTGTCGGGATCTCCCCGTCGGGCGGGCAGGTTCGGCGAACCCGGCCTCGAGGCGCGCGGATTCAGTCGAATACGCCCGCTGGGCGGGAATTCCGCGCCAGCGCGGCCTCGGCCGCGCTCACGCGGGCCCGGTGCCGATCCGGTTGATCCCGACCATCCGGTGGTAGTGCGAGACGAACGTGTCGCGGTGGATCACGCGCCCCTGCGCGTCGCGCACGGTCCGCGTCACGACGACGTCCTTGCCGTCGACCGGCCACTCCGTCCGCTCGCTCGTGCCCTTGGGCAGATCCGGCGCGAGGACCGTCGTGTCGTAGCCCGGCACGATGTTCGAGACCTGTGGTGCGCTCAACGTCACCGTCCTGCCGTTCGGCACGGACCAGATCTCGAACGTGACGACGCCCGGCGACCCGAAGCCGCGGATGAGGATCGGGGATCCGGTGTCGTTCCGGAAGCGCATCGTCTGCGTGTTCGAGACGGTCGCATCGAGGCCCAGCGGGTAGCGCGTGATGTAGTACCAGTGCGGCTGGCGGGCATCGATCTCGAAGCCACCGCGGAGCGCCGCGTTGAACAGCGTCGTCGACGCCGCGCAGATCCCGCCGGCGAGCGCTTTTCCCTCGACCGAGTGGCCGCCGATGATCGCGCCGCCCATCTTGTAGCCGCGGGCCAGGCTGACCTCGCCCAGACCGGCCCAGAAGTCGAACACGGCGCCCGGTTGGACGACCGTTCCGTTCAGGACCCGTGCCGGGATCGTGATGTTCGCGCTGAACCCGTTGTGGGCCGAGCTCTGGTAGTAGGTGGTCCAGCTGCCGATCTTCACCATGAGCGGCGCCCGCTTCTTCGCTTCTTCGGTCGTGAGGCTCGGGTTCACGTAGGCGATCGCGAGCTTGACCGGGGCGGCCTCGGGGGCGGCGGCGCGGGCGTGGAGCGCCGCGACGATGGCCTTGACGCTCGTCGCGACGTCGAGCTTGCGGCCGGCGCGATCCGCCTTCGAACCGACGATCCGGCCGTGCTTGTCACGGAGGAACTCCGCGTCGAGGACGGGCCGCAGCACCGCCCGCGAAACCCCCGCGAGCGCCGACGGGACCTTGGCCGCGTCGACCTGCGGGCCGTACACCCCGTCCGTCCAGCCGAACGAGATCCATGACCGGATCCGCCACGCCTTGATCGTCCAGGTCCGCTGGCCCGTCGTGACCTTGAGGTCCTTGGCCATCCGCGCCGCGGCGCTCCGGGCCGCCGTCGCGGCATCGTTCGAGAGGGTCGGCGTGACCGTCGTGAGGCCGGCGGTGACGCCCGCTCCGTCGACCGTCGCCGGGTCGCGCATCGCCGCGTCGACGGCGGCGACGGCGGCATCGACATCCACGCGCCGGCCGTCGACCCCGGGGATGACCCGGAAGGACGTGCCACCGACGACTGACGCGTCGATCGCGCTCGTGGCCATCCGGCCCGCGAACGCCGTGACCGCCGCGACGGCTCGGTCGTGGTCGTAGGTGAGGCGCAGCGGGACCTCGACGGGCTCCATCTTGAGCCGAAGGGACGCGACCGCTTCGTCGAGCCACGTCCCGCCGCGGCCGGTCGCCACCGCCGCGGCGACCATCGCGTCCACGTCGGCGCCGCGGCCGACGTCGGCGAAGGCGACGGTCGTGCTGCCGATGGACGTGCGCACGATCACGCCGCCCGTCGAGAGCGATGCATAGCGGGCCGCGACCGCGGCCCGAGCGTCATCGGCCGTCTGGCCGCCGACGTCCACGCCGGCGATCGAGACGCCCGGCAGGATCCGGCCGATCTCGCGTTCGTGGAGGAGCGCCAGGCCGCCGACGACGGCGCCCGCCCCGAGCCCGAGCGCCATGACGAACAGGACGAATCGGAACAGCCAGCGCGTCCATGCGCGACCCTGGCGAACCTCGACGGTCTGCTCGGAAACGGCCATCGCCCCAATGCCCTCGCGGTGACCGGGGCGAACCCCGTTGACGGCGCGCATCATCCGGCACGAGGGCCGGCTCGTCCAGTCCCGACGGGGATGGCTCGATCGGGCCATCCGGGGCCTCGATCGTAGAATGCGCGCGTGACCGGTCCCCTCCCCGAGCTCGTCCTGTACACGCGCGACGGCTGCCACCTGTGCGACGACGCGCGCGCCCTCGTCCAGGGCCTGCTCGAGGACCGTGCCGCGCGCGGCCTGCCCGTCGCCGCCCTCGTGGAGCGCGACATCGCGGCGAACCCCGACTGGGAGCGGCAGTTCTTCGCCACGATCCCGGTCGTCGAGCTCAAGGGGCGCCGCCTCGAGCTCGCCGTGTCCGCGGCGAAGCTCCGCGCGTTCCTCGCCGACGCGCTCGACGCGTCGCTCGTCTGACCGGCCGATGAACGGCGACAACCTGACGATCCTCGTCGCGGTCGCGGCCGGCCTGATCAGCTTCCTCAGCCCGTGCGTGCTGCCGCTCGTCCCGGCGTACCTCGGCCAGCTCACCGCGGTCGCCGTGGCGGGCGGCGCGGGATCGACGCGCCCATCGCGCTGGATGGCGTTCCGCCACGCCGTGGCCTACGTCGCCGGGTTCGGGGTCGTGTTCACGCTCCTCGGGATCACCGCGACGTTCGCCGCGGCGGGACTCTCGCCGTGGATGCCGGTCCTGCGCCAGATCGGCGGCGTCGTGCTGATCCTGCTCGGCCTGAACCTCGCCGGGCTGCTCCGGATCCCGGCGCTCGAGCGGACGTGGCGCCCGCTGGACGCCGGGGCGTCGGCCTCCGTCGCCAGCGCGACCGGCTCGATGGCGCTCGCACCGGCGGGCGGCCCGGGCTTCGGCGAGCGGCTCGGCGGCCGGATCGTGACGAGTCGCGGCGGCTGGCTGGCGAGCTTTGGCCTCGGGGCGATCTTCGCCATCGGTTGGACGCCGTGCATCGGCGTGATCATCGGCGGGATCCTGGGGCTCGCGTCGTCGAGCGCGACCGTCGGCCAGGGCGGGATCCTCCTCCTCGCGTACACCGCCGGGCTCGGGTTGCCGTTCCTCGCGATCGCCCTGCTCTACGATCGCGCGCCGGCCCTGCTCCGGCCGCTCATCCGGCACGGCCGCGCGGTGTCGGTGATCGGCGGGCTGCTCGTCGTGGCGATCGGCGTCGCGATGGTGTTCGACTGGCTCAGCCTCCTGGCGCAGTACGTGCCGTTCAACAATGCGGTCTGAGCCGGTCGTGACGGCCCCGGCCCCCACCCGCCGCGAGCGCCGCGGTCTCATCGGCCCGTTCACCGGGCGCCAGCTCCTCGCCGGCGCGATGACCGTGGTCCTCGCGGCCGTCGGGCTCGTCGTCGTGACGACGCCGCTCGGCACGAGCGTGCCCGTCGGTCCGAACGATCCCCAGCCGACCCAGTACATCCTCGATGCCAACGCCCAGATCGGCGTGCGACCTGGTCAGGTCCCGCCGGCGCTCGAGCTGGTCGCTGCCGATGGCACGACGAGCCCCTTGACGGATCTGGCGGGCCGGCCGATCCGACTCGCCGACCTCCGCGGGAAGGCCGTGTGGCTGAACTTCTGGGCGTCGTGGTGCCCGCCCTGCCAGGCGGAGACACCGGTCATCCGCGACGTCGCCGACGCGTACCGCGATCGCGGGCTCGTCGTCATCGGGATCAGCGTCCAGGAATCGAGCCCGGAGAACGTCGCGGCGTACGCGGGGCGCTACCAGCTGGACTACACGATCGCGGCCGATTCGACCGGGCAGATCTTCCGGCGATACGGCCCGCGCGGGCTGCCGACGTCGATCTTCATCGGGCCCGAGGGCGCCGTCCACGCGTTCGTCCTCGCGCCGCTCTCGGAGCGCGCGGCGATCGCCCAGGTCGAGGCGATCCTGCCGCAGCGGGCCAGCACCGGGCCGGGCTCCGAACCGGTCACCGGGCCGACGTCCGCGCCGAGCGCTGGCCCGAGCGCCGGTCCGTCCGCGTCGACACCCTGACGCCGGACACAGAACAGCCGGCGGGCTTCTGCCGCCGGCTGGTGATGAGCGCTCGACGGACCGCCGAAGCGGTGATCAATGCCGGCACCGCAGTCGTTCGGCGTCCCACCGTCTGATCTGCGCGCCACCGGACTCAGGTCTGATGTCCGGCGGTCCGTCGTTGATCACGACGATAGGGCGAGACCTGCTGCGGAGAAATCTGCCGGAGGTCCCGAACCGTGTAGGACGCGTGTCACACGCGCCGTACGTCATTCGGCCGCTTCGTACCGGTAGCGGTCGCGGTCGCGCACGAGCCGGCCGATCGGCCGATCCTTCTCGTGCGAAAGGACGATCGTCCACGCCTCGTCGGCGGCCTGCGCGAACAGGTCGCCCTTCACGACGACCGAATCCAGCGGGAAGTCGTCGAACGCGGTCACCCAGCGCGGGTTCGCGCTCCACGGGCGCATCGCGAGGTCGCCGAAGAACGCGAGCGGCGCCGCGCCGGGCGCCCGGACGACGATCGCCTGGTGCCCGGCCGAGTGGCCGCCGGTCGGGACGACGCTCACGCCCGGGATGAGCTCGCGCTCACCGTCGACCCAGCCCTCCGCACCCCAGTCGGCGACGAGCCGCAGCTCGGGCTGGACGTAGCTCGCGACGAGGCGCGGGTTGTCGCCGAGGGCGATCTCCCACTCCGCCCGCTGGGCGACGATCCGAGCCCGCGGGAAGGCGCGTGAGCCATCCGCGGCGAGCAGGCCCCCGGCGTGGTCGAAGTGGAGGTGGCTCATCGCGACGGCATCGACGCTGCCCGGATCGAACCCGGCGTCGCGCAGCGCCTCGACGATCCACGGACCCTCGTAGCCGCGCATCTGGCGGTTCTTCTCGTCGATCCGCTCGCCGATCCCGGTCTCGACCAGGACGCGGCCGGCCGGCGTCTCGATGAGCAGGCAGTTCAGCGCCTGGAGGAGGCGGTTCTCGGCGTCGATCTCGGTCCGCACCCAGCGGTCCCAGAGGATCCGCGGCACGGGACCGAAGAGGGCTCCGGCATCCGATCGGAACGTTCCCGCCTGGACGAGCGCGACCGTGGTGCCGCCGCCCAGGTCGCGGCGCCAGTCGGGCGCGTCGGTGATCGTCACGCGCCGACCGTACCAGACCGGATCAGGCCGACGCGCCGGTGTCGTGGCGCAACCCGAACCGCCAGAACCAGCGCGATCCGATGACGAACGCCGCCGCCAGGACGATCGTCAGCCCGAGCGTCGCGAGCACCAGGCGACCCGTTCAGCGCCTCGATCGGCACGGTGATCGCGAACGCGACGGAGACGACGAGGGTCAGCGCGATCCGGCGGCCGTCCATCCTGGCCCGGCGTTCCGGGCACCGTTTCAGCGCGGTTCGACGGGCTCGACGAAGCCCGGCCGGAGCTCCATGGGCAGCGAGTCGGCCTCGGCCGACACGAGGTCGAGCGTCAACGGTGAATCCGGTCGGCGCCCCGCGGACCCCCGCATCTCCCCGATGGAGCCGGCACGGAACTGGCGGCCCAGGGCCAGGTACTGGCGCTGGTAGCGGGACCCGAGATCGGCGCCGTAGAGCTTGTCGGGCGCCTCCTGCATGTACTCGAAGGTCAGCTTGCAGAGCGTCTGTCCGTGCTCGAGCGCGAACGAGACATCGTGGGCGCGGACCTCGAGGACGGCGGCCGTCCCGGGCAGCTCGCCGTCGGCGACGACACCGAAGCCCGGATCGAAGAACCCGGCGTAGTGCGTCCGGAGCTCGCCGCTCGTCGGGTCGTACGCCGCCATCTCGGCGGCCAATCCCGGCGGGACGCGGACCCGCTCGCGCGAGACGAGCAGATAGAACTCCTCGGGTTCCAGGATCAGCTTGCCGTGGCGATCCGCCGCGACGCGCTCCCAGAAGTCACGGATCTCGTACTTCCCGGTCTGCTCCAGATCGATCAGGGCGCTGTTGCGCCGGGCCCGGTAGCCCACGTACTGGAGCTTGGCCTGCCGCGACAGGTCGACGCTCAGGAAGAGCCCGCCGCTGACCGGCGCCCGCTCGTGCGACCCGACCGTGCTCGACGCGAAGACGAGGGGCTCGCGCCCGTGCCATGCGACGAGCTCCTGGTCGGAGACGGGCGCCTCGCCGGCGATGAACCGGAGCTGGTTGAGCCGGAGCCCCGTGCGGACGCGAACCGTGAATGACCGCGACACGACCTCGACGTAGAGCCGGCCCGCATAGCCTTCCCGGACCTCGTCGAAGCGCTCACCCCGATCGGTCAGGAGCCGGGTGAAGATGTCGAGCCGACCGGTCGAGCTCCGGGGGTTCGCACGCGCCTTGAGCCCCGGCGGGAGTGCCAGCTCCTCGTTGAGCTCCACGAGGTACGGCCGTCCCTGCTCGAGGACCGCGCCGTCTCGGAGGTCGATCTCGTCCATGAGGAAGGTGTCGAGCTGCTCGGCGACGGACTTCCGGCCGGGCAGGAAGCTGGAACGGAGCCGGTAGGCACGCGCCCCGAGCGTCAGGTCGAGACTCGCCGGCTGGACGTGCCGGTCCTCGATCCGCGCGCCCGAGCGGATCCAGCCGGCGTCGATGGCCGCTCGAATCGCCTGGCGCGGCAGGACACCAGAGGTCCGTGGGGATGCGCTGCTGGGCACGCGCCGAGGGTAGCGAATCGACGGACTAGCGGCCGTGCTTCCCGGACTTGCCGACCTTCGAACCGCCGGTTCGGAGATCGACGGCGATCGTCTCGTCGCCACGCTCCGCGAACAGGCTGTCGACCTCGCGCTTCAGGGCCTCGAGATCGTCGAAGCTCTGGTAGACGCTGGCGAACCGGATGTAGCCGATCTGGTCGAGCTCGCGCAGCTTCTGCATCGCGAGCTGGCCCACGCGCGACGAGGCGACTTCGGTCGCGCCCTGCGAGCGGAGCTCGGACTCGATCTCGTCGGCGGCGCGCTCCGCGGCGTCGTCGGCGACCGGCCGGCGGGTCAGCGCCTTGCGCAGCCCGGAGGCGAGCTTCTCCCGGTCGAACTCCTGGCGGGCGCCGTCACGCTTGACGACGACGAGGCGGGCCGCCTCGACGCGCTCGTACGTGGTGAAGCGGGTCGCGCACGCCTGGCACTCACGCCGGCGACGGATCGTGGCCGACTCGTCGAGGTCGCGCGAGTCGACGACGCGAGTGTCGCGTTCACCGCAATGAGGACAGCGCATCCGGACTCCCGATCTGGCCGCACCACTACTGCTTGTGGTGTCGAGCCATGATACCACTACATACGGTGCGGATCGGCGTCGTGCGCCGCTCGCCCTAGACGCGGCGCTGCTGGAACCGGCTCGCCCCGTCGGTCGCCGAGAGATCGGCGGCCGCCTTCGCGTGGTGGGTGATCGCCTCACGCGCGTGGAGGACGTTCAGGTAGCCGCGCTTGATCGCCGTCTGCGCCTCGATCTCGCGGCCGCCCGATCGCGCGGAGGCCTGGATCGCCCGTCCGTGCTCGATCATCTCGAGCGCCCGCCCGGCCCGCTCGAGCTCGGCGACGATCTCGTCCCGGATCGTGCGGCCGTCCGCCGGCGGCCGGAACCCGCGAGCCTCGTCGGCGTACTTCCCCACCGCGTCGATCGAGGCCGTGACGTCGTCCGCGATCTGGTCGGCAGCCAGCTGGCCGCGCCGGACGGCGTCGACGCGCGAGCAGATCTGGCCGAGCGACGTCTCCGCCCGGCTCGCGAGATCGCCGACCTGGCGACGGAACCGCTCGACGTCGCGCGTCGCGGCCAGGAAACGGCCCGCCCGCCGGAGCACGAGCGCGAACAGGGCAGCCAGCAGCAAGAACGCCAGGACGGGCAGGAACAGGAGCGGCTGCATCGGATCCCCAATCCTCGCGTCGACCCCGCCGCCGCTGCCTACCCGGCCTTCCGGGACCGGAGGGCGGCGGTGATCGCCGGGGCGACCTCGAACAGGTCGCCGATCACGACGAGGTCCGCGAAATCGGCGATCGGCGCATCGGGGTCGCGGTTGACCGCGACGATCGTCTCGGCCGTCTGCATCCCGACCTTGTGCTGGATCGCCCCGGAGATCCCGAGCGCCAGGTACAGGGCCGGCTTGACGATCTTCCCGGTCTGCCCGATCTGCTGGGCGTACGGGATCCAGCCCGAGTCGACCGCCGCGCGGGTGGCGCCGACGGCCCCACCGAGCTCGGCCGCGAGCTCCTCGACGACCTTGAACCCGTCCGATCCGCCGACGCCGCGCCCGCCGGCGACGATGACCCGTGCCTCCTCGATCGGGGCGGCGACGCCGGCGGCCTCCACGCGGTCGACGATCGGTACCTGGGGAAGCGTCAGCGCCCCGGCCGCCTCCACGTCCTCGACCCGGCCGGGCGAGCCCGCCGGCTCGGCCGTCACGACGTTCGGGCGGACCGTGACGATCCCGTGATCGCCGGTGAGCCGGCTCGTCGTCGTCAGCTTGCCGCCGAAGACGCTCATCGTGACGACGGGACCGTCGTCCCACGTCACCCCGACCGCGTTCACGAGGACCCCCCAGCCGGTGAGCGCCGAGACGACGCCCGCGACGTCGCGTCCCTCGGGCCCTGCGCCCGTCAGGAGGACGGCGGGCCCGTCGCGCTCGACGAGAGCGGCGATCCGCTGGCCGACGATCGTGCCGGCCGCGTGGTCCGCGGTCGCCGGCTCCGCGATCGCGAGCACCCGCGGCACGTACCGCGCGAGCTCGCCAGCGGCCGCCGACGGATCCGCCCCGACGACGACCCCGACGACGTCCACGCCGGCGGCGTCGCCGAGCGCCCGGGCGAGCGTCGCCGCCTCCGTGCTGATGTTCGCGAGGCTCCCGTCGCCCGCGAGCTCGCCGTGGACCCAGATCGCGCCGGCGGGCATCAGATGATCCTCCGCTCGGCGAGGAACGCGACGACTTGGCGAGCGGCCTCGTCGGCCGGCTCGCGGATCACGCGCGGCGCGCCGCGCGGGGGCGGTGCCTCGGCCGACAGGACGGCTGTCGTCGACGCCGCGCCGCCCACGGCCGCGTCGCCGCCCACGACCGCGACGTCGGCGAGCGCCTTGGTCTCGAGCCCCTTCGATCGCGCGGCCATGATCCCCTTCAGTGATGGGTAGCGCGGCTCGCCGAGGGCCTGCGTCGCGACGACGAGGGCCGGCATCGGCGCCTCGAGGACCTCGTAGCCGGCCGGGTTGATGCGGTTGACGCGGACGGTCCGAGCTGCCGGGTCCGGCTCGATCTTCGCGGCATAGGACAGGTACGGCAGCCCGAGCAACGCCGCGACCCCGGCCGGCACGACGCCACCGCCACCGTCGGACGTGTCGGCTCCGGCGAACGCCAGGTCGTACTCCATCGCCCCGAGCGCGCCGGCCAGGACGCGCGTCGTCGAGACGATGTCCGATCCACCCAGCGCGTCGTCGGTCACGAGGACGCCGCTCGCCGCGCCCATCGCGAGGGCCTTGCGCATCGTGTCCGTCGCGCCGGTTCCGGCCATCGTCAGGAGGATCACCTCCCCGCCGTGCGCCTCGGTGAGCTTGAGCGCCGCCTCGAGCGCGTACTCGTCGTTGGCGTTGACCGTCGCCGTCGTCGCCGCCCGGTCCAGGCGCCAGTCGTCGGGGCGGAGGCGCTCACCCCCCGACGCCGTGTCGGGGACCGGTTTGACGAGAACGACGATTCGCACGGTTGGGCAGTCTCCGTTCGAGCTTCGCGTGCAGCCGACGCGCGCGCCGACCGATCAGCGGCGGGCCGTGAGCGCCCGGGCGATGACCAGTCGCTGGATCTGCTGCGTTCCCTCGTAGAGTTGGGTGATCTTCGCGTCGCGCATCATCCGCTCGACGGGGAACTCGTCGATGTAGCCGTAACCGCCGAGCACCTGGACGGCGTCCGTCGTCACGCGCATCGCGGTGTCGCCGGCGACGAGTTTACACACGGCGGACCACCGAGCCGTATCGGGCGCACCGGCGTCGATCTCGGTGCAGGCCTTGTACAGGAGCTGGCGCGCGGCCTCGGTCTGGGCGTCCATGTCGGCGAGCATCGCGCCGATCATCTGGAACTCGGCGATCGGCTTCCCGAACTGGGTCCGGTCGCGGGCGTAGGCGCTCGCGACGTCGAGGGCACCCTGGGCGATCCCGACCGCCTGGGCGGCGATCCCGGGCCGGCTCCGATCGAGGGTCCGCATCGCGATCTCGAAGCCCTGCCCGACCTCGCCGATCCGGTTCGCATCGGGGACCCGGACGCCGTTGAAGCTCAGCTCGGCGGTGGGGCTGCCCCGGATCCCCATCTTGTGCTCGATCCGCTCGACCCCGAAACCCGGCATGTCCTTCTCGACGACGAAGCAGCTGAGCCGTCGATGGCGCGCCGTCTCGTCGGTCTCCGCGGTGGCGGCGAACACCACGATCAGGTCCGCGACGCTGCCCTGGCTGATGAACCGCTTCGAGCCGTCGATGATCCAGTCGCCGGTCGCCCCGTCGCGGCGGGCTCTCGTGCGCGCGGCCGCGACGTCGCTGCCGGCCTCCGCCTCGGTCAGGGCGAACGCGATCAGCAGCTTGCCGGAGGCGAGATCGGGAAACCAGCGCGCCTTCTGGTCGTCGCTCCCGGCGAGGAGGAGCGGCAGGCTGGCGAGCTCCTGGACGGCGAGGATCAGACCGCTCGTGGCGCAGACCCGGCTGATCTGCTCCACCGCAAGGCAGACGGTCAACAGGTCGCCACCCAGGCCGCCGTACTGCTCGGGATACGGGAGGCTGAGGACGTCGTGGCCCGCGAGGAGCTCCTTGACGTCCCACGGGAACTCGGCCGTCCGGTCGATCTCGGCCGCGCGTGGTGCGATCTGCTCGTCCGCCAGGATCCGGACGGCATCGCGGAGGGCGGCCTGGTCCTCGCTCAGGCGGTAGGGCATCGCCGCGAATCGTAGCAGCGGCGGCTCCTGCCGCGCGTCTGGCGAGCGGCGGCGGGAGTACGCTGTGCAGACGCGGCGAGCGGGCCCGGGGGCGCGCTCCAGCCGCCAGAGGACCCGTCATGGATCAGGTGACCCAGCTCCTCCTCCTGATCGCGGCCGCGGCCGTCGGGATCGTCGCGACGCTGTTCATGCTCCGACGGCAGCGTCACGAGCGAGAGGCCGAAGGCGTCGAGAGCCGGTTCGCGGTGTCGACCGAAGGCTCGAAACGGTGCCCGAGCTGCGGGATGCCGAACCAGTGGACCGACCGGTCCTGCATCAGCTGCGGGAACACGCTCCCGGG
>DASSMI010000144.1:0-30515 GCA_035688935.1 Candidatus Limnocylindrales bacterium | reverse complement strand
GGCAGCGTCCGATGCGCCACGCCGATCAGCTCGCGGGTCATCTCGTAGCCACACGCCGTCCGGTTCCCGTAGAACCCGGGGCCGTACCACGAGATGTTCCCGTCGAAATGCCACTGCGGGATCGCCACGGCCTTCACGGGCGCGTTCGGCTGGATCCTGGCGGCGTCCGGGCGACCGGCGGGTGTCGGTCGCGATTCCGGATCGAGCAGAACCGTCGCGTTGTTGAGCGCACCGTCAGACCGGTACGCAGGATCGAGATTCGGAGTCATCGCCGGCGTCCCGTCGATCGCTGCTGCGTCCACACCTCGGAAGAGGGTCGCATCGATCGATTGATCAGGGCTGGGGCCCTGGGATCCAACAGATCCGGGGACGGCGGCCGCGGCGAGCAGAGCGATGAGCGCCAGGCCCGCGACGACTCTTGGGCGTCGCACGTCGGGCGGAACCTTAGCAAGGGATCCCGGACCGGGCCTCGGCGCGGGCCTCACGAATCGTTTCGTGGGCGTGTCACGGGCGTGTCAAAGTCCCGGGACGAGCGTGACGCCGAGCACGAATCGCGCCCCAGCCCGGGCTCGGCGACCTGCCGCCCGCGTCCCACGGCGCGGGACCGGCGCCGATCAGCGGCTCGCGTCGAGGGAGCAAACCGCCGGACCTGCGAGACTTCGATCGATGCCGACGCGCACGATCGTCCTGGAGGAACCGCACGATCTCACGCGGACGCTGGCGATCCACCTCCGCGGATCCGGCGATCCGACGATGCGGCTCCTGCCCGGTCGCGTGATCCGCGCGACCCGCACCCCCGCCGGACCGGCCACGATCGACCTGACGCGATCGGGCGACCGGATCCTCGCCGAGAGCTGGGGGCCCGGAGCGGACCTCCTCCTCGAGCGCCTGCCGAGCCTCCTCGGTCTCGACGACGACCGCGACGGCTTCGTCCCGGACCACCATCCGCTGGTCCGCGAGCTCGACCGCCGCCATCGGGGGATCCGGCTCGGTCGGACCGGCGCCGTCATGGAGTCGCTGATCCCGGCGGTCCTCGAACAGAAGGTCACCGGAACCGAGGCGTGGCGCGGCTTCCGGGGCCTCCTCCGACGCTGGGGGGAGCCGGCACCCGGGCCGCACGGCGAGCGGGGGCTCCGGCTCCAACCCGAGCCCGCGACGATCGCGGCGATCCCGTACCACGAGCTCCATCCGCTCGGGATCGAGCGACGCCGAGCCGACCTCCTCCGGCGAGTCGCCGACCATGCGGCCCGATTGGAGGCCATCGTCGACATGTCGCCCGACGCCGCGGATGCGCGACTCCGTGCCCTGCCCGGCATCGGCCCATGGACGTCGGCCGAGGTCCGGCTCCGCGCGATGGGCGACCCGGACGCGGTGAGCGTGGGGGACTTCCACCTGCCGAACGTCGTCGCCTTCGCCCTCGCGGGCGAGATCCGCGGGACCGATGCGCGGATGCTCGAGCTCCTCGAGCCGTGGCGCGGACAGCGGGCCCGCGTCGTCCGCCTGCTCGAGGTGAGCGGCCGGCGGCCACCCGCGTTCGGGCCGCGCTACGCCCCGCGCTCGATCGCCGCGATCTGACCCACCGCCGGGTTCGGGAATCAGCAGAGCCCCCGACGGGTCGTGTCGGGGGCTCTGAGATCGAGACGACCGGCCGCCGAGCGGCCGAGCTCGCAGCGCGTCAGATCGCTGCGCGGCGGACCGGGGAGCCGGACAGGAGCATCCCGAGGATCGAACGACGATCGCGGCCGGTGGGCGCGAAGGCGCTCGCGGCCGCGAGGCGCCGACGAGCCGGCGTGGCGCTGACCGGCGCCGCGACGGGCGTCTCCACCGCGGCGGCGGCCGGGACATCCGCGGGCGCGGGCTGAACGGCCGGAGCCGGAGCGGCGTCGTAGCAGAACGCGACGTAGCGGATCCCCGTGCCGTCGCCGGCACCGGCCCCGCGGCTGATCCCGTGGCGGCTGGGGCCCACCTGGAAGTCGACGTCCTCGCCGTCGATCCCCGACCGGACGATCACGAGCGCGATCGGCCGGTCGGCCTCCCATTCGAACGAGTCGGGGATCCCCGCGACCGGCGAGCCGAGCCCGCTGATCTCGATCGTGAGGGTGCCGTCGGTGTGGGTGCCGTTCCGGAGGTCGTCGCCGTCGATCCGCATCCGGCGGCGGGCGAGCCGGCCGACGCGGCGGAGGCGGAGGGCGGCGGGATCCGTGGCGATCAGGGTGCGGTCCATCGGTCGTTCCTCGGGTAAGCGGGCCGGTCGGTTCCGGGTGGTCGTCTCGATGGATGCAGCATCGGGATGACGCTTCAGGTGGCCTTAGCGTCGACTGAAAGCGCGCTGTCGCGGACTGGACACTTGTCGATCCCGCGGGTCGACGATGGACCTCTCAGCCGAGCGCGCGACCCAGCCAGAGCCCGGCGACGACCGCCACGACGCCGAGGGCGACCGATCCGGCCAGGTTGACGAGCGCGAGGACGGGCAGCCCGTCCTCGATCAGCCGCCAGCTGTCGAGCATGAGCGTCGAGAAGGTCGTGTAGGCGCCCAGGAACCCGACCATCAGCGGGTTGCGGAGGTCCGCCGGGAGCACGCCGCGGTCAACGATCAACGCGGCGAGCAATCCCACGAGGAACGCACCACTGACGTTGACGACGAGGATCCCGAGCGGGAAGGCGCCGGCGAAGCGATCGAGCACCGCCGTGTCCATGAGATAGCGCCCGACCGCGCCGGCGGCACCGCCGGCGGCGATCAGGAGCAGCGTCAGCGGCACGCGGCGGAGATCATGGCGGAACGATACGCCCCCGGGTCCCTGACGGGGCCCGGGGGCGCGCGCGCTCGGAACGGCCGCGTGCCCGCGCGGCCGGAGTGGATGTCAGGCGGCGGCGTCCTCGGCAGGGGTCGCCGCCGCGCGATCGGCGGCGCCGATCATCACGCTCGCAAGGAGCCCGTAGGCCGCGGCCCACGCCGCTCGGACCTCGGGCGTGAACTCGTCTCCGAGGCCCTCGCCGAGCGTGTCGAGCAACGCTGCACCGACCGTCTCGTAGTCGTCGCGCCGAACGCGGTACGTCGCGTGGCGCTCGCCGAGCGCCTCGACCGCCGGGATGATCCCCTCGAGCCGGTCGAGGTTCTTCACGACGACCGTGAGCGTCTGCATCAGGTTCCGCTTCTGGGCGGTCAGGTCGGTCGGGAACAGCGCGCGAATCGCCGGATCGAGGTCGAACAGGCGGCGGTAGAAGATCGTCGCGGCGACGTCCGCGATCGGGGCGACGAGCTCGAAGGAGCTCCGGACGAGCTGGATCTGGCGAGGGGTCATCGGTCGGCTCCAGAGTGTGGCGGGTGCTCAGCGGTATGTCGGGGTTCGCAGTGCTCTGCGAACGTGGGCCGGACGATCGCGGAACACCCTTCGAGTCGCCTTAAAGCGAACCAGGGGCCGCTCGGGGCCGGCCGCGGGACGGGAACGCAGGGCCGGTGTACGGTGTGGCGCAGGAGGACGATCCGCCCATGGCCGACCGCGCGATGCCGAGCTTCTCCAAATCCCCGCCCGAGCTCGTCGAGCGTTTCGCGACGGTCCTCGCGGGCTATCCCGACGCGAAGCAGAAGCCCATGTTCGGGTTCCCGGCCGCCTTCGTGGGCGGCAACATGGCGACGTCGCTCTTCCGCGACCGGTGGGTCGTCCGCCTGCCGGAGCCGGAGATCGAGGCGGCGAAGGCCGCCGGCGCCGAGTCGTTCGAGCCGATGCCCGGCCGGCCGATGAAGGGCTTCGTCGCGGTCCCGCCGGCCGACGTCGACGACGACGCCGCGATCCGCCGTTGGGTCGAGCGCGGCCTCGCCCTCGCGGCGTCGATGCCGCCGAAGAAATAGTCGCGCGCGCGTCCGTCGTCCCGGGCGCTACTTCAGGGCCGCGAGCACCTCGGCCGCGATCGCCTCGTCGGACGTCTCGATGTCGATGACGACGTCGCCGGCCCGGTACACGTATTCGAACGCCTGCTGGTCGCCGTAGTCGACCTTCTTCACCTGCTTGCCGCCGAGCGTGACGGTCGTCGTCTTGACGCCGTCCGCCGTCGACGACAGCCAGGTCTCGAGGATCGCCGCCTCGAGCTTCGCACCGTCCGCGCCAGGCAGGCGGAAGCCCAGGACGGCGAGGTCGACGGCGCCCGTCTCATCGAACGCCTGGGCCACCTGGAGGTCGTTGAGGGTCTTGCCGAACGACCGGATCCGGGCGGCGAGGGCGCGCGAGCTGGGGTCCTGGCCGAAGACGTCGGCGGCGCTCGCGCTGTCGGTCGTCAGCGGGATCGTGGCGCCGGGAGACGCACCCGGCGTCTTGTCGCCGATCGACGACGGCAGGAGCGCCTCGAGCTCCGGAGCGAACGGTGGCGACGAATCCTCCGGGAGGTCGTCGGAGCCGAGCGGCTCGTCGCTGCCCGAGGCTCCCGCGTCAGGCCCGTTCGGGCTCGTGCCGGCCGCGGTCTGATCGCCCATCGCGGCCGCGACGGCCGCGGCGATCGTGTCGAGCTCGGTGCGGGTCGCGTCGCCGGCGCCGGCGATCTGTGCGACGAGCCCGCCCACGCGGAAGACCGTCGTCGTCGAGCCCGTCGTCGCGTTCGAGATGTCGAAGGCTCCGGACGCGTCGGTCCGCGCCTCGACATTCGCCTTGGCGGCGGCCGCGGCGGCGCGGTTCGCATCGAGGGCCGCCGGGGCGCCCTCGCCGTAGCACGTCACGCTCGCGTAGACGACCGGCGGGCTGGAGCCGTCGCCGGGATCGGGGGCCATGACCGAGACGGTGATCCCGTTGGCGTTCAGGTCGGTCGAGCCGAGCGACCACCCGGTCGGGAGCGCATCGGACTTGGGAATGGCCCCCCACGCGGCCGTTCGGCACGCGGTGAGGTCGCCGCCCGAGGCACGGTTGAGCAGGAGATAGCCGATCGTCGCCGCCGCGAGGACCAGGGCCAGGAGCGCGAGCCACGGCGCAGCCGTCGCGAGCCCGTCCCGGGGACCGCCGTCATCCTCGTAGTCGATCAGCTCCGACGAGGGTCGGTCGAACGGCACGCTCGGGCGGGTCGCCGATCGACGCGGGCTGGTCCTCCGGGTGGGCATCAGGCCTCACGTTCCGGACGGCCGCTGAGGGCCGTCTGAGATTGAGCCGGCCGGGTGGCCGGACGATCGAATGGTCGGGGCGGCGGGATTTGAACCCACGACCTTGTCGTCCCGAACGACACGCGCTACCAAGCTGCGCCACGCCCCGACCGAATGCCCGTTGTGCAGGGCCGGCGAATGATAGCAGAGGGCGTTCAGGCGACCCGATCCTCGGTCTCGGTCATGCGGCTCATCCCGGGGCCCGATCCACGGCTCGTCCCGCGGCGCCCCGGCTCGCGGATCGGCACGACACTGAGCGCGGCCGCGACGAACGCGACCGCCATGAGGACGAAGATCCAGGGCAGGCCGCGCTCCACGCCGAGCGCGTTCGGGTCGATGAGCAGGCCGTACAGGAAGGTCCACGTCGAACCGACCCCGAACGCGAGCGTGAAGTACAGCGAGAACGACGCGTCGCGGACCTGCGGCGGCGCGACGTCGGCGAGGAGCGCCTGGAGCTGCGGCGACTCGGCGAACGTGAACAGGCCCATCAGGACGATCGCGATCCACAGGCCCGGGAGCGACGAGCCGACCAGCAGGAACACGGCGAACGCGATCGCCCCGCCGAGATACACGCCGATGATCACCGGCCTCCGTCCCACGCGATCCGAGAGCCAGCCCGCGACGAGGGGCATCGGCACCGACAGGACGATCAGCGCCCCGTACATCGGGTCCGTGACCGCCGGCGGGAGATGCAGGACCGAGGTCAGATACAGCAGGGCGAAGAGGTTCACCACCCCGAGCCCCCGCCCGCCGCCGCCGAGCACGGACGCGAGGTAGATCCAGCGGTGGTCGCGGTCGCGGAGGACGGTCCGGAAGGCGTTCGCGACGCTGCCGTGGGCGCGCGCGGCCGCACGGTCCCGTCCGGTCTCGCGGACGAGGAGCAGGATGGCGAGGGCGATGACGACGGCCGGGATCCCGAAGATCACCGCGACCCAGCGCCAGCCCACGGTCGCGATCAACCCGGCGCCGACGAGCGCGACGACGACGGTCCCGACATTGCCGCCGCTGATGTGGGCGCTGATCGCGAATCCGCGCCGATCCTCCGGGAACTGCTCCGCGAGGAGCCCGTTGCCGACCGGATGCTGCGGCGATCCGCCCACCCGCGACGCGACGTTGACCGCCGCGAACGGGCCGAACGACGGGCTGAGACCCATCGCCGCGAAGCCCGCCCCGAACACGACGCCGCCGCCGGCGAGGAGCATCCGCCGCGACACGACCCGGGTGAGCTTCGCGTAGCTGAGCTGGACGATCCCGCTGGCGAAGGCGCCGATCGCCGTGAGCTCGGCGACCTGGGCTGCGCTGACCCCGAACTCCGCGATGATCCGGATGTAGATCAGCGGCAGGACGACGGCCTGGGCGTGGTTGACCGCATGCGCGACCGACAGGAGCCAGAGCGTGCGCTCGGGGTGGATCTCGCGGCCGCGCGGGTCGAGGGCGGCGGCGTCGACGGACATCGGCCGGAGGATCGCATGCCGCCGCGATCGCCGTGGGACCGTCCCGGAATCGCTATCGTTGGACGTCCCGGCGGCGCCCGTCGCCGCCCCGCCGACTGCCCGCCCGCGAGGTCCCGATGCCGACCGTCCTCATCGTCGACGACGAGCAGCACATCCGCCTCCTCATCGAGCAGACGCTCGAGGAGCTCGAGGACGAGGGAGTCGAGCTGCAGACAGCCGCCGACGGCGAGCAGGCCCTCGATGTCGTCCGGAACCACCGGCCACAGCTCGTCTTCCTGGACGTGATGATGCCCAAGCTGAACGGGTTCGAGGTCTGCCGGACGATCAAGGAGGAGATGGGCCTCGCGGACACGACCGTCGTCATGCTCACCGCGAAGGGCCAGGCGTACGACCGCGAGCAGGGGATCGAGGCAGGCGCGGACCGCTACCTGACCAAGCCGTTCGACCCGGACGAGCTCCTCGACGTCGCCCGGGCCGCTCTCGGGATGGGCGGGGGCGGCTGATGGCCGAGCTCGATCTCGCGCGGCTCGTCGTCCGCCATCGGCACGTCGCGCCGATGCTGTCGGCGCTCCTGACCGGGACGAACGCGGGCTGCCGGATCAGCGCCGCGGACGGGACGGTGATCGTCGAGCGGGAGGGCCCGGGGATCGGATTCGAGCGGTTCCCGATCACGGTCGAGGGCGAGGCGGTCGGCTGGGTCGAGGGCGATCGGACCGCGCGCGCGATCGCGGCCGTGCTGTCGTACGCGGTCGCCCGCGAGGCGGACAAGCGCTCGCTCGCCCGCGAAGCGCTCGATCGGTATCGCGAACTCAACCTCGTCTACGAGCTCGCGGACCGGTTGAGCGGCGAGCACGATCTCGCGGCCGTGGCCGAGATCCTCGTCGGGGAAGCGTCGAAGCTGCCGGCGGGCGGCGCCGGATTCCTGCTCGTCGGCGACGACCATCTCCGGCCGGTGGGCGGCGGCGAGGTCGGGGCCGCGTTCGAGGGCGTGCACGTCGGCGAAGGGATCGTCGGCGGCGTCGCGGGAAGCGGGGTCGCCGAGGAGGTCAACGATGTCGTCGGGAACGCTCGGTCGATCACCGCGGAGCGCGCGTTCGCCTCGCTGATCGCGGCGCCGGTCGTCGCCCGTGGCAGGACCCTGGGCGTGCTCGGCGCCGCCAGCCCGACAGCGGTCGTCTACCAGGCGGCCGACCTGAAGCTGCTCTCCGCGATCGCCGCGATCGCCGGGCCTGCGGTCGTCGGGGCGCGTGGCGTCGATGAGGCTCCCGCCGGCACGGTGGGCGGCACGCCCGTCGGATAGAGCCGTGGGGATCGCGTGACGGGTCCGCGCGGCGCGGCTCGCGAGATCGTCGCCGGGATCGCCGGCTCCGTCGCCGTGCTTGCGGTCCTCGTCGCGCGGCCGCCCGGCTGGGAGGTGGCGGCGACCGTCCTGGCCGCACTCCTCCCGGCCGGCGTCGTGCTGTACGGCGCAGCGGCCCGGCGGCGTGCCCGCGAAGCGGCGGTCCAGCGCGCCGTCGTCGACGAGCAGCGCGACGCGATCGCGCGTGAGACGGCGGAGTCGACCCAGTCGCGCGCGGAGCTCCAGCGGCGACTGGACGAGCTCGTCGCGCTCAACGAGCTCGCCGGGGTCCTGACCTCGACCCTCGATCTCGATGCGCTGATCGGCCGGGCGCTCGACGCCGTCGTCCACCGGCTGCCGTTCGATCGGGCGCTCGTGCTCCTCGTCGATCGCGACGCGAACGTCCTCACCGACGGTCGATCGCTCGGCGGAACGTCCGAGGCGTCGGCCCTCGTCGCCGAGGTCCGCCTGCCCCTCTACGACACGCGGGCGACCCTCGTCCAGCTGGCACGAGCGGACGGCCCGATGGTGTTCCGCGACGTCGACGAGGACGACTACGAGCCGAACCGCCGGTTCGCGCGGGCGCTCGAGGTCCACTCGTTCCTGGGGACGCCGCTGGTGACGCAGGGCCGGACCGTCGGCGTGCTCGCGGTCGACAACCGCGTGACCGGCCGCGGGCTCGAGCGGACGATGGGTCCGCTCCTGTTCACGGTGGGGTCGCTCCTCGCGGCGGCGATCGAGAACGCCCGGCTGTACGCCGCGCTGGAGGAGGCGAATCGCTCACTCGAGGCGCGCGTCGCGACCCGCACGGCCCAGCTCGCAAGCGCGACCGAGGCGGCGATCGCGGCGCAGGCGGCGGCGGAGTCGGCCTCCGCCTCGAAGTCATCGTTCCTCGCGAGCGTCAGCCACGAGCTCCGGACGCCGCTGACATCGGTCGTCGGCTTCACGAGGCTCGTCCGGCGGCGGTTCGCGGAGGTGGTCGAGCCGGCCCTCGTCGCGGGGCTCGGCGGGCGCGAAGCCCTCGAGGCGGACCCGAAGCTCGCCCGCGCGGTCCGCCAGATCGACGAGAACCTGGCGATCATGACGGCGGAGGGCGAGCGCCTGTCGGCGATGATCAACGATGTCCTCGACCTCCAGAAGATCGAGGCGGGACGGATGGAGTTCCGGCGCGAGCCGGTCGACCTGGTCGCGGTCGTCGAGCAGGCGTGCGCGGCCGTCGGCGCGTTGTTCGAGACCACCGGGCTCGAGCTGCGACGGGAGCTCCCGGCCGCCGGGTCGCTGCCGGTCGTCATCGGCGATCACCATCGGCTCGTCCAGGTCGTGATCAATCTCCTGTCGAACGCGGTGAAGTTCACGGCCGCAGGTTCGGTCACGGCGCGGATCGTCGGCCCCGACGGCGCGCCGCCGTCGCTGGTCGTATCCGTCACCGACACCGGGGTCGGGATCGCGCCGGCCGATCGCGAGCGCGTCTTCGAGGCGTTCGCGCAGGCCGGCGACACGCTGACCGACAAGCCGCGCGGAACCGGGCTGGGACTGCCGATCTCGCGCGAGATCGTCGAGGAGCACGGCGGACGGATGTGGCTCGAGAGCGAGGTCGGACGCGGCTCGACGTTCGCGTTCGCACTTCCGGTGGCCGGCGCGGCCGAACCGCATGCAACTCCCGAACCTGAGGTCCCACCGGCGCACGCGCCCGCCTCGGCCGCGTCCGGAGTCGACGCGTGAGCGACGGTCCGGCGCGCCGCCCGGCCGATGCCGGCCTCCTCGAGTTCGACGATGTCCAACGCCGGCTGCACCTCGGGACGCGCCTGCCGGGCGAACGCCGCGAGGTGCCGATCGCCGAGATCATCGGCTCGGTCAACCGCAGCCGCGACTTCGATGCGCGGTTCCGGCCCCGGACGAAGCCTCTCCGAAAGCTCATCGCAGATCTGGCGATCGCGCGGCCGACGATCGCGGACCTGCCGATCAGCCTCCTCCAGGTGGATCACGCCTACTTCGTGGAGGACGGCCACAAGCGCCTGTCGATCGCGGCGTCCTCGGGGCGGACGTTCATCGACGCGGATGTCGACCGGTTCGAGACCCGGTTCCACGTCGACCCGACGACCACCGCGGACGAGCTCGAGGCGACGCATGCCGAGACGCGGTTCCGTGACGCCACCGGGCTGAACCTCGCCGCGCCCGACGAGCGCTTCCCGCTCAGCGACATCGACTGCTATCTCGAGCTGGCCGAGTCGGTGAAGGCGCACTCGTACGACCTGTCGCGCGACCTCGGCCGCGTCGTGCCCGCGGCGGAGGCTGCCGGCCACTGGCTCGAGCTCGTCTTCCATCCGGTCGTCCGGCTGGCACGGTCGACCGAGACGGCACGGCTGCTCGAATCGGCCACCGATGGGGACCTGTTCCTCCTGTTCCGGCGCGGGATCAGCCAGCCGATGGACCCGGGCTGGCAGGTCCCGAACACGGCGGTCGCGCGTGGCGTCGACAACCTGCGGGCGGCCGCGCCGCCGTCCGGCATCGGCCGGGTGCGGTCGGCGCTCGGACGCCGGGGCGGGCGGCGCGCGGCGCGGTTCCTCGCGGACGAGCCCGAGGACGCCCCGTGACGCGCGAGACCGTCGACGCCGTCGTCGCGCGGATCCTTGCGTCACCGACCCCGGGCGATCTCTGGGAACTCCAGAAGCTGCTGCTCGCGGCCGGCGGAGAGCCAGCCGAGCGAGCGCGCTCGGTCGCGCGGGCGTTCCACGCCTGCCTTCGGGCGCTCGAGAGCAAGTCCGCGTCGCGGAGCGCGTCTCGCTGGGGCGCGGTCCTCGGGACGGCGGCGGTCGGGAGCGTGAGCCTGCGCGACGTGCTGTCGCGCCGCGATCACATCCTCGAAGAGCTCCTCGAGAGCGCTGTCCCCGCCGCGCTCGAGGTCGGGAGCGCGGTCCAGTCCGCGCAGGCATGGGAGGTCGAGGCGCAGCTCGTCTACGACGAGTTCGCCTGGTTCCTGTACGGAGAGCTGTGGGACGTGTCGGTCGCCGAGCGACCGGATCTCGCCGAGTCCGACCGTCGGGCGCGCCTCGATGAGCTTCTTGATCCGCTCCTGGACCCGCTCGTGCCCGATGCGGTCCGGGGTGCGCTCGTGGTCGAGGTGTTCCGGGCGCTGCTTGCGGCACGGATGGCTCCGTTGCTGGCTATGGCCGACGGGCGAACAGACCCTCGCCGCTGACCCGAGCCCACACGACGCCGTCGTCGTTCGGCATCGCCGCGCTGGGGTCGTGGAGCGCCCGGAGCCAGGCGGCGGATGAGGCCGGGAACCGGGCGTCGACGAGCGGCGCGAGCTCCGCGATCAATGCTCGGTTGCGGCGCGTCGCCCGGATCGCCAGAACTCCGGCGACGCGAGCGTCCGGGCGCGCGCGGCACACGGCGGCGACCTTGTCACTGAGCCCGCGCATGTCCTGACCCGCGTCGGCGATGAGGTCGACCAGCTCGACGACGGCGATCTCCCGTCGCGCCGCACGCTCAAGGGTCACGTCGATGGAGCGCGAGCGCCGAGCATCCGGGTCGATCGGGACCTCGACGCCCGCGTGCCAGCCGCCTCGTTCGGCCTCCCGGATGATCGCGGCCTGGCCCCGGAGGTGGGCGATGTCTCGCGGGAGATCGGCACCCGGACGCGCCTGCAGGAACGCCGCGAGCTCCGTATCGACCGCGGCGGCACATGCCGCGAGCGTCTCGAGTGAGGCATTGGTCGTCTGGCCTCGCTCGAGCCGGCTCCAGTAACCCTGTGAGACGCCGGCTCGATCCGAGGCGTCGGCCTGGGTGAGCGCAAGCGCGATTCGGCTCTCCCTCAGACCGACGCCGATCCGCATCGCGAGGTAGCGGCTTCTGAGACGACCGGCCCGTCTCGCCAGCCCTGCACGACGTCGCCTGCGATCCGGCATCGCCGGAGGATCGCAGCCGCTCCTTCGCGGCCGGTCACCTCCGGCTGCATCCCGGCGTATTCCAAGAAGGCGTAACGCGCGGGATCTCGGTCCGAGTCCCCACGCGATATTCCGTGAAGGCATCGGGCGCGCCTGGCGAGTGGCGACGCGAACCCGTTCAGCCCGTACGGAATAGCCGATAGGGCCTGCTAAGCCTCCTTGGAATATCGGCGAGAGTGCGGCGATCGGCGCGGGTCGCGGGAACCCGTACAGCGCGTGCCCGGCAGCCGATGCGGCCCGCTACGCCTCCTTGGAATATCGACTCGCCGCGGAAGGGGCGCGGCGGACGCTCCGCGAGAGGCGCGGGTAGCCGGAGCCCGGGAGGGGCTCCCGCGGAACCCCGCATCAGTACTGGAACAGCAGCTCCCGATACTTCGGCAGCGGCCACAGATCGTCCGAGACCACCGTCTCGAGCTCGTCGGCCGCCTCGCGCAGCGCGTTCTGGGCCGGGATCACCGACGAGACGAACGCCCGGGCCTCCGCCTCGACCGTCGCGGCCTCGTGGGCCGCGTGCTGCGCATGCTCGAGCGACGAGATCGCCGACGACAGCTTGTCCGTCAGCGACCCCACCGTGTCGCACATCGCCGCGACGCCCCGCGACGCCCCCGAGGCGCCGGCGGTGGCCAGCTCGCCGAGGTACCGCGCCGCCGCGGGAAGGATCATCGTCCGGGCGATGTCGAGCGCGCACGACGCCTCGATGTTCGAGACCTTGACGTAGCGCTCCCAGGCGATGTCGACCCGCGACGCCAGCTCGCGCTCGGACAGGACGCCGAACGACGTGAAGAGCTTCCGCGCCTTGGCGGTGGTCAGCGCTGGCAGCGCGTCGACCGTCGTCGGGTTGTTCGGGAGCCCGCGACGTGCCGCCTCGGCGTGCCACTCCTCGGAGTACCCGTTGCCCTCGAAGAGGACCTGCTTGTTCTCTTTCACGATCCCCGACAGGATCGAGGTCAACCCGTCGAAGTCGCCGGGCGACAACTGCTCGAGCGCGTCGGCGAGCGACGAGAGCGAGTCCGCGACGGCGGTGTTCAGCACGGTCTGCGGCCAGTAGATGGGCGCCGACGAGCCCACCGCCCGGAACTCGAACTTGTTCCCGGTGAAGGCGAACGGCGAGGTCCGGTTGCGATCGGTCGCGTCCTTGGGAAGGACGGGCAGCGAGGTGACGCCGAGCTCGACCGAGCCGCCCTGCTTCGAGGCGGACGCCGCTCCGGCCTCCAGCTGCTCGATCACGTCCTCGAGCTGCGACCCGAGGAAGACCGACATGATCGCCGGCGGCGCCTCGTTCGCCCCCAGCCGGTGGTCCTGGCCGGCATCCGCGATCGACGCGCGGAGGATGTCTGCGTGCTCGTTGACCGCCCGGATGACGGCGAGCAGGAACGCGAGGAACTGGGCATTCGCGTGCGGGTCGGTGCCCGGATCGAGGAGGTTCTCCCCGGAATCCGTCGACATCGACCAGTTGTTGTGCTTGCCCGAGCCGTTGATCCCGGCGAACGGCTTCTCGTGGATGAGGAACGCGAGCCCGTGCTTCGGGGCGAGCCGGCGCATCGTGGACATCACGAGCATGTTGTGGTCCGAGCCCACCGACGTCGGCTCGAACACGGGCGCCATCTCGAACTGGCCCGGCGCGACCTCGTTGTGGCGCGTCTTCGACGGGATGCCGAGCCGCCACAGCTCGCGGTCGAGATCCATCATGAAGGCGAGGATCCGCGGCCGGATCGGGCCGAAGTACTGGTCCTCGAGCTCCTGGCCCTTGGGCGACGCGGCACCGAACAGGGTCCGGCCGGTCAGCAACAGGTCGGGCCGCTGCTCCGCGAGGCGGCGGTCGACGAGGAAGTACTCCTGCTCGGGCCCGATCGTCGTGAAGACCCGCGACGCGTCGGTGTTCCCGAACCAGCGGAGCACGCGGAGCGCCTGCTTCCCCAACGCGTCCTGCGAGCGCAGGAGCGGGATCTTGTGGTCGAGCGCCTCGCCGGTGAACGAGACGTACGCCGTCGGGATCGTCATCGTGACGCCGTTCGGCTCGACCTGCAGGAAGATCGGGGAGGTGACGTCCCACGCGGTGTACCCGCGGGCCTCGAACGTCGCCCGGATGCCGCCGGACGGGAACGACGATGCGTCCGGCTCGCCCTGCATCAGGTTCCGGCCCGAGAACTCGGCGATCGTCCGGCCGTCGCCGGTCGGCGCCAGGAAGGAGTCGTGCTTCTCGGCGGTCGAGCCGGTCATCGGCACGAACCAGTGGGTGAAGTGGGTCGCGCCGTGGGCGAGCGCCCACTCCTTCACGCCGTGCGCGACCGCATCCGCGATGACCGAGTCGAACGGCTCGAGCCCGGCGATCGTCCGCTGGAGCCGCTTGAAGATCGGGCTCGGCAGGTACTGCCGCTGGGCGACCTCGTGGAACACGTACTCGCCGAAGATCTCCTCGCCGGCGTGCTCGCTGTAGTCCTGGGTGGACGCGACCTCGTGGGCGGTGATCGCGGCAATCGCGGTCTGACGGGCGGTCATCGATCTCCTCTCCTGGCTGGGTGACGGCTCAGTACATCTCGAGATAACGGGCGAGCTCCCAGGTCGAGACCTGGGTCCGGTACTCGTCCCACTCGGCCCGCTTCGCGGACACGTAATGCGAGAGGACGTGGTCGCCGAGGGCGGCCGTGATCACCGGGTCCGCCTCGAGCTCGTCGATCGCCTCGCCGAGCGTGCCCGGCAATTCACGGATGCCCTTCTCGGCGATCCGTGCCGCGTCCATCTCGAACAGCGACTCCTCGACCGGCTCGCCGAGGGTCAGCCCCTGCTCCACGCCGTCGAGGCCCGCGGCGATCATCGCGGCGAAGGCGAGATAGGTGTTCGAGGACGGGTCCGGGCAGCGGACCTCGGCCCGCGTCCCCTCGATCGACTTGCCGGGCGAGATCATCGGCACCCGGATCAGCGCCGAGCGGTTCGTCCGGCCCCAGGTGATGTACGTCGGGGCCTCGTAGCCGGGGACGAGCCGCTTGTAGCTGTTCACGAGCGGGGCGAGGATCGCGATCATCCCGCGGGCATGGGCGAGGATCCCGGCCATGTAGGAGCGGGCGACGGCGGACAGGCCGTACGGGGCGTTCGGGTCGGCGAAGGCGTTCCGCTCGTCGGCGAGCGACCACAGGCTCTGATGTGTGTGCATCCCCGAGCCGTTGATCCCGTGGATCGGCTTGGGCATGAACGTCGCGTGCAGGCCGTGCTGCTGCGCGATCGCCTTCAAGGCGAACTTGAACGTGATCGCGTTGTCGGCGGTCTTCAGCGCGTCGGCGTACTCGAAGTCGATCTCGTGCTGGCCGGCCGCGACCTCGTGATGGGCCGCCTCCACCCGGATCCCGAACGCCTCGAGGGCGTCGACCATGTCCTGGCGGACCTCCTGGGCGAGATCGGTCGAGAAGTCGAAGTAGCCGGCCTCGTCGTGGGGCAGCGGTGCGATCTCCCCGTCCTCGCCGCGGCGGAGGAGGAAGAACTCCAGCTCCGGGCCGGTGTTGACGACGTAGCCGAGCGCTCGCGCCCGCTCGACCTGGCGCCGGAGCACGTGGCGCGCGTCGCCCACGAACGGCTCGCCGCGCGGCGTGTACACGTCGCAGATGACGCGGGCCGTGCCACGCGGACCGGATCCCGGCTGCCACGGGATGTCGTTGAACGTCGACATGTCCGGCTGGAGGTACTGGTCGGACTCGGCGATCCGCGTGAACCCCTCGACCGAGCTGCCGTCGAACCAGGTGCCGTGGCGGACGGAATCCTCGAGGCGATGGATCGGGATCGTGACGGCCTTGACGACGCCGAGGATGTCGGTGAACTGGAGCTGCACGAACCGGATCCCGCGCTCACGAGCGGCGGCGATCCGATCGATCCCAGCGACCTCTTCGTCGGCGACGACCACCGATGCCGGTCCTCCGCAGGCCGCGCTCCAAGCCCTCGTGGTTGTGCTCGCAGCACGATTCCACGGCGGAACGCGGGTTGCGGTCAGAATACCGGCGGGCAGCGTCTCCGGGCGCTCGGCGGAAGCACGATCGAGTTATTCATCTTGCACAAGTCGGAGCGCGAGCGCCAGCGGGAATCGGAGGTCGGGATCGGCGAGGCTCCAGCCCGTCAGCTCCTCGATCCGGCGGAGCCGGTAGGCGACCGTGTTGCGATGGACGCCGAGGCTGGCCGCCGCCTCGGCCAATCCCGGATGGTCGAGGAGCGCGCGCAGCGTGGCGAGGTGCTCGCGGCGCACGTCCGGCCGGCCGCGAAGGAGCGGCGCGAGCAGCGCCCGAGCCTGCCGTGGGCCGTCCGGGACGTTGTGCAGGTTGCCCAGCAGGCGATACGCGGCGAGCCGGTCCGCACGCGCGACCCGCGGCGGATCCTCGAGCGTCTCGGCGGCCTCGAGCGTCTGCCGAGCCTCGGCTTCGGCGGCCGAGCGACCGGTCGGCTCCACGAACGGCCGCGACACCGCCACGAGGCGATCGAGGAACGTGCCGATGCGGCCCGCGATCTCGAGGCCCGCGGGGTCGGCATCCTCGAGCGCGGCCACCAGACGGAGATCCACGCTCAGCGCGTCGCCGCGGAGCGTGAGCCGACGCGCCGGAGCGAGCCCGCGGAGGTCGCGCCGGAGCGCTTCGCGGTCCGCGGCATCGGCCATCGAGCCGGCCTCGCCGGCCCGCGTCTGGCGGGCAACGACCACGACCCACGGCGGCCCGTCGGCCGGGAGCGTCTCGCGACGGGCCGTCTCGAGCGCGCGCCCGACGGCCTCATCCCGTGCGAGCTCGAGGGCCAGGAGCCCTGCGACCCGCGCGGTGGCCACCCGCTCGAGCTCGGTCTGCGGCCGATCCCCGAGGAGAGCGAGCGCGCCGGCGCCACCGCCTCCCGCGCCTGCGGGCTCGCCCGGGATCGGCAGCAGGATCCGCGCGGCCGTCCTCTTCCGATCGTGGTATGCCGCGACGGCCGCCGCGGCATCGGCGACGTCCGGGGGCAGGTGGACGGCCAGGGTCGCCCCGCGCCGGCCCTCGATCGCGACCGCGCGGCCGAGGAATCCGGCGATCGCCGCGGCGAGGCCTTCAGGTCCGGCCCCATCGAGGGCGACCCGCTCGAGCCGTGTCTCGAGGATCGTCGCCTGCCGCTCGAGCTCGCCCCGGCGGTTCACGAGGAACCCGATCGCGGACCGCTCGACCGCAGCCGGATCGTCGCCGGCGGCATCGAGCACCGGCAGACCCGCCGGCGCGGCGATCGCGGCGATCGCCGCGTCATCGGCGGCACCCTCGCCGACGAGGACGATCCCACCGATCCCTGCCTCGATGCAGCCTCGAACGAGCGCGGCGGTCAGCTCCGGATCCGGCGCCACGACCGCGAGCGCAGCCCGCGGCGCGATCGCGAGGTCGCCACGCTCGAGGGCATCGAAGGCGGGGACGCGCGCCCGGAGCAGCCGGACCCAGGCGAGATCGAGCGTCGCCGCGGTCGACGGTGTCGTATCGGGACCGGCGGCGAGCCACCGAGCCCCGGGCAGGACCGCGGACCTCAGCTCGGCGAACGTCGGCACGGCGCAGAGCGTACCCGCCGCGACGTCCCGAGGCGGTGGTCGTCGGAGGCCTCAGGAACGACGGCCGCGCTTCGCCCGCTTCCGCAGCTCCGCCTCGATCTCGTCGACCTCGGCGTCGGTCATCTCGTCGATGTTCACGAGCCGGTTCCGCGCGCCGCGGTGGGCTTCGAGCAGCTCGTCGTGGACGACCTTCGACTCCTTCGCCTGGCGGTTCGCCTCGAGCAGGATGAGCACCCCGAGCAGGTACGTGAGGATCGTCGTCGAGGTGTTGACGACGAGCTGCCACGTGTCGCTGAACGCGAACAGGGGCCCCGACAGCGCCCAGAGCCCGATCGCGACGACGGAGATGACGAAGAACTGCCACGATCCCGCGGCCAGCGTCACCGCATGAGCGAGGCGGCGGAAGACTTCACCCATACGACCTCCTTGGTCGCGGCTCATGTTGGCCTCGACAAGGTAGCCCAGGCCGGCCGGCGCGGCGCGCGGCGCGCGTCGAGGTCCCGCGTCCGTCAGTGGCCCGGGGTCAGCCAGACGGTCGGCACGAACGAATCCGGCAGCCCGAAGACCCCCACCGCGATCGCGCCCGGTCCGCCGCGGGCGATCGCGGAGAACTCGGCCTGCTCCTGGACCGGCGCCGGCGCCGCGCGCGTCCACGACTCGCCGTCGCGGGACGTCCAGGAGACCGCGGTGCCGCGCTGGTTCGGCTGGTAGTCGCCGATCGCGATGACGGTGTCGTCGACCGCGACCACGTCGGTCATCCAGACGAAGCCCGGGTCCCGGAAGCCCGTGCCACCCTCGGCCCTCGCCCACGATCGCCCATCCGCGCTGCGCCAGACGATCGCCTCGCCGCGGTCGAGCGTCGAGCCGACGGCAACGAGCCCACCGAACGGCACCGCGATCGCGGAGACCGCGACGCCGCCGACGAACGACGGGTCGTCGATCCGCGTCCACGTCCCACCGTCCTTCGAGACCCAGGCGACCGCCCCCGTCGGGTGCTGGACGTTCCCGACCACCCCGACGGCGACCAGACCACCGTCGATCGACGCGATCGAGCGGACTTCGGCGTCCGCGAACGCCGCGGCGTCGTCGGGGACCCGCTCCCAGGTGGCGCCGTCCGCGGATCGCCAGATCCGGGCGTGGCGATCCGACAGCTCGGGCCCGACCGAACCGCCCGCGACGAACCCGGCCGGGGTCGCGACGATGGTCGTCATCCGCTCGGCGATGTCGTCGCTGCCGAGGATCGGGATGGCGTGCTCGGTCCACGTCGCTCCGTCCGGGCTCGTCCAGGCGACGGGCCGCTTCTCCGATCGGCCGACCGCGACGAACCCACCGCCGGGACCGGACGCGACCGCCACCGGGAACGTGTGCTTCGCCGACCCGATCGAGTGGATCGCCCAGCTCTCGCCGTCCGCGGACGTCCACGAGATCGGGACCCAATCCGGCGGCGCGTAGCCGACCGACACGATCCGACCGGAGCCGCTCACGACGTCGCTCATCGTCGCCTGCCCGGCGATCCGCAGGATCGGGTGGTCGCTGAGGTAGTCGGGCGGCACGGACTGCATGAAGTTCTCGGGCCGGTCGAGCTGTGCCGCGCGGCCCCAGTCGACGCCGAGGACCGGCGGGCTCGACGGCCCAACCGCGGACGGCGCGTCGGGTCGAGGGCTCCCGCTCGGCCTCGCGGTCGACTGGCACGCGACGAACAGGAGGGCCACGGCGAGCGCGGCGAACCGCGCGATCCCGACCCGGGTCAACCGGGCGCCGCTCCGCCTGCTCGCCGTCGGATCAGGTCGTCGAGGAACCGCCCGAACTCGCGATCGAGGTCCACGTAGCGGTCGGACCGGGCGACCAGGGCCACCTCGCCGCTCGGCGCCAATCGCGCCCAGATCCGGCGCCGCGGCAGGTAGAACGTGATCGCCAGGCCGATGATCAGCGCCACGAACGCCGTCCAGACGATCCCCTGGCCTGGATCCTTCTTTGCGATCAGGAGGGTGTAGTCGGAGAACCGGACGAGGCCCACGGAGAAATCCATCCCAGGCGGCACCTTCGCCTCGCCAGCCCGGAGATCGATCGGTGCGAAGCGCGCCACCTCAGGCGTCCCGTCCGCGGCCGTCGACGTGACCCGGTACGGCAGCACGATGAGGTCGCCGGTGCCGTCGGCTTGTCGCCGGAGCAGGAGCTCCAGCCCCAGGTCGCGTCCCGGGACCGCCATGGAGTCGTACGGCAGCCCGCCGACGTTCGAGGTGATCGGCACCGGGCCGTTCCACAGCGGTCGCCCGGCAGCGTCCGAGATGAGCAGCACCGGCGCCGGCCCGAACCCGTTCTGGTGGAACGTGTACCCGTCGACGGCGAGCGGGTCGTTGACCCGGATCGTCTTCCGGGCGATCTCCTGACCGTCCTTGAAGACGCCGAGGTCGGTCGTGAAGTCGGTCGCCTGGCCCGTCTCGAGGAACCCGGGCGCTTCGAAGTCGTAGTTCTTGACCGAAAGCAGACCCGGCGTGCCGATCGGCTGCACGACGAGGGAGTCGCCCTCGGCCACGATGAGCCCCTGCTCGTCGCCGAACCGCCACGTCACGACGCCCGCGATCAGGAACAGGATCAGCCCGAGGTGGCTGATCAGCGTCGCCAGCTTCGTCCAGCGGTTGCGGTCGCCGTACAGGTACTCGATCCCGTCCACGGTGGCGGCTCGAACCGTCATCCGCTGCCGTCGCAGGGCGGATCGCACGTCGGTGGCCGAGACGCCCGCGACGGCCGCGCGGTCCGGGAGCGACGGGTCGTAGAAGGCATCCGGCTGGACGACCCGGATCTCCGCTGACTGGCGATACAGCCGCGGCGTCCGCTCGAGCGTGCACACGACGATCGACACGACCAGGACGATCAACCCGATCGTGAACCACGTCGACGTGAACACGTGGAACAGCTGCAGGCGTTCCATCGCGTCGACGAGCCCGCGGCCCAGGACGGCGTCGTACCGGGCATGGATGTCGGCCATCGCGTCGGCGTAGTCCGAGGCCGAGCGGAAGGCGAACGTCGGCAGCTGGCGGACGGTCATCCCGATCACCGCGAGCAGGCTCAGGCCGATGATCTGGACGACCGCGAAGTCGACCGAGGTGAACAGGCGCAGGACCACGCGACCGATCCGCTCGAAGACGTCGGGCGGCGAGGCCGGGCCTTCGGCGGCCGAGTCGGCCCACGTGGTCACGGGGCTGGCGATCGCGCTGTCCTTTCTCGGGCAGGAGAAGCCGGGTCAGCGGCCGATGCTACACCGAGTCCCGGGCGGTGCCCCGAGCGCGCTTTCGGGCGGGCTTGGCCGGAGGCCCGCCGGCGGCCGACGTCGCCGGCGCCGGTGCCGCGGTCGCGGCCGCGATGTCCTCGGCCGGTCGGCCGGCCGCCTCGACGTCCATGACCGGGACGCCGGTGACCCGGTTCTTGCCCGACCGCTTCGAGCGATACATCGATTCGTCCGCGGTGATCATCAGCTCGTCGCTCGTCCGGCCGTCGTCGGGGTAGCTGACGACGCCGATCGACACCGACGGATTGATGATCGAGCCCGCGATGTCGACCGGCAGCGCGGCCACCTCCTGGCGGATCTTCTCGGCGAGGACGTAGGCGCCGCTCGGATCGGTCTCGGGCAGGAGGACGACGAACTCGTCGCCGCCGTAGCGTGCCGCCGTGTCGATCCGGCGGCCGCCCGATCGGATGACCTCGCCGACCCCGCGCAGCACGCGATCGCCGAAGAAGTGGCCGTGACGGTCGTTGATCTGCTTGAGCTCGTCGAGATCCATCATCAGCAGGCAGAACCCGCGGCCGGATCGCGCGCTCCGGGCGATCTCGCGCTCGACCGCTGCGAAGAAGAACGTCCGGTTGAAGAGCCCCGTCAGGGGATCGATCGTGGAGAGCCGGATCGCGGCGTCCTTCGCGCGACGCTGCTCCCGGGCGATCACCATCGCCACGTACGCGAGCAGGACGAGCGCGGTGATGTTGATCCCGACCACCGCGACGGTCTGCGCCGTGAGCCCCGGGGAGCCCGGCGGAGCGATCGCGACGAGGTAGGCCAGGCACGCGGCCAGCGCGAGCCCGAACGTCACCCGGGGGCTCACCACGAGCGCCGCGCCGCCGACGATCAATGGGAACGTGAAGAAGAACGGGCTCTGATCGCGGCCGGTGAGGACCACGAGCAGCGTCGCGAACGTGATCGCGACGCTTCCCTCCAGCACGAACTTCGCGGTCCCGAGCGCGTTCGACGGCAGCAGGTCGTGGACGACGACGACGAACAGGCCGGCGGCCGCAAGCAGGGCGAAGATCGCCGGCTGGAGATCCCGCCAGAGGCCCGTCACTGCCACGATCGTCGAGGTCGCGAGAATGAACACCCACGACACGATCCGGACCACGCGGTCGTACGCGCCGGGCGGGACGGCCCCGGGGTCGAGCGGGTCGTCCGGCGGCTCGCCGACGACGGCCGCGAGCTCGGCGACCCGCTTGTCGGTCGGCAGCGCCGGGTCGTTCGTCGCCCGCAGCGGTCCCTGGCGTCCGAGCACCGCCGGCAGGACGACCGCCGCCATCACTCCGAGGTTGGCGACGATCGCGAGGAGGATCAGCGCCTGCACCGGTTCGAGCGGCACCCGTTACGTCCCCTTGGCGGCTGTGACGGGATTCCCCGCCGAACGCCCATCGTAAACGGTCGAGCAGTGCCGAGCCGTTGCGGGAAGTCCCCGAACGGCGATCTGGGGGCCGATTTCGGGTGCCGTTGCGCACCGGCGCGGGAGCGCGCGCGCGAGCGGCCGGGAACGGCCTAGCGCGTCCCCCACTGGTACGACTGCTTGACCATCCGCAGGTACACGAACGTCTCGGTGTCGCGGACGCCATCGATCGTCCGGAGACGCTCGGCGAGGAAGCGGAGCAGGCCTTCGTTGTCCTCGCAGACGGTCTCGATGAGGATGTCGTACGTCCCGGCCGTGATCACCACGTAGTCGACCTCGGGCATCTCGGAGCAGCGCTGGGCGACGTCCATGAGGCGGTCCGCCTCGCACCGGATCCCGATCATCGCCATCTGCTGGAAGCCGAGCTTCAGCGGGTCGGTCACGCCGACGACCTGGAGGATCCCGCGCTCGACGAGCCGGTTCGTCCGGGCGCGGACGGCGGCCTCCGACACGCCGAGATCGGCGGCGATCTGGGTGAACGGACGCCGGCCGTCCTGCTGGAGGTGCTCGATGATCCGCTTGTCGAGCTCGGAGACGTCCTCGCCCGCCCTGCCGCCCGTCCGCCGCGCGGTCGTCACGGCTTCGGCGTGGGCTTGGGGGACGGCTTCGGCGTCTTCCCGGGGGCCTTGGACGGCGCGGCCGAGGGCGACGCAGCCGGGCTCGCCTCCGGCGTTCGCGACGGGATGACCACGACCGAATGCTGCTCGATCGGCCAGAGGAGCGGGTCGAGCAGGCTCACGATGGAGGCGGCGGTCGCCTGGCGGGCGTCGTCCGGGGCCGTCGGAGCGCGGGCGCTGATCGGGCCGAACTGGATGAGGACGTTCATCGCGGCCCAGGCGTACGGCGCTTCGTCACTGCCCGGCTTCTCGCCGGCCTTCCAGTCGATCGCCTTCGCCAGCGCGGCGGGTGATCGGTACTCGGTGATCCGGATCGGCCAGCCGCCGATCACGCCGTTGATCTGCTTGACGATGTTCGGGTTGCCGCGGCCGAGATTCGCGTTGTTCGCGGTCAGCCCCAGCTTGGCGGTCACGAGGATCCCGTACATCTGGTCGGCCGTGACATTGCCCTTGAGATGCGGGTCCGGCGTCGGCGACGGCGTCGCGAGACCGGACGGGGTCGGCGCGGTGTCGTTCGAGCCACAGGCGCCGGCGAGGACCGCGATCACGCCAAGCGCGGCAAGGCCGGATGCCCACCGCGGCAACCGGCGCCCCTCGGCGATGTGATTCGAATGTCGCATCTCCGCGCGGAACATAGCACGGCGTTCGCACGCCCTGGACCGGTACCAAAGTGCGCCGGGCCGCCCCGCGATCGTCAGGCGTCGAGATGCGACAGGACCCGTGCGAATCGCTCGACCGACGGCCGATCGATCGGGTCGAGCACGATCTGGACCTCGGAGACCCCAACGTCCGCGTAGGCACGGAGGCCGGCCGCGATGGCCTCCGGTTCGCCCTCGAGCGGCGCGGTCCGGGCCGTCGTCGAATCGTCGCCCATCGTCCGTCCCGTCCCGCCCGGCATCCGGACGTGGACGGCCACCGTGCGTGCGATCTCGGCGGGGTCGCGGCCGACGTCTCGGGCCGCCGCGTCGACGATCTCTCGGAGCGGCGCGACGCCGTCCGGTGTGTTGCCCGTGTCGGCGTACCACGTGTTCCAGGCGTCCACGTACGGCGTCGCGATCCGGAGCATCCGCGGCCCGTTCGAGCCGATGAGCAGCGGCGGTCCGCCCGGCCGGGGCCGTGGCAGGAGCTCGCAATCGCGAGCCTGGTAGTACGTCCCGGCGAAGTCGATCTCGCCGTCCGCGAGGAGCGTCCGGATGATCGTGAACGCCTCCTCGAACCGGTCGATCCGGTGGTCGAAGGGGAAGCCGAACGCCCGGAACTCGGTCTCGTTCCAGCCCGCCCCCAGGCCGAGGACGAACCGGCCGCCACTGATCTCGTCGATCGTCGCGGCCTGCTTCGCGAGGAGCGCCGGGTTGTGGAACGCGGTGCAGGCGACGAGTGGCCCGACCGAGACGCGGGTCGTCGCCGCCGCGAGCGCCGCCATGAGCGTCCACGCCTCCCATGGGCCGCGCGCCGGCCGCGTCTCCCAGCGGTAGAGGAGATGCTCGCCGACCCACACCGCGTCGAATCCGAGGTCCTCGATCGTCCGGGCGAGATCGACGAGCTCCGGCCAGCGCACCTCGCGCTCGACCTCGGGCAGCTGGATGCCCACGCGAAGGGGCCGGGTCACCGTCTCGTGCCTCCAATCCCCTGGCCGCGGACGTTGTCCGTCACGACGAGCAACACCGCGTTCGCCGCGACCGCCGCGAACAGGACCTCGCCGAGCGTCGGCTGGCCCACGACGATGAGCCCCACGGCGACCGCGAGCATCAGCGCCGTCCCGATCACGTGCCGAGTCATCGGCGCCAGCGCGAACCGGGCCCGCGGCGCGATCCAGAGCGCCCAGACGGCGACGAACGCCACGCCGGCGGCCGCCCCGCCCGGAAAGCCGAGCGGCGGGTTCCCAGCCGACGCGCCGACCGCGATCGCCCCGGCGAGGGACGCCAGCTCGAGGAAGAACCGGATGACGAGATGGGTCACGGGCCGCATTGTCGCCGCTGGCCGACCCGCCGGCGAGGGACGCGCGACAATGGACGCAATGCCCGAGGACGCCCTGCTCGATGCGCCGTACGCCGCCGAGATCGATCTGGAGCGCGTCCGCTGGGCCGAGATCGAGCGGATCTGCCGGTCGCTCAACGCGGAGGAGCGCGAGCGGCACGGCTATTTCGAGGACGACGGCGGGTGGTCCGTCAAGGACCTGGTGGGCCACCTGGGCGCGTGGATGGCCCAGGCGGTCACGCATCTCCTCAGGATCGAGGCGGGGAACGAGGACCACGGCCCCGAGGACATCGACGCGCTGAACGCGCAGTTCCTCGCGGCGCTCCACGACCAGGAGTGGACGACCGTCTGGACGCAGGCGATCTCCGCGCGAGCGCAGATGCTCCGGATCTGGGTCCGGCTGCCTGCTCGATCGGCGGACGCCGACGCGTGGGTCCGGAAGGCCGGCGCCGACCACCAGATCGAGCACCTGCCACGGCTCCGGGAATGGGTCCGCGAGCTGCGCAGCGGGATGGAAGCCTAGTTCTCTCCGTTCAGGGTGCCGCGCACCGGGGGGCTTGCGGCAAGACGGTGGGCCCGGAGTAGAGTCCCGGCCTCCTCCGGATTCCGTCGAGCTTGGGGGCTGTCGGCATGCGCGTTCTGCTATCGAGCTGGGGCTCTCGGGGCGACCTCGAACCGCTCGCGGCGCTCGCCGGTGCACTGCGCGCGCTCGGCGCCGACGCCCGGGCGTGCGCGCCACCCGACGAGGAGTTCGTCGCGCTCTTCGATCGCGTCGGCGTGGAGCTCATCCCGCTCGGGCCGTCCACTCGATCGATCGCGGCCGGGCTCACGGCGCCGGCGCCGGATGCGGCGTTCCGGCTCGCGGCCGAGCTCGTCGCCGCCCGGTTCGAGACGCTGCCCGCGGCGGCGGAGGGCTGTGACGCGATCGTCGCGACCGGGCTGATGCCGGCCGGGGCGCGCGACGTGGCCCAGGCGCTCGGCATCCGCTCCGTGCTCGCGACGTTCCACATCTTCGGCCTGCCGTCGCGGCACTTCGCACCCGCCGCCCGGCCGGGCAAGCCGTCCGCGCGCGACGAGACCGACACCCGCGTCCTGTGGCGGGACGACGCCGACCGCATCAACGCGCTGTACCTCGAGCCGCTCAACCGCGGCCGAGCCGGGATCGGGCTTCCGCCCGTCAACGACGTCCGCGACCAGGTCCTCGGGGGCGAGGTGTGGCTGGCGGCGGATCCGGTGCTCGCGCCGTGGAAGGACCTGACGGACGTCGACCTCGTCCAGACCGGAGCCTGGATCCTGCCGGACGAGCGCCCCCTTCCCGACGAGCTCGAGGCGTTCCTCGGCGCGGGCGAGCCGCCCGTCTACGTCGGGTTCGGGAGCATGGCGATGCGGACGTCACCGGCCCTGGGGCAGGTCGCGACCGACGCCGTCCGGGCACACGGCCGCCGCGTCATCCTCGGCCGTGGATGGGCCGAGCTCGCGCCGTCGGACGGTGGGGACGATGTCCTCGTGGTCGGTGATGTCAACCACCAGGCGCTGTTCCGGCGGGTCGCCGCCGTCGTCCATCACGGTGGCGCCGGCACGACGACGACCGCCGGGATCGCCGGGACGCCACAGGTGATCGTGCCCCAGATCGTCGACCAGCCCCATTGGGCGCGCCGGGTCGCCGAGCTCGGGATCGGTGCCGCGCATGCCGGTCCGGTTCCGACGGCGGAGTCCCTCGGCAGTGCGCTCGGGATCGCCCTCGCCGAGCGAACGCGCGACCGGGCCGGAGCGGTCGCCAGGCAGATCAGGACCGACGGCGCGACGGTCGCCGCGAGACTGCTGACCGAATCGTGAAAGCGACGGTTGGGGTGGTCGGGGTGGTCGGATTCGAACCGACGATCTCGTGCTCCCAAAGCACGTGCGTTAGCCAGCTACGCCACACCCCGCCAGGGCGAGGCCATTCTACGGCCGTCCCGACGCATCGCCGCCATGCGGCGCCTTCTCGTCGCGATCCGATCGCCCGTGCTTCGTGGGCGCGACGTCCTTCGCGGTCCCGGTCGCGCCGGATCCGGCGGCGGACGTCGGCGCGTGGTGGCGCGGCGCCGGCGCTTCCTTCGTCGACGCGACGTTCCGGCCGTCGGTCGCCACGTAGCTCACGCAGTCGCCCTGGTTCTTGAACGGATGGCCGTCGGCGTCGGCCAGGTTCGTCCAGCCACCGTCCCGACAGTCCGCTGCGACGGTGGGCGTCGAGGGCGGCGGCGGTGGCGGAGGGAGCGTCTCGGCGATGGCCACGTTGTCGAGCGCCGGGCCGCACGAGTTGTTGAGCGTCGTGCTGGCGAACGTCAGCGTCGTCGTCGCTGCGGTCGCGGTGAACGTGTAGTCGCGGGCCGACCACTTCATGTCCGCCAACGACGAGCCCGCCGCGGCGATGTCGAACGTCTCGGGCTCGGGCGGGGCGCCGGTGGCGCTGACGGTCAGCGTCTTCGCCGTCGAGCCGCACGCCGGGTTGCCCGAAAGATCGAAGGTGACCCGGTATTCCGTCCCCACCGTCGTCGCGATCGCCTGGCTGATCGATCCGGTGTTGTCGCCGTTGAGATCGATGCTCACGTCGCCATCGGACGCGGGCCAGTAGCTCGAGAACGTCGCGTCGATGCTCCCGCTGTCGATCGTCCAACCCGTGACGCTCGTGGACCCGGCGAAGAACGTGTTCCACGGCGCCGGCGTGACGTAGGACCCCAGCTCGAACGAGCCGTTCGTGATCGTCGCCGCCGCGAACGCCGTCGTCGGCGCCGCGATCCAGGCGAGGGCCATGACGAGCGACCCGATGACGGAGCGTTTCATGATCGGCAGACCTCGCGCGCTCTGGGGGCGGCACCGTCGACGCGTGGTGCGCCCCGCCACCATCGCATGCAGCCGCCCGATGCCGCTAGTTTCGCCCAGTTCCACCCCGACGCGCACGAGCCGCAGGTCGCCTCGAGGTCGTTCGCGCAGCGGCGGAACACATCGCGAGACTCGTGCGTCACAGACCCGACGCCGGGCGATCACTGGCAGGCTGATCGATCGCCCGGCGTCACCATGTCCAGACCGCCCGTTCGATTTCCTCGCTTCGGCCCGTACATCGGCGCGAATTCGCAGCTACACTCCGGCCGATGGCCGAGCGCTCGATCCGCGATCCGTCCGCGCCGCCGCTCCGCGCTCGCCACGCCGTCGAACGGTCGGTCGCCGTCCGGGAACGCCCGGTGCGCGTCCGTCCGCGGTCCGGTGCGCCGGCCCCCGCCGAGCCCGCCTCGGACGCCCGTTCGGAACGACGGACGCGCCCCGACAGCCGCCGGACCGACCGTCGCCGGCTCATCGCCGCACTCCTCTCGTCGGTCCTGCCGGGCACGGGGCAGGCCCTGAACGGACGGATCCGGGCCGCGCTCACGTTCCTCGTCCCGAGCATCGCCCTGGTCGCGGCCGCGTGGTGGCTCCTCCACAGCGACACGCCGGCGATGCTCGTCGCGCGGGCCGTCGCGCCGCCGGTGCTCGCCGCGCTCCTCGTCCTGAACGTCGTGGTCCTCGCGTGGCGGTTGCTGGCCGTGCTCCAGGCATTCCTCGATCGGCGCTATCCGCTCCGGCCCGGCCGGCTCGGCGCGGCTGGCCTGGCCGTCCTCGTGGTCGTGACGGCGGTGCCACACCTCCTCGCATGGAGCTACGGCAGCGCGGCCCAGTCGATGTTCGGGCGGATCTTCGCGGGGTCGCCGGTGAGCGAGCTCCAGCCGACCGCCCCGCAGCCCGGCACGAACGAGCGATTGAACGTCCTCCTGATCGGCGTCGACTCCGGTCCCGGCCGGGAGGAGGCGCTCACCGACTCGTTGATCGTCGTCTCGCTCGACCCGGTCGGACGGACCGTCACGATGGTCTCGATCCCACGCGACCTCGCGAGCGTGCCGCTCGGGAACGGCAACACGTACGGGCCGAAGATCAACTCGCTGATGAGCTATGCCGGGCGGAACCCGAAGGAGTTCCCCGACGGCGGCGTCCGGACGCTCGAGAAGGCGGTCGGTGCGCTCTTCGGGATCCCCATCCACGCCTATGCATCGGTCGACCTCGCCGGGTTCGCGCGGATGGTCGATGCGGTCGGCGGCGTCGACATCGACGTGAAGAAGCCACTCGACGACCCGCGCTATCCGCGACTCGACGGCGGCCACGGCTGGTCGGTCACCGCCGGGCCGCACCACTTCGACGGGCTCGATGCCCTCGCCTACGCGCGGGTTCGCAAGGTCGTCGGGGAGAGCGACCTGACCCGGGCAGCGCGCCAGCAGGAGGTCCTCGTCGCCCTCCGGAACCAGGCGGTGGGCGCCGGGCTGCTCTTCCGGCTGCCCCAGCTCATGGACGCGGTGGGCTCGACCGTGCGGACCGATCTCCCGATGGACCAGCTCCCGCAGCTCGCCGCGATGGCCGAGCAGATCGGCGGCCGGTCCGCCTACAAGTTCGTCCTCGGAGCGCCCCAGATCAAGGGCGCGTCCGGCCCGTACGGATCGGTGTTCCTGCCCGTCCCGGCACGGATCCGGGCGATGGCGAAGGTCGTGTTCGGGACGCCCGGTGGCGATCCCACGTGGCCGGTCCCGAAGCCGAGCGTCGGACCGTCCGCGTCGGCCGGCGCGCCGGACGCGTCGACCGCGCCCTAGGGTTCGGGCGGCGCCTCGTCCGTCGCGGGGAAGCGTCCGGCCGGCGGCTGCCAGCGCTCGAACGCCGACAGGAGCTCCTCGACCGTCGTCCCGCGCAGGAGGAGCCGCCGGTGGCGCTCGGCGACGAAGCCCTCGGCGACGGCGTGGTCGAGGAACGCCTCGAGCGACCCGAAGTAGCCGCCGACGTCGAGGAGACCGATCGGCTTCGCGTGGAGGTCGAGCTGGGCCCAGCTCAGGACCTCCGCGAGCTCCTCGAGGGTGCCCAGGCCGCCGGGGAGCGTCACGAACGCATCCGCGCGCGCCGCCATCTCCGCCTTCCGCTCGTGGAGCGTTTCGACGATGACGAGCTCGGTGACGCCCTGGTGGGCGAGCTCGCGATCGACGAGGCCTCGTGGGATGACGCCGACGACATCTCCGCCGGCCGCGAGCGCGGCATCCGCGACCGCGCCCATCAGCCCGAGGCGGCCGCCGCCGTAGATGAGGCGGATCCCGCGCTCCGCCAGGGCCGTGCCGACGGCCTCGGCGGCTGACGTGTACGCCGGCGCCTTGCCGGTCGACGCGCCGCAGAACACACAGACCGATCGGATGGCCGGCATCGGGGCGCCTCAGAACCCCAGCTCGCGGAGGATCGGCGTCATCCGCCGCGCCGCGCGACCGCGGTGGGAGACCGCGTGCTTGGCCTCGGGACTCCACTGGCCGAACGTCCGGCCGCCGGGCGGCTCGCTCTCCGGCTCGAAGATCGGGTCGTAGCCGAAGCCGCCGGTCCCGCGCGGCTCCGTCGCGATGCGGCCGCGGGTCGTGCCGCGGACGAGGCGCATCGGGACCGCGTCGCGCTCGCTCGCGCCGTCGCGTGGGCGGGCGAGCGCGAGGACGCAGACGTAGCGCGCGGTGCGGCGCTCGGGCGGCAGGCCGCGGAGCGCCTCGAGGAGCTTCGCGTTGTTGTCCGCGTCGGTCGCGTTCGGCCCGGCGTAGCGACGCGTGTGAACACCGGGCGCGCCATCGAGCGCGTCCACCTCGAGGCCCGAATCATCGGCGAGCGTCAGCAGCCCGGTCCGGCGGGCGCCGAAGCGTGCCTTGATCCGGGCGTTCGTCGCGAACGTCTCGCCGGTCTCGTCGGGGTCATCCCGGATGCCGAGGTCGTCCAGGCTCACGAGATCGGCATCGGGCAGATTGAGGAGCT
>DASSMI010000143.1:0-15333 GCA_035688935.1 Candidatus Limnocylindrales bacterium | reverse complement strand
CTTCGAGAGAAAGGGCAGGCACGATGCGCACGTCCGGCTGATCACCCCTCCTTCGTCCCGAAGCGAGGGGTTCCTGATTCTCGGGCCTCCACCGGCCAGCCCCTCGCTCCCAGCCGCTGCTTGGAGCTCCTGACGTGCCCGTCCTCCGCGCTCATCGCCCCCTCGCCACCCTTGCCGGCCTCGCCCTCGCCGTCCTCGTTGCGGCATGTGGCGGGAGCGGGGCGTCCGTCCGCCCGTCCGTCCCGCCGGACGCCACCGGATCGCTCGTCCCTGCCGAGACCGCCACGCCGGCTCCGTCCGCCTCGCAGGCCCCCGCGTTCCCGGTCACGCTGACCGACGACGATGGCACGAAGGTCGAGCTGAAGGCGGCGCCCGAGCAGATCGTCTCGCTCACCCCGGCCGAGACCGAGATCCTCTACGCCCTCGGCGCGGGCGACCGGGTCGTCGGCAAGGTCGAGGACATCGCGAACTACCCGCCCGAGGCGAAGGACGTCCCCGTCGTCGGGACGTTCAGCGGCGTGGACGTCGAGAAGATCGTCGCCGCCGGGACCGACCTCGTCATCGCCGGCGGCAACGGCGGCACCCAGCCCGAGGCGATCAAGAAGCTCCGCGACCTGAAGATCCCCGTCCTCGTGGTCTACGCCGGGAACGTCGACGGCGTGTACCACGACATCGAGCTGACCGGGGATGCCGTCGGTGCGCGGGGCGAGGCCGACGATCTCGTCGCGTCGATGAAGGCCGGCTTCGACCAGGTTGCTGCGGCGACCGCCGGCGTCACCAAGAAGCGTGTCTTCTACGAGACCGGCGACCAGCCGGCGATCTACGGGATCGCCGACGGCTCGGTGTACGAGCAGATGATCGGCCTGGCCGGCGGGACGCCGATCACGACCGGCAGCGCGACGAACTGGGAGCAGTCCACCGAGAAGCTCGTCGAGGCCGACCCCGAGCTCATCATCCTGGGCGACTCGGCCTATGGCGTGACCGCGGCCGCCGTCGCGAAGCGACCCGGCTGGTCGACGCTGACCGCGGTCAAGAACGGGGCGATCGTCGGCATCGACGACATCGTCGTGACCCGCCCCGGACCGCGCCTCGCCGATGGGCTCCGGCTCCTCGTCGCGGCGATCCACCCCGAGCTCGTTCTCGGCAGCCCGGTGCCCGCGGCGTCGGGCGGCTGAGCGGTCCGATCGGAACCGGCAGGCGATGGCGCCGGGCCACGACGCGATGACCGCCGGCCGCTCCGCGACCGCGACGATCGGCTGGCCGCGCGCCCGGCGACCGCTGGCACTTGCCGCGGTCGGCGTGGGCGGACTGCTGATCGTCGCCCTCGCCGCGGTCGCGCTCGGGAGCGTCACGGTCGCGCCGGGTGACACGTTCGGGATCCTCGTCAGCCGGTTGCTCCCCGTCGACCTGCCGCGGACGTGGACACCCACGGCCGAGACGATCGTCTGGGACCTCCGCCTGCCGCGCGTGCTCGAGGCGGGGATCGTCGGCCTCGGGCTGGCGGTCGCGGGCGCCACGTTCCAGGGCCTGCTGCGCAACCCGCTCGCCGATCCATACGTGCTCGGGACCGCATCGGGCGCGGCGCTCGGCGCGGCCATCGCGGTCCTGATCCCGATCCGGATCGAGATCCTCGCCTTCGGGCTCCTCCAGGTGCTCGCCTTCGCCGGAGCGCTCGGGGCCGTGACGGTCGTGTATCGGCTGTCGCGGACGTCGGGCGGATCGCCGCTGACGAGCCTGCTGCTGACCGGGTACGCCCTGGGATCGCTCCTCGCCGCCGCTCTCGCGATGGCGATGTACCTCTCGGGCGCTGCGCTCCGCCAGATCTTCTCGTACCTCCTCGGCAGCTTCGACACGGCGTCGTGGGGCGAGCTCGCCGGCGCGGTCCCGATCATCGGCATCGCGACAGCGCTGATCCTCGTGCGCGCCCGCGCGCTCAACGGGCTGCTCCTCGGCGACGAAGCGGCGGCGCACCTGGGAGTCGAGGTCCGGCGCGAGCGGGCGATCCTCCTCGCGCTCGCGTCGCTGATCACCGCCGCCGCGGTCTCGGTGAGTGGCCTCGTGGGCTTCGTCGGCCTCGTCGTGCCCCACGTCGTGCGGCTCCTCGTTGGCCCGAGCGCGCGGCTCGTCCTGCCGCTGTCCGCGATCGGCGGCGCGATCCTGATGATCGGGGCGGACCTCGTCGCGCGACTCCTCGGCGAGCTGCCGGTCGGCGTGATCACGGCCGTCATCGGCGCGCCGTTCTTCGTGCTCCTCCTCCGCCGCGCCCAGCGCGGCTACGAGGTCTGATCGTGGCTTCGCCCTCGCCGGCGCTCGCGCTCCACGGCGTCTCCGCGGGCTACGGGGAGCGAGCCGTGCTCCGCGACATCGACCTCGAGATCGAGCATGGCAGCTGGGTCGCGATCGTCGGGCCGAACGGGGCCGGGAAGTCGACGCTCCTCCGGCTGCTGACGGGCCTCCTCCCGCCGGCGATCGGGGCGATCGAGGTCGACGGGCGCCCGATCGGGACGTTGCGCCGCGAGGAGATCGCGCGGCGCATCGCGGTCGTCCCGCAGCCTTCGGCGTTGCCCTTCTCGGCAACGGTCGAGGCGATCGTGTCGCTCGGCCGGCTGCCCCACGAGGACGCGATCCGCGGCCTCCGACCCGCGGACCGCGCGGCAGTCGCGGCCGCGGTGGATCGGGTGGGCCTCGGGCGCCTCGTCGGCCGCGACGTCCGCGAGCTCTCCCTCGGCGAGCGGCAGCTCGTGCTCCTCGCCGTCGCCGTGGCCCAGGCCGCGCCGATCGTCATGCTCGACGAGCCCACCGTCCATCTCGACATCCGGCACCAGCTCGACGTGATCGATCTCCTCGCCGATCTCGTGGCTCGCGACGAGCGCACCGTCGTCACGGTCCTCCACGATCTCCAGCTCGCCGCGCGGGTCCCACGGATCGTCGTCGTGGCCGAGGGCCGGATCGCCGCCGACGGACCGCCGGAGGTCGCGCTGCGTGGTGAGGTGATCCGCGACGTCTTCGGCGTCCCGCCCGAGCGGCTGCCGGTCGGGCCGTGGTCGGCCGGCGCTCCTCCGTCGATCGCGCCGGTCATCGATCGCGATGCTTGACGTCGCGGGCCCCGCGGCGGCCGTGCGGTCTCCGTTCGACGAGCTCCGCGCGGCCATCGCCTTCCTGACGCGGATCCCGATCGGCGTCCGGCCGGAGGCTGCCTCGTCGACCGGCGCGGCCGCGTTCCCGCTCGTGGGCGCGGCGCTCGGTGGAGGCGGCGCCGTCTCGCTCGTCGTCCTCGGCCCGGGTCATCCGGTGATCGCCGCGATCCTGGCCGTTGCCGTGGTCGCGATCGTGGATGGCGGACTCCACCTGGACGGCCTCGCCGACACCATCGACGCCCTCGCGGCGCCGGCCGGGGGCGCCGAACGGGCACGAACGGATCCGCGCGTCGGGAGCGCCGGCGCGGCCGGGATCGTCGTCGTCCTTGCGCTCGAGGTGGCCGCGGCAGCCGAGCTCGCGAGCCGAGGGCCCGCGATCGTCGCCGCAGCCTTCGTCTCGGCCGCGGCGGTCTCCCGGGCATTCGCGCCCGTCCTGGCGCGGACGGTCGGACGGCGATCGGCCGCGGGGACTCGCCTGGGGGCGTGGTTCGCCGAGCGCGTCGGGACCGGTGCCACGCTCGTGGCGGCCGTCCTGGCGGCCCTCATCGTGGCCTCCGCTGCGATCGGGACATCACCGGCGCTCGGCGCCGGAGTGCTCGTCGGTGCCATCGTCGCGGCGGCGGTCGTCCTCGCAACGGTGCGTGCTCGCGCTCAGCTCGACGGCGACGGCTACGGCTTCGCGATCGAGGCGACGTTCGCCCTCGTCCTCGTCGGATCCGCGGTCGCGACGTGAGCCGGCCGCTCGTCGTCGTGCTCGGTGGGACGCGGAGCGGCAAGAGCCGGTTCGGCCGCGATCGCGCAGCCGCGCTCGCCGGTGACGGCCGCGTCACGTACATCGCGACGGCCCTTCCGGGCGACCCGGAGCTCGACGACCGGATCGCGCGGCACCGGCGGGACCGACCCGGCCACTGGACGACCGTCGAGCCCGGCGCCGAGCTGCCCGACGCCGTCCGATCGTGCCCGCCCGGGACGACGATCCTCATCGACGGCCTGACGCTCTGGCTGAGCCTGCTGGTCACCGCTCCGGACGCCGACGTTGACGCGGTCCTCGACGGCCCGATCGCCGAGCTCGTCGAGGCCATCGGCGCCCACGACGGTCCGGTCATCGTCGTGTCGGATGAGATCGGTCTCGGTCTCGTTCCGTCCGATCCGCTGTCGCGTCGGTTCCGCGACGCCCTCGGCTTCACCCATCAACGGCTCGTCGAGGCATCCGACGAGGCGTGGTTCCTCGTCGCGGGCCGGCCGATCCGGCTGGCCGAGATCGACGCGGCGAACCCGTGACCACGCCGACGACACCGCCGACGGCCTGGCTCGTTCGCCACGCGGCCACGAGCTGGACCGGCGTCCGCTGGTGCGGTCGAGCCGATCCGCCGCTCACCCCGGCCGGCCGCCTGGCCGCCGATGCGCTCGCGCGCCAACTGGCGACGGAGATCGCGCCAGGGACCCTCGTTCTGACGAGCCCGGCCGCACGCGCTCGGCAGACCGCCGAGCCGATCGCGGCCGCGCTCGGCTCCCAGCCCCTCGTCCTCGACGAGCTGATCGAGGTCGATGTCGGCCGTGCCGAGGGCCTGACGTGGATGGGGCTCTCGGTGCGCGAGCCCGAGCTGGCGTCCGCGATCGCGAGCGGCGCGGCGGTGGACTGGCCCGGAGGGGAGTCGGCGACCCAGGTCTCCGACCGGGCCGCTGCCGCCGCCGCACGGATCGCGGAAGCCGCGCTGGGCCGTCCGGTCGTGGTCGTGTCGCACGGCGCCTTCCTCCACGCGCTCGCCGGCATCCTCGGCGGCCCCGCGGACCGCGTCCCGCTCGACGCGGCGGGCGTCCTGCGGATCGGCTCGTGACGAGGCCCGTCGGCACCGCGATGCGGATGGCGCCGCTCGATGCGGACGCGGGACGAGCCGCTCGCGAACGGCTCGATCGCCTCACGAAGCCGCCCGGGAGCCTGGGACGCCTCGAGGATCTCGCGGTCCAGCTCGCCGGCATCCGCGGCGAGATCGTCACCGAGATCCGGCGTCCCGCGATCGTCGTGTTCGCCGGCGATCACGGCGTCACCCGACAGGGCGTCTCGCCGTACCCGTCCGCGGTCACGCGCCAGATGGTCGCGAACTTCCTGGCCGGTGGGGCGGCGGTCAGCGTGCTGGCTCGAGCGGCCGCGGCCGAGCTGATCGTCGTGGACGTGGGTGTCGCCGGCGATCCGATCGAGACACCTCCGGCGGTCGCGACGGGCGTTCGTTTCGTCGCCGACCGCGTCGCCGCGGGGACGCGCGATCTGTCGGTCGAGCCGGCGATGACGGTCGATCAGGCGATCGCGGCGATCGATGCGGGCCGCCGCGCGGCCGCGACCGCGATCGCCAACGGCGTCGATCTCCTCGGCCTCGGCGAGATGGGGATCGGCAACACGACGGCATCGAGCGCGCTCGTCGCGGCCCTCACCGGGCGCCCGGCACGGGACGTCACCGGCCGCGGCACCGGGCTCGACGACGCCGGGATCCGTCGCAAGGCCGCCGTCATCGATCGTGCGCTCGAGCTCCACCGCCCGCGGCTCGGCGACCCGCTCGCGACCGTCGCTGCGCTCGGCGGGTTCGAGATCGCCGCGCTCGTCGGCGCCATGACCGAGGCGGCGGCACGCGGCGTGCCCGTCGTCCTGGACGGGTTCATCACCGGCGCGGCCGCGCTCGTCGCGGCCTCCGAGGCGCCAGGCCTGCCGGACCGGCTCATCGCGGCGCACCGCTCGAGCGAGCCCGGTCACGCGATCGCGCTCGACGCGCTCGGGCTCGAGCCCGTCCTCGATCTCGGCCTCCGGCTGGGCGAAGGGAGTGGCGCCGCCCTCGCGATCCCGGTCATCTGTGCCGCGGCCCGGATCCTCGGCGAGATGGCGACGTTCGACGAGGCGGCTGTCTCGAACCGCGACTGACGCCGGCGCAGCGCCTTCCGGACCAGCGATCATCGAGCCATGCGGATCGCCGAATTCGAGCTCGAGCGGTTCTTCGCCCGGTGGGAGTTCGCCGTCGAGCACCTCCTCTGCGCGAGCGACGTGGAGGGCTGGCCCATGGCCGATCTGCTGGCCCTCGCCGACGAGGGAGCCGCGGCGCTCTGGCGCGACCTCCGGCTCGGCTACACGGAGGCGCCCGGCCACCCGCTGCTTCGGGCGGAGATCGCGAGCCTGTACGACTCGATCGGGTCCGACGACGTCCTCGTGTTCGCCGGTGCCGAGGAGGCGATCTTCTGCCTCTCGAACGTCCTGCTCGGGCCGGGTGATCACGCGGTCGTGACGTGGCCGGGCTACCAGAGCCTGTACGAGGTGGGCCGCGCAACCGGCGCGGAGGTGACGCTCCACGAGCTCCGCGAGGCGGACGGCTGGGCGTTGGATCCGGATCGCCTGATCGCGTCGCTCCGCCCGACGACCCGGCTCGTCGTCGTCAACGCGCCGCACAACCCCACGGGGATGATCCCGACCAACGGGGAGTGGCGGGCCGTCACGGCGGCCTGCGCCGAGCGCGGGATCCACCTCCTCGCCGACGAGGTCTACCGCTACCTCGAGCTCGATCCGGCGGATCGGCTCATCGCGGGCGCCGATGCGCTCGAGCGCGGCGTCTCGCTCGGCGTGATGTCGAAGTCGTTCGCGATGGCCGGCCTGCGAATCGGCTGGCTCGCGACGCGCGACCGGGCACTGCTCGCGAGGTGCGCCGCGTTCAAGGACTACACGACGATCTGCTCCTCGGCGCCGTCGGAGATCCTCGCGCTCATCGGGCTGCGCGCCCGCGACGCCGTGCTCGCGCGGTCGCGCCGGATCGTCGCGGCGAACCTGGAGCGGCTCGACCGGCTATTCATCGAACGATCGGACCGGCTCGCGTGGGTCCGGCCGCGGGGCGGCTCGATCGGGTTTCCGCGGCTGCTCGACGACGAGCCGATCGATCGGTTCGCCGAGCGGCTCGTGGAAGCCGAGGGCGTGCTGCTCCTGCCGGGCTCCCGGTTCGGGTTCCCGGGCAACCATTTCCGGATCGGCTTCGGGCGCGAGGACCTCCCGGCCGCCGTCGCCGGGCTCGAGCGGTTCCTGGAGGCGGGTTGAGATGGCCGAGTGGATCTACTTCATCCATCCACCGCGCGAGAACTTCGCCGAGACGATGACCGAGGCCGAGGGCCAGGTCTGGGGCGTCCACTGGGCTCGCATCCAGCGCGAGTTCGCGGCCGGCCGGATCATCGTCGTGGGCCCCACGCTCGGCCCCAGGAACACCGGGATCTGCGTGTTCGAGGCACCGGACGAGGCGAGCGCCAGGCAGTTCATGGAAGGCGACCCGATCTTCGCCTCCGGCTTCGCCGAGCTCGAGCTGCGGCCGTTCCGCGTCTCGCTGCTGCGCGGCCGCGACTGATCGTCAGCGCCGCTTCCGCTCCAGGTCCAGGAACGGCAGCTCGACGACGGTCGCGGGGACTCGGCCGCGGCGTCCCTCGACCGTCCACTCCACGTCGAGCCGCATCCCGACCCGGTCCATCGACGCCGGGACCGACGCGAGCGCGATCGCCTGCTTGAGGATCGGGCTCCAGCCGACTGAGGTCGCCTTGCCCACCTGGCGGCCACCGAGGAACACCGGCCGGGCCGAGCGATCGACGACCGGCGAGATCGCCGGCGGCAGGCCCTGCGCGGTGAACAGGCCCTCGATGCCGGCCCACTCGAGCTCGAGCCCGACGAGTCGCCGCGCCGGGCCGCCGCGCCGGGCCTCACGCTCGAGGGCGAGCCGGCCCACGAAGTTCGCCTCCTTCTCGAGGCTCACGAGGCGGCCGAGCCCGATCTCCCCCGGGCTGTAGTTCTGGTCCGGGTTCATCGCGTGGCGGGCGGACGTGTAGTCGACCTCGAGGAGGATCAGCCCGGCCTCGAGGCGGACGACGTCGAGCGCGAGCATCCCGACCGGCCGGATCGCGTGGTCCTGGCCGGCAGTCCACAGCGCGTCCCAGAGGGCCACGGCCTGGTCGGCCGCGACCCACAGCTCGTACCCCAGGTCGCCGGTGTAGCCGGTCCGAGACACGTCGACCGGCACCTTCCGGCGGCCGACCTTGAGCGTCGCCGCGCGTCGCCGGAAGTAGCGGAGATCCGCGAACGACTCGCCCAGCGCTGCCTCGAGCACGGCCCGCGACTGGGGCCCCTGGAGGGCGAGGGCCGCAGTCCGCTCCGTGGCGTCGTCGACGGTGACGTCCAGCCCGGCGCTGTTCATGCGGAGCCATCGGAGCTGCGGATCGGCGGCGGTCCAGCGGAACGTCCCGTCGTCGAGCGCGTGGACCGTTCCGTCGTCGATGACCTTGCCGTGCTCGTCGCACCACGGGGTGTAGAACACCCGGCCGGGCTCGAGTCGCGACGCGTCGCGGGTGATCACCCGGTCGACGAGGCGGCGGGCGTCCGGGCCGCCCAGGACATACTTGTAGAGCGGGCTAACGTCGATGAGGGCGGCCGCCTCGCGGACGGCGTTGTACTCGATGTCGTGGGCGTCGGCGTAGGCCGACGATGCGAAGTAGCCGGACCACTCGCGCCACTGCTGCTTCCGGTTCAGCGGGGCGGTGACGGCATGGAATGCGGTGCCGACGCTCATGCGGGCGAGGATACCGGCGGGTCAGCCCTCCACGGACGCTGTCGCGCGCGATGCGCGGGCGCCGGCGACGGCGGCGGCGCACCGGCGGATCGCCGCGACCGAGACGTCCGCATCCGCTTCGGTCGTCGACCAGTTGGACACCGAGATGCGCATCGCGGCCATCCCGTGCCAGGTCGTGCCGCCGAGCCAGCACGTGCCGTCGGCCTGGACGGCCGCGATCACGTCCCGCGTGAACCCATCGATCGTGGCCGCGTCGGCGTCCGGCGCATCGGGTGGCGCGAACCGCACGAGGACCTGGTTGAGCACGACGTCGTTGAGGATCGTCACGCCGGGCGCGTCGCGGAGCCCATCGGCCATCCGCCGTGCGAGCGAGCAGCCGCGCTCGATCATCTCGGCGAGGCCGTCGCGGCCCAGCTCGCGGAGCGCCGCGTAGATCGGGAACCCGCGGGCCCGTCGCGACGACTCGGCGACCCAGTTGTACGGATCGCGCTCGGCGCCGGCGGTCTCCACGTAGTACGCGGCGCCCAGGGTCATCGCGGCGTGGTGGGCCGCCGCATCGCGGACGACGACGATGCCCGAGTCGTAGGGGACGTTGAGCCACTTGTGGGCGTCCGTCGTCCACGAGTCGGCGTCGCCCAGGCCTTCGGTGAGGTGGCGGAGGGACGGTGCCGTCGCGGCCCACAGCCCGAACGCTCCGTCGACGTGGAGCCAGCTGTTCGGGAGCTCGCGGACGGCGGCGACGATCTCGGGCAGCGGATCGAATGCCCCCGTGTTCACGTTGCCGGACTGGGCGATGACGATCGTCGGCCGGTCGCCGAGAACCGCGAGCGCTTCCCGGAGGCCGTCCGGGCGCATCCGCCCCTGTTCGTCCGATTCGACCCGGATGACGCGGCTCCGCCCGAGGCCGAGCATCTGGAGCGAGACGTGGATCGTGACGTGGGCCTCCGCCCCGACGACGACCGCGAGATCCGGCGCCCCGATGAGCCCGTCGTCCTCGACGTTCCAGCCGGCGCGCTCCAGGACGCGGTGACGGCCGGCCGCGATGCCGACGAACGAGGCCATCGTCGCGCCGGTCGTGTAGCCGATCGATGAGCCCTCGGGCAGCCCGAACAGCTCCACGAGCCAGCGCCCCGCGACCTCCTCGGCGACCGACGCCGATGGCCCGATCGCGTAGAGGCCGGAGTTGTTGTCCCAAGCGCTCGTCAGCCAGTCGGCGGCCAGCGCCGACGGCAACGAGCCGCCGATGACGAACCCGAAGTAGCGCGGCCCGGCGCTGGCGATCAGTCCCGGCTCGGCGATCCTGGCCAGGTCCGACACGATCTCGCCGGGCGCCTCGCCGCGGGCGGGCAGCTCGCCGTCGAACGCGGCGACGAGCTCGTCGTGGGATGCCGACGCGCGGACGGGTCGCGTCTCGAGCGTGTCGAGATAGTCGGCCGCGAGATCGGCGGTCTGGCGAAGGAGAGCGCGACGGTCAGGCATCGGGATCCTCAGGACGGCGACGGTCGTGCCATCGTCGCACCTCGGCCGCAATGGCGGGAACGACGAGGCGCGGCTCGGTGGCCCTCGGCTACCCTTCGCCGCGTCGTCGGCGGAGCAGAGGAGGGGTTCGTGGCGGAGCGCTACGACGCGATCGTCATCGGTGGCGGTCACAACGGGCTGGTCTCGGCCGCCTACCTGGCACGGGCGGGGATGAAGACGCTCGTCCTCGAGCAGCGCCACGTCCTCGGCGGCGCCGCGGTGACCGAGGAGCTGTTCCCGGGCTTCCGGTTCTCGGTCTTCTCCTACGTCGTGTCGCTGCTCCGACCCGAGATCATCCGCGAGCTCCAGCTGCCGCGCCACGGCCTCGACATCCTCCCGCTCGACGGGACGTTCACGCCGCTCCATCCCGGTGACGGGCCGAAGAAGGGCGGCGGCGACTACCTCTGGCGGGTCAACGACCACGGCCGGACCATCCGCGAGCTCCGCCGCTGGTCGCCGACCGACGCGGAGGCGTACGAGGAGTACGGCCAGCTCATGGTCGAGATGGCCAAGTTCATCAAGCCGATCCTCGGGATCACCCCGCCGGACCTGACCTCCCTCGACCCGCGGCCCCTCCTGCCGCTCGGCGGCCTGCTGCGCTCGTTCCAGCAGCTCCCCGAGCGCCAGCAGGCGGTCTTCGTCCAGCTGATGACGATGAGCGCGGCCGACTTCCTCGATCAGTGGTTCGAGACCGATCCGCTCAAGGCGACGATGAGCGCGTCCGGGATCATCGGGACGTACCTCGGGGTGCGCTCGCCGGGCACGGCGTACGTGCTGCTCCACCACTACATGGGCGAGATCGACGGCGCGTTCCGCGCCTGGGGGATCCCCAAGGGTGGCACCGGCGGGATCTCGAACGCGATCGGGAGCGCGGCGCGGGCGCTCGGCGCCGAGATCCGCATGGAGGCGCCGGTCGAGCGGGTGATCGTCAAGGACGGCCGGGCGATCGGCGTCGCGCTCGCCGGCAGTGGCGAGGAGATCCATGCCGGCGTGGTCCTGTCGTCCGTCGACGCGCGGCGCACGTTCCTGTCGTTGATCGAGCCCGGGACCCTCGACGGCGAGTTCGAGAACGAGGTCCGCCGCTTCAAGTTCCGGGGGTCGTCGGGCAAGGTGAACATGGCCGTGGATCGGCTGCCGGTGTTCTCGTGCCTGCCCGAGCCCGGCGAGCACCATCGCGGCGCGATCTCGTTCAGCCCCTCGGTCGACGACATGGAGCGCGCGTACGACGACGCGAAGTACGGCCGCTTCAGCGCGAAGCCGTACATCGACATGATCATCCCGACCCTCGTCGATCCGTCGATGGCGCCGCCCGGCAAGCACGTCGTGAGCTGCTTCGTCCAGTACGCGCCGTACCACCTGGCGCCGGAGCTCGGGTCGTGGGATGGCCAGCGCGAGGCCTTCGGCGACGCGGTCGTGGACCGGATCGAGGAGTTCGCGCCCGGCTTCAGGGACTCGATCCTGTTCCGGAACGTCCAGACGCCGCTCGACATCGAGCGGACGACGGGCCTCACGGAAGGCAACATCTTCCAGGGCGAGCTCACGCTGGAGCAGCTGTTCTTCAACCGCCCGGCGCCCGGCTACGCCCGGTTCCGGACGCCGGTCCGCGACCTGTGGCTGTGCGGGTCATCGACCCATCCGGGCGGGGGGATCATGGGTGCCAACGGGCGGATCGCCGCGCTCGAGGTCCTGCGCTCGCGCGGCAACCGAAGCTCGGCGGCGGCCTGACGATGGCGACCTCGTACGACGCCGTCGTCATCGGCGGCGGGCACAACGGGCTGGTCACGGCGGCCTACCTGGCGAAGGCGGGACGGCGTGTCGTCGTCGTCGAGCGCCGGGGGCGCGTCGGCGGCGCGGCGGAGACCGCCGAGCTGGGCGGCGTCCGGGTCCCGCGACTCGCGGACACGGTCGGCCGGATCCGGCCTTCGGTCGTCAAGGACCTCGATCTGCGCTCGCACGGCCTGCGGCTCGTCGCCCCGGACGTCCGGGTGTTCGCGCCCGGGCCGGACGGCCGCGCGGTCACCCTGTGGGCGGACCAGGCACGGACCGTCGCCGGGCTGCGCGACTGGTCCGCCGCCGACGCCGGCGCCTACCCCGAGTTCGACCGGCTCGTCCGGTCGCTCGGCCGCTTCCTCGCGGAGCTCGCCGCGGAGACGCCGCCGGACGTGAAGTCGCCGGGGATCGGCGATGCCCTGACCGGTCTGAAGCTCGGCCGGACGTTCCGCGGTCTCGGCAGGCACGACTCGCACACGATCCTGCGGGTCCTGCCGATGGCGGTCGCGGACTTCGTGGCGGAGGCGTTCGAGACCGACGCGCTCCGGGCGGCGATCGCGTGGCGCGGCGTCCGCCACTCATACCTGGGGCCATGGTCGGCCGGATCGACCGCGATCCTCCTCGCCGACGCGGCCGGCAACGACGGCGGCGCCGCGGGCCAGACGGTGTTCGCGGTCGGGGGCCCGGGCGCCCTGTCCGAGGCGCTGGCGTCGGCGGTCCGCGCCGGAGGTGGCGAGATCCGCTGCGGGACCGCGGTCACGGCGATCACCTCGCACGATGGCGTCGCGACGGGCGTCGTCCTCGACGGCGGAGAGGAGATCGCCGCGGCGGCCGTCGTGTCGGGCCTCGACCCGAAGCGGACGCTCGTCGAGCTCGCGGATCCCGTGACGCTCGGACCGACGATGCGCTGGCGCGCGGGCAACTACCGGACGCCGGGCGTCGTGGCGAAGGTCAACCTCGTCGTCGACCGGCTGCCGGCGTTCACCGCGGCTCGCGGGGACGACGAGGCGCTCCTCCGCGGCCGGATCCTCGCGGCGCCGGGGATCGATGCGATCGAACGGGCCTTCGATGCGGCGAAGTACGGCCGCGCCTCGGAGCCGCCGGTGCTGGAGGCGACGATCCCGTCGCTCGTCGATCCGTCCCTCGTCGACGGCGCGCCCGCCGGCACGCACGTCGTCTCGATCAGCGCCCAGTACGCCCCGTACGAGCTCCGCGACGGGTCGTGGGATGACGCCGGGCGATCCGCTGCGTTCGCCGACCGTGTCGTGGCGGTCCTCGACGGCCTTGCGCCCGGGCTCGCCTCGAGCATCCGGGCCCGCGAGGTGATCACGCCCCTCGATCTCGAGCGCGACTACGGACTCAGCGGCGGCCACCCGCTCCACGGCGAGCAGGCGCTCGACCAGTTCTTCCTCTGGCGGCCGTTCCTCGGCAGCGGCCGCTACCGGCTCCCGATCGAGGGCCTCTACCTCTGCGGCTCGGGCGCCCACCCCGGCGGCGGGATCACCGGGCAACCGGGCCAGAACGCGGCCCGCGAGATCCTCTCGGACCTCAAGCGTCGCCGCTGACGCCTCTCAGATCGCGGCCGGCAGCCGGCGGCCGAACTGCGAGCCGGTCGCGACGCGCCGGACCGCGGCCGCGAGCCGACGATCCAGCGGCACGACGTTCCGGGCGGTCGCCGGCACCGTCCGACCGTGCCATGGCAGGAACCGGGTGGGACGGACCCGGATGACCTGTGAGTAGGTCCGCAGGAACTCGTCGGGCGTCAGGCCGATCGCGGCCATCTGCGTCCGGTACTTCGCCAGGTGCGCTGCCGGCAGGACGGCCGCGGCGGGTTCATCGAGCAGCTCGGCGGTTCCCTGGATCATCCCCACGTCGAAGTCGTCGTCGGGCTCGCCGAGCGCGAGCATCACCGACGGGTTCGCGCGGAGGTTCGCGATCTTCTTCGCATGCGGCTTCGAGGCGATCAGAACCGTCTCGCCGTCCCAGCTGAACCAGATCGGGACCAGGTGCGGGCGGCCGTCAGGCGAAACCGTGCTGAGCCAGACGACGTTCTCCGACTGGAGCATCCGATCGATCCGGGCGGCGGGAGCGGCGCGGTCCTGATCCATGCCCGGATCGTGACGTTCCGCACGAGCCGTCGACGCTGACGCGCGACGTCAGCCTCGGATGGACATCCGTCGATGGTTCGTGGCCGCGCCGGCGCGCGGCCGCCCGCGCGACCGCGCGTCAGCGGCCGCCGAAGAGCCCGCCGAGACCACCGCTGCCCAGCAGCCCGCCGAGGAGCCCGCCGAGATCGGGCTGGTTCGTCGCGTCGCCGGCCTTGGGTGCCTGGCCGGTGGGTGTCAGGTGGTTGATCAGCATCGGCAGGAAGGCCGCAAGCATCGGGAGGAGGCTCTGGATCGAGATCCCGGTGCTCGCCGACAGCTGGTTCACCGTGTCCGGGCCAAGCGCCGCGCCGAGCTGTTGCGGCTCGACCGGCTCGTTCGGACCGGTTCCGACCCACGAGTCGACCACGCCGCCCAGACCGCCCTCACGGAGCTTCTGGAGCAGGCCATCCACGCCGCCATGCTGGTCGATCAGCTGCTGCACGCCCGCGAGCGCGCTCGTCGGGTCCTGACCCGTTGCGCCGGCGGCACCGCTCAGGCTGTTCACGAGGTTCGACAGGTCCATTGGGAATCCTCCAGCTCAGCGCCGGTCGGTCGCCTCTTCGGCGACGATCCGGTCCTCGGTCGTCTCGGCAGCCGCGGCCCCTGCCCGCGCCTTCGCGCGGCTGCGTCTTGCCGGCTCGACTGCCACGTCGCCGACATCGGCGCCCTCGAGCGGCCACGACCACGTCCGGAGGCGTCGCAGCAGGCGCCGGCCGGTCAGGTCCAGGTGGATCGGCGTGATGGCGATCCGGCGGTGGACGACCGCGTGGAAGTCGGTGCCCTCGACCGCGAGCCCGCTCGGTGGCGGACCGCCGATCCAGAAGTAGGGGATGCCACGCGGGTCGAGCCGCTCCACGAGCTGGTCCTGGTAGACGCGCCGGCCGAGCCGGGTCACCTCGATCCCTTCACATTCCTCGATGGGGACCGCCGGGACGTTCACGTTGATCAGCTCCCCGCGCGACAGGCCGTGCTCGAGGATGTTCCGGGCGACGACGAGCGCGGCCGTCGCGGCGAGGCCGAAGTCCGGATGCTCGTAATACTCCTGGCTGATCGCGAATGCGGGACAGCCGTTGATCACCGCCTCCATCGCGGCGCTGACGGTCCCCGAGTAGGTGATGTCGTCGCCGAGGTTCGCGCCGTAGTTGATCCCCGAGGCGACGAGGTCGAAGCCGTGGCCGAAGTAGC
>DASSMI010000142.1:0-2275 GCA_035688935.1 Candidatus Limnocylindrales bacterium | reverse complement strand
CTCGGCCTCGGGCCCGGAGACGATCACGTCCCCGACCTTGAGCCCGTGCGGCAGGAGCATGTAGCGCTTCTCGCCGTCGCGGTAGAAGAGGAGCCCGATCCGGGCCGACCGGTTCGGGTCGTACTCGATCGTCGCCAGCCGCGCCGGCACGCCGAGCTTGTCCCGCTTGAAGTCGATCCGGCGGTAGTGCTGCTTCTCGCCGCCACCACGATGGCGCACGGTCATCCGGCCGGCGTTGTTCCGGCCGGAGCCGCGCGTCTGCGGCTCCAGGAGCGGCTTGTACGGCTCGTCGGTCGTGATCTCTTCGAACGTGGACCGGGTCATCTGCCGGAGCCCCGGCGAGGTGGCCTTGTAGGAACGAAGCGGCATCGTCAGACCCCCTCGAAGAATTCGATCTTCTGGCCGGGGGCCAGGGTGACGACCGCCTTGCGCCAGGGCGAGGTCCAGCCGACGATCCGCCCGCGGCGGGTGCCGCGGCGCTTCTCCTTGGCCTTCGTCGTCAGGACGTTGACCGCGACGACGGTGACCTTCTCCTTGGCGTAGAGCTCCTCGATCGCCTGCTTGATCTGGATCTTGTTCGCGTCGCGATGGACGGCGAACGTGTACTTGTTGCCGGCGCTCGCGTTCCGATCGTTCAGCGTGGAGACGTCGATCGACTTCTCGCTGATCACGGGCCGGAGGACGATGTCGGCGGCGGTCAGGGCGCTCACGCGTACACCTCCTCCATCCGGGCGAGAGCGGGCTGCTCGATGAGGACCACGTCGGCCTTGAGCAGGTCCACGACGTTCAGCGAGTCGGCGAGGATCACGTCGACGGTCGGCAGGTTGCGCGCCGACAGCTCGAGCGTCTCGTCGCGGCCCGGCGCGACGACCAGGACGCGGCCGCGAGCCTCGAGCGCGCCGAGGACGCCGGCGAGGTCGCGCGTCTTGATCGCCTCGAGCCCGAATGCGTCGATCACCTTGATCGCCTCGTCACCGAGCTTGGCGGTGAGCGCGCCGCGGAGGGCGAGGCGCTTCATCTTCCGGGGCAGACGCTGCTCGTAGCTCCGGGGGTGCGGCCCGAACACGGCGCCACCGCCCCGGTAGTGCGGTGCGACGCGCGAGCCCTGGCGGGCGCGGCCGGTCCCCTTCTGGCGGTACGGCTTGTGGCCGCCGCCGCGGACCTCGCCGCGCGTCTTCGTGTCGTGGGTGCCCGCTCGCCGGCCCGCCAGCTGGGCGGTGACGACCTGGTGGAGGACGGCGGCGTTGACGGGCGCGGCGAACAGGGCCTCGGCCAGCTCGACGCTGCCCAAGGACTTGCCCGTCCGGTCGTAGAGGGTGGTCTGCGGCATCGTCAGGCCTTCTTCACGAGGATGAGCGAGCCGCGCGCGCCGGGCAGCGACCCCTTGACGAGGAGGAGGTTCCGCTCGGCGTCGGCGCGGACGACCCGGACCTTCTTGATCGTCGCCGTCTGGTCGCCCATGTGGCCGGCCATCCGGAGGCCCTTGTAGACGCGACCCGGGGTCGTGCCCGGGCCGATCGAGCCGGGCTCGCGGTGGTGGTCGGAACCGTGGGTCTTCGGGCCGCGCTTGAAGTTGTGGCGCTTGATCTGGCCCGCGAAGCCCTTGCCCTTCGAGACGCCGGTCACGTCGACGAGGTCGCCCTCGGCGAAGACGTCGGCGAGCGCGACGGTCTGGCCGAGCTCGTAGCCGTCGACGCTGTCGACCCGGAACTCGCGGAGCGTGCCCAGCCGCTGGGCGGCCTTCGGCAGGTCCTTGAGCTGGCCGGCGGCCGGCTTCGTGATCTTCCTGTCCGCGTCGGTGCCGAGCTGCACGGCCGTGTAGCCGTCGCGCTCGGTCGTGCGGAGCCGTGTCACGGTATTCGGTTCGATGGCCAGGACGCTGACGGCAACCATCGTGCCGTCGCCCTGGAACACCTGGGTGACACCGACCTTGCGGCCGATGAGTCCGATACTCATGGGTTCCCGATCACATCTTGATTTCGATGTCGACGCCAGCCGCCAGGCTGAGTCGCATCAGGGCGTCGACCGTCTTCGAGCTGGGGTCGAGGATGTCGACGAGCCGCTTGTGGGTGCGGATCTCGAACTGCTCCCGCGAGTCCTTGTCGATGAACGGCGAGCGGAGGACGGTGAACTTCTCGATCCGGGTGGGCAGCGGCACGGGCCCGACGACGTCGGCTCCCGTGCGCTGGGCCGTCTCGACGATCTGCGCCGCCGACTGATCCAGCAGGCGGTGGTCGTAGGCCTTGAGGCGGATCCGGATCCGCTGCTTCGCCAT
>DASSMI010000141.1:0-9199 GCA_035688935.1 Candidatus Limnocylindrales bacterium | reverse complement strand
GTGACCACTCCCCTGCCCCGCATCCGCGGCTAGCGGACTGCGCCTTCCCAGACGCCACCGGCGAGCACGGTGGTCCGGAACGCGTAGCGATCACCGCGGTTCAGGTGACGAGCGTGCTCGAACGGATCCCCGTACTGGTCGAACACCGTCTCGGTGACTTCGAGGATCGGCTCGCCTGCCACCACGCCCAGCAGCTCAGCGGTGCGGTCGTCGGCGACTGACGCGCGAAGGAGGCACTCCGCGCGCGACGGCTCCACGCCATCGCCCGCGCGGATCGTCTGGTAGAGGGACCGTTCGGCGAAGTCGACGCCGGTCAGCGATGGGATCAGGCGGCCCACCAGCACCGACACGTCGAGCGACAGAGGCAGGGACTCCACCATCCGGACGCGCTCCAGCTCGAAGACCTCGCTGTGGAGTGGGATCCGGAGGGCTCGCGCCTCCGATTCCTCGGCCTCGCGGACGCGTGCGCCGCACACCTGCGAGGTCACCACCAGGCCATGGAGCGCGGCCCAGTCCGTGAGGCCCTGGGGTCCGCTGATCGTCTCGATCGTCACGCCGCGGCCGCTGACGTACCAGCCGAGCCGCTCGCGAGCCTCGATCAGGCCGCGTGCCGCGAGGTCCACCAACGCCTTACGGAGCGTGTTCCGGGCGACGTCCCAGCGCTCGACCAGCTCGCGTTCCGGGGCCAGGCGCTCCCCCGTCGACAGGCGACCCGTCGCGATGTCCGCCTCGATCCGGCGGATGACCCGGACGTAGGCGAGATCCGGCCCGTGCGCATCCGTCCGCCGTGCGACGGCCGGCCCGGGTTGACAGCGCTGGTTCATTCTTGGTTCACTCGCGGTGTGAAGCTCGCACTGCTCGGCGGAGGCGGATTCCGGACCCCGGCGATGTACCGGGCGTTGGCCGAAGGCGCCACGCGGACCCACTACGACGAGGTCGCATTGTATGACCTCGATTCGGGCCGTCTGGACCGCATCGCGGCCGTGCTGCGGGGACTCGACGATCGGATCGGTCGGCCGGTCCCGTTCACGACGACGACCGATCTGGACGAAGCGGTCGACGGCGCTGACGTCGTCCATTGCGCCGTCCGTGTCGGTGGACTGGCGGGCCGGTTGCTCGACGAGACGGCGGCGCTGGCCGAGGGCGTCATCGGTCAGGAGACGACCGGCGCAGGCGGGATCACGTTCGCCCTCCGGACCTTGCCGGTCGTCGCGGAGATCGCCCAGGTCGTGGCGCGCCGCGCGCCGAACGCGCTGTTCATCAACTTCACCAACCCGGTCGGCCTGGTGACCGAGGCGATCCGGCCGGTCCTGGGCGACCGGGTGATCGGCATCTGTGATGCGCCGCTCGCGCTCTGCCGGCGGGTCGCCGCCGCCCTGAAACGCGATGCCGCCAGACTCCGGTTCGACTACTTCGGCATCAACCACCTTGGCTGGCTGCGTGGCGTGCTCGAGGATGGCCGGGACCTGCTCCCGGAGTTGCTCGCGGACGAACGCCGCCTGCTGAGCTTCGAGGAGGGCCGGCTGTTTGGGCCTGACTGGCTGCGCGCCGTGGGCATGATCCCGAACGAGTACCTGTACTACTACGACTTCGCCAGCGAGGCGCTCGCCGCGATGCAGGCCGGCCGCGTGCGAGCCGAGTTCCTCTCACGCCAGCAGGAAGCGTTCTACGCGGGGCCCGATACCCCCGCCGACGCCCTGGCGTCGTGGGAGGCGTCCCTCGCGGAGCGGGAGGGCAGCTACATGGAGGAGGCCTGGACTGGCCGCGACGACCAGCTCCGAGGGGTCGCGGCGGCACGCGAGACCGGCGGCTACGGCCGGATGTCGCTCGACCTCGTCGACGCGCTCCGCGGCGATGAGCCCCAGGTGATGATCCTGAACGTCGCGAACCGCTCCAGCCTGCCGTTCCTCGATGAGGCGGCCGTCGTGGAGGTCCCGTGTCTGATCGGCCCCGGCGGCGTCGTGCCCATCGCGATCGGGGCGGTTCCCCTTGCCGCGGAGGCCCGGATCCTCGCCGTTCGCGCCGCGGAACGAGCGGCGATCCAGGCCGTGTCGTCCCATTCGCGATCGATGGCGGTGCGTGCGCTCGCGCTCCACCCGCTCGTGCCGTCGGTCGAGGTCGCCCGCCGGATCCTGGATCGCCATCTGAAGGAGCAGCCCGGGCTTGCGGAGAGTCTTCGGTGACCGTCGACGTCGTGTGCGCCGGAGCACCGTTCCTCGACTTGGTCTTCCGCGGTCTGCCCCGCCTTCCCGCGGCCGGCGAGGAGATCCTCGCCGACGATGTCGCCGTCACACCCGGCGCGATGGCGAACGTGGCGTTCGCCCTCCGTCAGCTCGGTCTGGACGCGGTCGTCTGCGCGCCGGTCGGGACGGATCCACCCGGCGTCCTCCTGCAGGCGCTGATGGCGGACGCCGGCATCCCCTGGATCGGCGAGCCCCGCCCATCGACGCCGCTGTCCGTGGGGCTGCCGATCGACGGCGAGCGTGCCTTCGTGACCCACTTCCCGACGAGCGAGGTCGATGTGAAGGTCGTCGGAGCGCTCGACGCCCGAGCAGTGGTGATCAACCTGCCGCTGCCGCCGGGCCTGCCGCCCGGGCCTCGCCTGATCGGCGTGGTCGGTGATCCGCAGGTTGCCCGGATGCGCCAGCGTCCCCCCGAGTCGTGGGCCGACCTCCACGCCGTGATCGTGAACGAGCGCGAGGCAATCGGCCTGACCGATCGGCCCGACGGCCGGGAGGCAGCCCGGGCGCTCGCGTCGCGCGGCTGCCTGGTGATCGTGACACGGGGCGACGCGGGCGTCGTGGCGGTCGACCCGAGCGGCGCTTGTCAGGAGGCGGCCGCCGTCCCCGTCACGGTCCACGACACCGTGGGAGCGGGAGATCTCTTCACGGCGGCGTGGCTGTGGGCCGATCTCGCCGACCGGCCCCTCGACGAGAGCCTCGCTGCGGCCGTGGCCTACAGCGCGTTCTCGCTCGCTGCGCCCGGGACGCGCCAGAAGGGCCTGAGTCGCGCGGCATTTCTCGAGATTGCTGACCTCGCCGGACGGTCCCGGAGCTGGATGCGGGAGGTTCGAGGATGAAGCACTGACGTGGCTCGCACCGCTTGCGTGGGGCGTTCGTACCAAAGGAACTTGGAGGAGCGACACATGGACGATCTCGTCCGAACCAGCATCACCCGGCGTCGGTTCCTGCAGCTGACGGCCGTGACCGCGGTGGCCGCGGCGTGCAACCCGACGGCCGTCGGATCGCCGAGCGCACCGGCCGGCGGCTCGAGTCCCGCGGCCGGCAGCGGCGGGCCTGCGCCGTCCGGTGCCGGGTCTGCGCCGTCTGGTGGCGGCGTCACCGGGACGATCAACGTGTCGTACCCCGACGAGGCCGGTCTCAAGCCGAAGTACGTCGAGCAGGCCGCTGCCGCCGTCAAGGCCGCGAACTCCGGCGCCGATGTGAAGATCGACCTCCAGAAGGTCGGCGATGACGACTACTACACGAAGCTGCTCCTCGCCCTGGACAGCGGCACCGGGCCCGACGTGTTCCATGTCGGCGGCAGCTCCATCGGCGAGCTCGCCGAGGCGAGCTACATCGAGCCGCTCGACGAATACGTGAAGAACTGGCCCGACTGGAGCCAGTACCCGGACGCCGTGAAGAGCGGTGTGACTTACAAGGGCAGCGTGTGGGCGATCCCCTATGGACTGGACATGCGCTGGCTGTACTACCGCAACGACGTCCTCCAGAAGGCGGGCCTCCCGTCCGATTGGCAGCCCGCTAACGTCCAGGGGATTCTCGACGCGGCGAACGCGGTGAAGACCGCGAAGGAGCCGAACGTCCTGCCCTATGCGCTGTATGCCGGCCCGGCCGGCTCGAGCGGAACGGCGGACCACGCGTTCGTGCCACTCCTCTGGGCGTATGGCGGAGAGCTCCAGGATTCGAGCGGCAAGTGGATCGGCGACAGCCCGGCCACTCGGAAGGTCCTCGCTTACTACCAGAAGGCCTACGACGGACTCAGCCCGCAGGAGATCCTCACCGCAGTCAAACCCTGGACGGCGATGCGCGAGAAGCTCGGCAAGGGCGAGCTCGCCCTGCTGTTCGAGGGCGGCTGGGTGTACGGCGGCTGGGCGTCGAATGACAAGGCCGGCACCGAGCAGAATGTTCGCTACGTCCTCCATCCCACCGAGACCGGCGGGCCCTCGTTCACGATCGGCGGCCCCGGCACGTGCTGGTACATCAGCTCGCGCAGCGCGAACAAGCAGGGTGCGTGGGAGTTCATCAAGGCGATGAACACCGCGGAGATCGTCGGCAAGCTCAACGCGGAGGATCCCCATCCGGTCGCGCGCAAGGACGCGGCGGATATCCCCGAGTTCAAGGCCAGCAAGTACAACCTCGACGCAACCGCGGCCCTCGAGAAGGCGAAGTTCGTCCCGCCCGATCCGGGCTATTCGAAGGTGATCGAGGCGATCCAGAAGGTCACCGCGTCGGTGGCCGCGGGCGAGCTGTCCCCGGATGACGGCGCCAAGCGCTACACGGACGACCTGAGCCAGGCGCTCGGTGCGGACAAGGTCACGTCGCAGTCGTGACAGCGAGCGCGCGCCGGCGGGCGATCGGGCGGAACCGCCTCTACCTGGCGGGTCTGAGCCCGGCCGTCTTCCTGCTCGCGCTGTTCTTCGTGGGGCCCGCCGTCTGGGCTCTGATCTCAAGCCTCACGAATCGCGCGTTGGTGGGGATCGACGCCGCCAATCCGCGGTTCGTGGGGCTCGACAACTACGCGCGGCTGCTGAGCGACCCGGAATTCGGCCGGGTCATCCTCAACTCTGTCATCTTCGTGATCGGCTCGGCGATCATCGGCCAGTTCGTGCTGGGCCTCCTGCTTGCCCTGCTGCTCGACTACGCCCAACGCCGCGGCTTCGTTGCCTCGGGGGTCGTCTACGGGTCGGCCCTGCTCGCCTGGGTCAACCCCACGATCATCGCGGGCTTCCTGTGGGTCGCAATGTTCGATTTCTACAACGGCTCCCTGAACGCCGGCTTGGGGGTCGTCGGCGCCGGCCCCGTCAACTGGCTGGGCCAGGGCCCGATGCTCGCGATCATCATCGCGAACACCTGGCGCGGAACCGCGTTCACGATGCTGATCTTCCTGGGCGCGCTACGCACGATCCCGACCGATATCTACGAGGCGGCGCGGGTCGACGGCGCCAGCCCGTTCCGGCGCTTCTGGGACCACACCCTGCCCCTCCTCCGCCCGATCGCGTCGCTGACGCTCCTGTCAGTGACGATCGCAACGTTCGGGACGTTCATCCTCATCCAGACGCTCACGAACGGCGGGCCGGCGCTCCAGACCGAGGTGATCGCGCTCTACGCCTACCACGAAGCGTTCCAGAACCACGCCGTCGGCTACGGCTCGACGATCGCCGTCGTGATGCTCGCGTTGAACCTCGCCTTCGCCGTCGTCTTCCTGCGCTGGTCGAGGGCACGCGCATGACAGCCGTGGCCACCCGCGAGGCGCTGGCGGCGCGGGCCGACGAGGGGCCGCCGATGCGCGCGAAGGCGAAAGCGGGTCCAGTCGAGTGGATCCTGGTCCACCTCGTGTTCGTGGTGATCAGCGCGTTCTTCCTGGTCCCGTTCCTGTGGCTCCTGAGCGCGGCATTCGACGCGAAGGCGAACGCCTACGTCGGGATCCCGACCCATCCCACTCTCGACAACTTCGTGAAGATCTTCGCCGACTACGACTTCGGCCGGGTCCTCGCGAACAGCCTGTTCGTCGCGATCGCGACGATGATCCTGGTCGTCTTCACGGTTGCCCTCGCGGGGTACTCGCTGTCGAGGATCGAGCTCCGCCGGAAGGATTGGATCACGTACGCAGTCCTCCTCCTCCAGACGATGCCGATCTCGGCCACGATGGTCCCGATCTACGGACTCGCCCGCCAGCTGGGCCTCCGCAACAGCTACCTGGGGCTGATCCTCATCCACGCAGCGATCGAGCTGCCCTTCCTGATTTGGCTGATGAAGGGCTTCTTCGATTCGATCCCACGCCACCTCGAGGAGGCCGCCTGGCTCGACGGCCGATCGCGCTTCCGGGCCCTCGTCGAGATCGTCCTGCCGCTCGCGCGGCCGGGCCTGGGGATCGCCGCCGGACTCGCCTTCCTGAGCGCCTGGGCGGAGGTCCTGATGGTCGTGATTCTCATCGACCAGGACAACCTGAAGACCGTCCCGCTCGCCTTCTACCAGGCCATGCGGACGCAGGGCGGCTACACGGAGGTCCAGTACGGCGTGATCGCAGCCATGGCAATCATCTATCTCCTGCCCGTGATGCTCGTCTTCTTCACCGCGCGGCGGCTGATGGTGAGCGGGCTCATGAACAGCACGAGGGGCCTGTAGGTGGCGGACGTCGAATTCGACCAGGTCTGGAAGCGCTTCGGCCCGCAGGAGAGCGCCGCCGTCCACGGACTCTCGCTGAACGTGCGCGACCGCGAGCTGCTGGTCCTCCTCGGGCCGTCGGGCTGCGGCAAGACGACGGCGTTGCGGATGCTCGCCGGCCTGGAGGAGCCGGACGACGGCGACATCCGGATCGGCGGAAAGAGCGTCGTGGGGCTCGAACCGAAGGACCGGGACGTCGCGCTCGTCTTCCAGAGCTACGCGCTGTATCCCCACCTGTCGGCTCGCGACAACATCGGCTACCCGCTCAAGGTCCAGAAGCTGTCGAAGGCCGATCAGGCGGACCGCATCGAACGGGTGGCGGAGATGCTCGCAATCGGCCATCTCCTGCCCCGTCGGCCCGCCCAGCTCTCGGGCGGCGAGCAGCAACGGGTCGCGCTTGCCCGCGCGATCGTGCGGGAACCGCGCGTCTTCCTCATGGACGAGCCGCTGTCCAATCTCGACGCGAAACTGCGCGTGCATACCCGGACGGAGCTCAAGGCCCTCCAGCGCGAGCTCGGGACGACGATGATCTTCGTGACCCACGATCAGGCGGAGGCGATGAGCCTGGCCAACCGGATCGCCGTCCTGAATGCCGGGGAGCTCCAGCAGATCGGCACGCCGGACGAGGTGTACGACCACCCGGCGAACGTCTTCGTCGCAGAGTTCATCGGCAGCCCGCCCATGAACCTCATGTCCGCGACCACGACCGGTGACACGGCGGTGACGGACGGTGGCTGGCGACTCCCCGTCCCCAGTGGGAGCGCTGTGGACCATCCCGAGACGGTCGTCGGTCTCCGACCGGAGGGCATTGAGATCGTGGCCGACGACCACCCGGGGGCCACCCGCGCAGAGGTGATCACCGTCGAGCCGTTCGGAAGCGAGGTCATCGTCGACGTCCGGCTCGGTGACGACTCGATCAAGATCCGGACGGCGCCCGAGATCCGCCCGGCGCCGGGCAGCCAGGTCGCGCTGAGCGTGAAGCCGTCGGCGGTCCGCCTCTTCGACCGGGCATCCGGCGCCGCACTCTGATGGGCGGCGTCGCCGCGAGCCATCTGGGCGACGACGCCGACATCGTGCTCGAGGGGTCGTTTGGCCCCGCGGACCGGATGCGGTATGTCCTGGTCCCGTTCGAGGTGCCCGTCGGCGTCCGCCAGCTCGAAATCTCGTACACCTACAGCGACCGGGTCGATTCGGACCCGCGCGTCGGTGACGGCAACACGCTGGATATTGGGCTGTTCGACCCCCGCGGTACCGAGACGGGCAGTCCCGGGTTCCGTGGCTGGAGCGGCAGCCACAAGGATCGATTCGTTGTCGACGAGGCATGGGCCACGCCGCCGTACACCGCTGGGCCCATCCCGGAGGGAACGTGGAACGTCCTCCTCGGCCCGTACAAGGTCGGTCCGCGTGGCTGCACGTATCGAGTCGAGATCCGCCTGGATCGCGGCCTCGTGCCGCCCGTTCCGGACCTGGTTCGAACGGGAGCTCCCGTCCGGCCTTCCCTGCCCGCCGCGCGGAGGGGATGGCTGCGTGGCGACCTGCACTGTCACACGCGGTACTCGGACGGCGACTCCTGGCCCTCGGAGATGCTCCATGCCGCCGCGGAGGCCGGACTGGACTTCCTGGGCGCCACCGACCACAACAACGTGGCCCATCACGCGGCATACGGTCGCGGAGGCGGCGACCTTCCGATCGTCGTTCCGGGTGTCGAGGTGACGACGTACGGCGGCCACTGGAACGCCTGGGGCACACACCGGTGGTGGGAGTTCCGCGAGCCCACCGCGGCCGGTGTCACGCGTGCGATCGCCGCAGCCGTCGCGCGCGGAGCGACGGTGAGCGTGAACCACCCGAAGCCGTACGGCCCCCCGTGGGAGTACGACACGGTCGGAGGGGCCCACGCGATCGAGGTCTGGAACGGGCCCTGGGGCGGGCTGAACGCTGTTGCGCTCGGCTACCTGGACGCCCAGCTTCGGGCGGGTCGGCGGCTGGCGGCCGTCGGTGGCAGCGACACGCACGTCCTCCGTGGGACCGATCCCGATCCCCGCCATGCACCGCTCCCCGGCCGACCCACGACGTGGGTGGAGGCCGGGCCCGATCCGAGCCCGGCGAGCATCCTCGAAGCCATCCGATCGGGCCGGACGTTCGTCTCGGCATCCCCGGCCGGACCACAGATCTACCTCGATCGCGGCGAAGCTGAGGTGGACGTGCACGTTGTGGACGCCCCGTCGAGCGCGCTTCTGCTGGTCGGTGCGAACGGGATCGTGGCGGCCGCGAGCGTGACGACCGACAGCTGGTCGGCGACGTTCCCGATGCCCGGCGACACGGCGTTCGTCCGAGCGCAGGTCGTGGCGGCCGATGGCGACGTCACGGCGTTGACCAGCCCGCTCTGGGCCGCCTGACTGCGCCGCCGAGGCTAGAGCGTCTCGAAGGAACCGACCTGCGTCGGTAACCGATGAGTTACCGACAGCTGAACCAACTCCATCAGTAGCGCACTCGCACGGGTGCCGGATGGGAAATCGATCGATGGCCAGCACGCGGTCGATCTGGGACCGGCCGCCGCAACGGCCTGGCTGTCCGAGCACGGCGGGCGGTTCGGGCTGTGCCAGATCTACCGGAACGAGCCATGGCACTACGAGCTCCGACCCGCCGCGGTCGACGAGGGCTGTCCCGCGATGTTCGCCGACCCGACGCGAGATCCGCGGATGCGGCGATGACGGAGCGCGAACGCTAGGCCGACTCGGCGTTCAGCCGCCGCCGCCCCTCTCCCGCTGTCGCTCCTCCCCAATCGCTCCGCGGAC
>DASSMI010000140.1:0-19692 GCA_035688935.1 Candidatus Limnocylindrales bacterium | reverse complement strand
GCGATCGGTCGGCGGCCGGTCGGCGTTCAGCCGTCCGACGATCTCCCGGGCGGTCGCCGGACGGAGCGGCCCGGGATCGACACCGGCCGGATCGAGCTCGAGCCGGGCCAGCGCCGGCGCGAGGAACGGGATGCGCTCCATGCCCGGAGTGTGGCACGCCACGTCGTCGCCGCGCCGACGAGGGCGTGCGCCTCGGAGTCACGAGGCGACTCAGGATCGCCTCGGGCGTTCGTGGGACGGCTGACATTCAGGACGCTACGTGAACGTTGCGCGCGGATCTGAGTCACCAGCCGACTCAGTTGGAGCGCTCAGGTGATCCGCCGGTAAGGGCACCGTGGTACACGATCCGAGATGACGACATCCGGTGCATCGATCGATCTGGGAACGCTGGTGGCGACGACGATCCGCAGCGCCCGACTGACGCATCGATGGACGCAACGAGACCTTGCGAAGAGGCTGGGGACCAACCAATCCGCGATCAGCCGACTCGAGTCGCCGACGGCGCACTCGATCGACGCGCGGCTCGCCTCGCGGGCATTGACGCTTCTTGGTGTCCGGTTCTTCTTCGACTCGAACATCCCTGGCGCGGCGAACCGCCGCGAACAGGGCGATGCGGTCCACGCTCAGTGCGTGGCCTACGTCGTGGGATGGCTCGAGCGGCTCGGCTGGCACGCGAAGGTCGAGGTCGAGATCGGGGAGGGACGTGCCCGGGGATGGATCGACATCCTCGCCTGGCGTGCCGACGACCACACGCTGCTCGTGATCGAGGTGAAGACCGACATCGACGACATCGGGCGGATCCTCCGGACGTTGGGTTGGCACACGCGGTCGAGTTGCGCAGCCGCCGCAGCCGAGGGGTGGCGCGTCCGGCGCATCGTCCGTCTTCTTCTCGTGCTCGCCACGGAGGAGGCCGACGCTCGGATCACCGCGAACCGAGCGCTTCTGCAGCGAGAGCTGCCAGCGAGCGCCGACGCGTTACGCACATGGCTCGCCGACCCGTCCCCAGCCGTCGACGGCGGGATCGCGCTGATCGACCCGCGAAGTCGCCGAACGCGCTGGCTGATCCGCCCGCGGATCCAAGATCGGCGGTCCCGGCTGCCGTATCGCGACTATCGAGATGCCGCGACTCGATCGGCAGGTACCCGGAGGCGCTGAGTCGCGCGGTGACTCAGATTCCGCGTCGTCACGTGCGGTGAGGTGCGATCCGTGACCGCACCAAGCTGGTTGCCGGTTGATCTGAGTCGTAACACGACTCAGGGGTCGAGGAGCCGGTCAGGCCGGGACGGCGGCGTCCTGGCGGCGGCTCGCCGCGATGTGCTCGATCGAGCGACGGAGCAGCTCGAGGCCCGACGGATCGAACTCGTACGACCACTGGCGGACGCGCTCCGGCCGATGGAACCGCTCGCCGAGGCCGTTGGCGATCGCCTCGCGCGAGAGAAGGATCACGTCCGCCGTCCGGTCGATCAGGTCGAGATCGCGCTCGGCGTCCATCGTCGCCGACAGGAGCTCGACGCCGGTCGTCCCGGACAGCGCGAGCGTTTCGGCCATGTTCTCCGCGCCGCGCTCCGACGCGCACACGAGGCCCACGCGCGACCCCGACGGCAGCCCCGCGATCTCGTGGACGAGCTCGAGATAGCCCGGCCCGACGAGCATCCCGACGACCGGCACGCGGCCGTGGACGAGGGCCTGGGCCTCGTCGGCGTGGAAGGTCGTCGTCGCGACGAGGTCGTAGTGGAAGCGATCCAGCCGCTCCGGCAGGTCGTCGAGGAGCGCTCCCTCGACGTCGATGACGTCGGGGAACTCGGCGCTCAGCCGCTGGGCGTCGTAGCCGGCGTCGGCGTTCGTGCACTCCGCGAACAGAACCTGCACCTTGGGCCCCGGTCGCTTCCGCTCGCTCGCCGCCGCGAACGCGGCCGCGGCGACCTCGTCGGCATCGAACCCCGCCTGTGCGGCCCGTCGGAGCATCTCGGCGACGATCCCGGCGAGGGCCTCCGCGCCGCGCTTCTGCGGCGGCCGATCGCTGACATGCGTCCCCGCACCGTGTCGACTCGTGACGTAGCCGGCATCGGCCAGCCGTCGGTAGACCGCCCGGATGGTGTTCGGGTTCACTCGGAGTGCGGCACCAAGCTCCCGGACGGGAGCGAGCCGGGCACCGGGCAGCAGCCGGCCAGAGTCGATCTGGTAGGCGATCTGCCAGTAGATCTGGGTCGAGATCGGGACGTCCGAGTCCCGGGCGACATCGAGATCGCCGACGGCGGCCGGCGCGCGATCGTCGGACGGCCCGCCGTCGTCAGGATTGGACACTTGTCCTATTGACATAGTCCGTTAGTCCAAATACTCTTTTGGCCTAGTCAACTGTACCAAACGAAAGGTGACGTGATGGAGCTCATCATCCTCGTCGCCGCGGTCGCGCTCCTCGGCCTCCTGGCACAGGCGTGGGGCGTCGACTCGCGCATCCTCGACGTCGATCCGGCGCACCCGGCGCCCGTCGGCCTCGGCTGAGAGCCACTCCGAACACTACTCCGCCGTCGCGCCTCCCCGCGACGCGCCAAATCAACAGCCCGCGACGCGCAGGTCGCGGGCTGTTTGATTCGGTCCTCGGGGCTGCGTCAGGCGACTCGTCGCCCCCGCTCCATGCCACGGAGCCGGGCGACGCGCTCGGCGATCGGCGGATGGGTCGAGAACAGCGAGCCGATCTCGCGGCCGGACAGCGGATTGACGATGTACAGATGGGCGAACGCGGGGTTCGCCGCGGGCGCCGGGGCGGGGCTTCCTCGGGTCGGATCGGGCCGCCGCCTGCCGAACATGTCCTTCAGGCCGGGCCGGGCCTTGTTCGCCGCCTCGAGCGTCAGCAGCGCGCTCGCCAGACCCTCGGGATCCCCGGTCAAGGACGCGCCCGAGGCATCGGCCCCGTACTCGCGGCCCCGTGAGACGGCGAGCTGGATGATCAGCGCGGCGATCGGGGCGAGGATGATCGCGATCAGCGCCCCGAAGCCGCCGCCGCCATTGCCCTCCTCGTCCCGGCCGCCGCCGAAGAAGAGCTGGAACTGGGCCATCTGGGCGAGGAAGCTGATCGCGCCGCCGATCGTCGCGGCGATCGTCCCCACGAGCGTGTCCCGGTTCTTCACGTGCGACAGCTCGTGGGCGAGGACGCCACGGAGCTGGCGCTCGTCCATGACGTCCAGGATGCCGGTCGTCACGGCGACGGCCGCGTGGTCGGGGTCGCGGCCGGTCGCGAAGGCATTCGGCTCGGGCCGGTCGACGACGTACAGCCGGGGCATCGGCAGGCCGGCCCGCGAGGCGAGGTCGGCGACGATCGCCCGGACCCGGGGCAGCTCGTCGGGACGGAGCTCGCGGGCGCCGTTCGCCTTGAGCGCGAGCGTGTCGCTCTTCCAGTAGACGAAGGCGTTCATCGCCACGGCGAACACGAGGGCGATGACGAGACCGCTCCGGCCGCCGAGGAGGCCGCCGACCGCGATCAGCAGGCCGCCGAGCGCGGCAAGCAGGGTCCAGGTCTTCAGGCTGTTGCTGAGGTTCGAGAGCACGGGTGCATCGATGGGGTGGCGCGCCGTCGGCGCGTCCGGGTTCTGGGCCGGAGCCCGCGGCCGGTGCGGCCGCACGATCATCGTCGACGCACGGAGCGCCGGAGGGCAACCACGTCGGCGTGGAGGATCGGTGTCGAAATCTCCACCGACGCCCGGGTTGCGACCGCGGCGTACGGTGGGAGCGACATGCCCAAGGACCGTGGCGAGCCCCGCCGCGACGACGCGTTCTGGTACGAGTTCCTGTCGCGCGGCGATTCGAACGAGCGGCGGGTCCGGTCCGCCCTGAAGCTCCTGCCCGCGAGTCCTCGGTGCACGTTGTGCGCGGCGCCGTTCGCGGGCGTCGGCGGGACTCTGATGCGGGCGATCGGCAAGCGACCGTCCGACAAGAACCCGGCGATGTGCAACAGCTGCTTCCAGTTCATCATCGAGCACCACGGCGGCGCCGAGATCGACGTCACGATGCTGTTCGCCGACATCCGGGGGTCCACGGCGATGGCGGAGACGATGACGCCGGCCGCCTTCCGCGAGCGTCTGGACCGCTTCTACGTGGCGGCGACGGCCGTCGTCCAGGCGAACGACGGCGGTGTCGACAAGTTCGTCGGTGACGAGCTCGTGGCGATGTTCTTCCCGCTCCTGAGCGGTCCCGACCACACGGCCCGAGCCGTGGAGACGGCGGTTCGTCTCCTCCGCGCGACGGGACACGACGATCCCGACGGCCCGTGGCTGCCCGTCGGCGCGGGTGTCCACACCGGGAAGGCCTGGGTCGGCGCCGTCGGCGACGCGGCGCATACCGAGCTGACCGCCGTCGGGGACACCGTCAACGTGGCCGCGCGGCTTGCGGCGGCGGCCGCGGCGGGTGAGGTCATCGTGTCGGCCGACGCTGCCAAGGCGGCGAACCTCGACGCGGGGCTCGATCGACGGATGCTCGACCTGAAGGGAAAAGGGGCACCGTTCGAGGTCGTCAGCGTGCGGATCGGCGCAACCGTCGGGGTCTGAGCGCTCCGCTCAACCTGCTGCCGGCTGGCCGACGTCCGCGAGGGCCATCCGGTAGATCCCGGCCCCGTCGAGGCCGCGCGACGGCGAGCTGAAGAGCGCGAGATCCGCCACGAGCCGATCCTCGAGCGACGTGCCCGCGAGGCCGTCCACGAGCCGCGCCGCCCGAGCCGCGGCTCGCAGGATCTGGCGCGTCTCCGGCCGGATCGGGTCGTCCCAGTACCAGCCGTCCGAGGCGAACATCGCGAGACGCCAACGCTGCGCGTCGAGCAGCGTCAGCGCGCGGGCCCGGGCCGCCTCGTCCGCGTCCGGCCATCGATGCGCCGCCCATGCCTCGGCGGTCGCGGCGCCGGCGACGACGTCCACCCAGTCATTCCGTGCGACGGAGGGATCGACGGCGCCGGGAAGGTCCGCGAACCCACGCTCCGTGATCGCGTCGACCGCACCCGCGAGACGCTCGAGCGCGGCCCGGAGCGGCCCCTTCCAGCGGCCGTCCTCCGCATCCGGACATTCCGCGCTCCATCGGGCGACGCCGTGATGACAGCTCCAGGACGTTCGCTCCGCGACCCGGGCGGCCGGGAGCGGGCCCTCGCCGACCTCGGCGACGGCCGCCCCGAGCGTGACGACGTCGAAGCCGCGATCCACCGTGGCTGCTTGCGGCGCGACGAGCCGCTGGAGGAACAGGTCGCGGAACTGCTGGTGATGGCCGTACAGCTCGCCGTCGGTGGCGATCAGCGCGAGCGGCGCATCGAGCGGCGCCGGCCCGCCCCGCAGCCGGGGCCCCACGCGCTCACGCGCGAACCGGTCGGCGTCGGACGTCGCCTCCGGCTCGAACGAGACCGCGCTCGAGAGGCCCGCGTCGTAGAACGCGACGACGATCGAACGGCCCCCGCCGAGATCGACCCGGTACAGCCGCCGCGTGTCGAGGGTCGTCTCGGCGGCCTGCCACGGCGCAAGGATCGTGTAGGTGATCCCCTGCTCGGCGGCCTCCCGGAGCGTCGCCCGATCGACGGCGGTCTCGGGAAGCCACAGCCCGGCCGGGCGGTGACCGAAGCGAAGCTCGAAGTCGCGGATACCCCAGGCGATCTCGGTCCGACGGTCTGCGGCCGACGCCAGGGGCAGGATCGTGTGGTGGTAGGCCTGGGCGATCGCGGGCGCACTGTCGGCCACGAAACGGGCGTGGGTCGCGGCGTCCTCGGTGGCGAGCCACGACGCGAGCGTCGGGCCGAGGTCCCACGAGATCCGGCTGAGCGTGCCGCGCTCGGCGTTCGGGCGGTAGCACTCGGCGTCGACGCGCTGGTTCCAGTCGTGGAACGGCGCCGCGGACGGCTCGGTCGGGACCTGCCCGGTCCAGGGATCGAGACGCGACGGCTGGTAGAAGTGGGCGTGGACCGCCAGTCGGGCTCGGGTCACTCGGCGGACGCCGCTGGGGCGACCGCCGCATCGCCCGGCGCAGCGCTCGCGGCGTCGGTGCGGACGCTCGCGGCGTGCCGGATACCGATCGTCGCCGTCGCGCCCGGCGTCAGCTCGACGATCCGGCCGACGAGCGCGGCGCTGCCCTGGTACACGAGCTCGAAGCCGCCCTCGGAGTTCGAGACCGTCTGGATCGGGGCGATCCAGACGTCGCCGGGGGGCTCGAGGGTCGTGTCGAGCCGGATTCCGAGGAAGTCGTTGCCGGCGGCGTAGCAGACGAGGCCGTCGGCGGTCAGGACGGCGTCATGCGCAACCTTCTCGCCGTCCGCCTCGCTCCAGGCCGCAGGGTTGCCGCCGCCGCCCAGGAGCATCGTCGACCACTCGAGGGCGAGCCGGACTCGCACGGGCCGATCGCCTTGGTTCGTGATGCGGCATTCGACGCCGAGCGTCGGGTCCAGCCGGCCCCCGCCGATCGTGATCCGCTTCTCCCCCCGGACGGGAACGGCGTCGTCGCCGTCGCGGACCGTCCCGTCCCGGACGAGCCGGATCGTCGTCGGGGACAGGTCGGCGACCGTCCAGGCACCGCTCGCGAAGTCGCCGAGCTCCTCGGCGGCGGCGGCGACGCCATCGGGCGCGACGTCGGGCGGGAGCAGCCGGAGGAGCCCGGACCGCCGCTCGTCCCGGTCGTACGCGAGGTGGGCGCTCAACCCGGTCTGTTTCGACATCACGATGTCGTGGATCGACGCCGCCTCGCCGTCGCCGGCCGCCTCGCCGCCGTCGGGGACGTGTCCGTCGCCACGCTCGCGCGCGTCGAGCTGGCGGACCTTCGCGTGGTACGCCTCGGGCCGGCGCCGGAGGACCGCCGCCAGTGCGAACCGTGCCGCCCGGAGGTCCCACCGCCCGATCCCGGCGCCCTCGTCCGGCTTGATCCCGACGATCTGGCCGGCGTCCGCGAGGAGGACCTCGGGCTTGCCATCGAGGTCCAGATCGATCTCGATGCCGCTGTCGGGCGTGGTGTCGCCGATCGCGACGTCCTCCGCGGCGATGAGGTTCGCGTGGTTCGCGAGCCGCAGGTCCGGGAGATAGATCCCGCCGAACAGCCCGTGCCAGTACGGGTCGTTCGACTGCCCGGCGAGGAGGTGGTCCAGAGCCCGCTCGCGGCGCGGGCCGGCCGGCATCGCCTCGACGAGCGCGGACGCCCGGAGCATCTGCTTGTGGAGGTCGTTGATCTCCCGGTAGCGGACCTGGAAGTTGCGCCACATCGCGCCGCGCAGCCAGCGCTCCTCGGGACGGTGGGCGTCACGCGCGTCGGACAGCGCCTGGTGGTAGGCGAGGGCCTCGTCGGCCGGCAGGGCCCATTCGCCCATCTCGGCGTACGACCCGGTCGGGAGATAGACCCGCCCGATCGGCGCGTGCTCGTCGAGCCAGCGCGACGGCGTCACCGTGTGGAGCCAGTCGGCGTTCGATTCGAGGGCCGAGAAGAACTCGTCCACCCAGCCGTTCGTCCAGCAGTGCTCGTACGTCGTGGGCCAGGCGCCGAACTTCTCGCCGTCGTCGCCCATCGTCCCGACGCGGTCGCCGGCCTCGGTCGCGTTCGCCCGGAGGTGCTCGATGACCGCCTCGACCGGGCTGAACGGGATGTGGTAGCGGAGTCCCAGCTCGGTCCCGTAGACCGTGAGGACCTTGCCCTGATCGTCCGTCGTGTACGGACCCCACAGGGCGTCCTCGGGGATCGCCGCCGCCCGGAAGTGGGCGTCGTCGAGGATCGTCCACTCGTAGCCGCCGTCGACGAGCGCGGTCGGCAGGTCCGGCTCCCAGACCCGCTCCGCCAGCCAGGCGCCCCGCGGCCGGCGGCCGAACTGCCGCTCGAGCTCGTCGGCCATCCGCCGGAGCTGGGCGAGGCGATCGCGTTCGGGGAGGGACGCCAGGACGGGCTCGTACCAGCCGCCGCCGACGATCTCGACCTGGTCGCGGGCCACGAGGGCGGCGAGCCGCTCGAGGAACTCCGGGTGCTCGGCGCGGAGCCAGGTCACGAGCGGACCCGTGTAGTGGAGGGCGAGCCGGACGCCGGGGTGGCGCTCGAGGGCCTCGAGCATCGGGAGGTAGGCGTGCTCGTAGGTCTCGGCGATGACCCATCCGAAGTTGCCGACCGGCTGATGGTTGTGAAGGGTCAGGGCGAGACCGATCCGGGGCGTCAACCGTTCTCCTCGCTGCCGTCGCGACCGCCGATCGACCGACCCCGGAGGACGCCCGACGATCCCCATTGACGTCGCGGTCGCCACTCTGTTAGGGTCCGTAAACCGGTTTGCTAAACCGGTTTGCCACCCCATCATACACATCCCGCAACCCGGTCGATCAGCCGGTGCGACGGGATCGCGGGTGGATCCGGCCGGAGGAGGAGCGGCGTGGAGCAGGTCGGGCGGCGGGTGACGATCGCCGACGTGGCCGAGAAGGCCGGCGTCTCGAAGACGGCCGTGTCCTTCGCGTTCAACAACCCGGACCGGCTGAACACGGCGACCGCGAGCCGGATCCTCGACATCGCCCACGAGCTGGGCTACCGGCCGGACCCGGTCGCCCGGATGCTCACCCAGCGACGGACGGGCGCGATCGGGGTGCTGACGCCACAGGACCTGTCGGTGATCTTCACGAACCCGTTCTTCGGGGCCTTCAGCGCCGGGATCGCCGGCGTCGCCGAGGAGCACGGCTACGGGCTCCACTTCATCTCGCCGCTCCACGGCTCGCTGACCCGCGCGATCCACCGCGCGACGGTCGACGGCGTCGTCGCGATCGGGTTGACCGACGACCATCCCGAGATCCACGAGATCCGGCGGGCGGGCCTGCCGATGGTCCTCGTCGACTCGGCGACCTCGGGCGAGCTGGCATCGGTCGATGTCGACGACGAGGCCGGCGCGGCGCTCGCGGCGGAACACCTGCTGGAGCTGGGCCACCGCGACATCGCGATCCTCGCGATCGAGGGGCCGCGCGACGCGCGTCACGGCGAGGGCAACGTCGTGGGCCGCCGGCTCCAGGGCTATCGGACCGCCCTCGAGGCGGCCGGGATCTCGGTCAATCCAGACGCGGTCGAGGTCGGCCCCGCCACGATCGCCGGCGGGCGCGCCGCGTTCCGCCGTCTGTGGGCGGCGGGCCGACGACCGACGGGCATCCTCGCGATGAGCGACGCGATGGCGATCGGCGTGATCGCCGAGCTCCACGATCTGGGCGTCGCGATCCCGGCCGAGGTCAGCGTCGTCGGCTTCGACGACGTCGACCTCGCCGCATCCACGAACCCCCCGCTGACGACCGTCCATCAGCCCGTCCGGGGCAAGGGTGAGACGGCGGTTCGACTGCTGCTGGCGGTGATCGAGGGGCGCGATCCGTCGCCCGGCCACCGGCGGCTCGAGACGCGGCTCGTGATCCGGTCGTCGGCCGGACCCGTCGCCGCGGACAGACGGGAGGTGACGGCCGGCTAGAACGAGCGCAGCCAGCGGAGTCGCGGACCCTACCGTGGGTCGCGGACGCGATCAGACGGACGAGCTCCGCCGCTTCGACGGCGGCACGTGCCGGCCCGGCCGGCAAGTCCACCACAGGAGGAGAACCAGCTCGAGATGAACACCAAGCTTCGGGTGCTCGGCACCCTCTTCGGCGCCGCCCTCGTGGTGAGCGCCTGTAGCGGCGGGTCGACGCAGTCCCCGGCCGGCTCGGCCGGTGGGAGCGCGGCGGCGAGTCAGCCGGCGGGCGGCGCGAGCGGCGCGCCGTCCGGCGCCAGCGGGTCCGCAGCGGCCCCGTCGCAGGCCGCGCTCAGCGGCACCCTGACCATCTGGGAGGCCTACGGCGCGTCCGGTTCCTCCGAGAAGGATGCCTTCGACGCGATCGTCAAGAAGGTCCAGGACGCGAACCCCGGCCTGACCGTCACGGTGACGGACGTCCCGTTCAACAACCTGTTCACGAACTTCGAGACCCAGGCCGCCGCAGGCTCGGGGCCGGACATGTACATCGCTCCGAACGACAGCCTCCCAAGCGAGGCCCGGAACGGTCTCCTCGCCGACGTCAGCGACCTCGCCGATACGCTGAAGGCGGCGCCGTACAACACCTCCGAGGTCGCGATGAACGCGGCGACCGTCGACGGCAAGCTGTACGAGATCCCCGAGTCGATGAAGGGCGTCGAGCTCTTCTCGCGCAACGACATCCTCACGACCGCGCCCGTCACGATCGACGACTGGAAGGCCAACGCCGGCAAGCTCGGCTGGGTCTACGGCGCGAACGGCGGCGGCGCCTACTACCTGTGGGGCCTCTATTCCACGTTCGGCGGCAAGATCCTTGCCGACGACGGGAAGTGCGCTGCGACGGCGAACACCGGCGTCGCTGACGCCCTGAAGTGGCTCCAGGACATGAAGGCCGCGGGCATGAAGTTCTACCAGAACGACAACGATGCCAAGGCCGACCTGCTCTCCGGCAAGATCGGCGGCTTCATCGACGGGCCGTGGCAGTCGGGCGACCTGTCGAAGGCGCTGGGCGACAAGCTCGTGGTCACCGCCGGTCCCAAGGGCACCGGTGACTGGGCGCCGATGACGGCTCCGGACGGCTTCTACATCAACGCCGCATCGGCGAACGTCGACCTGGCCAAGCAGTTCGCGCTCCAGTTCCTCCTTCCGGAGAACGAGCAGATCTTCGCTGACGCCGGTCACCTCCCGGCGAACACGACCCTCCAGCCGAAGGATCCGATCGCCAAGTCGTTCGCGGCCCTGATGCCGAGCGGGTTCGCCCGCCCCACGGCGAAGGAGCTCAACAACTACTGGGGCAACTTCGGCGACGCTCTCGCCGCGGCCATCGACAAGGGGACCGATCCGACCCAGCTGGTCGCGACGGCCTGCCAGAAGATGGACACCGCCAACGGGAAGTAGCCCGGCTGCGTGACGGGGCCGCGCCGCGGCCCCTCCCACGCTCCCGATCGGACTCGGGACGCTGGCTCGACCGGCGCCCCGAGTTCCAATCCGTCACGATGGCGCCCCACCGAAGGAGGAGGAAGCGATGACCGCGGTCGCCGTCCCGACCGTCACCGCCCGCCGCCCGTCGCGCTGGCGACGGGTTCGCGACACCCGAACCGCCTACCTCTTCCTGCTCCCGGCGCTGCTCGTGATGGCGATCATCACGTTCTATCCGCTCGTCTTCCAGATCTGGATGGCGTTCACGGACTTCGACCTGAAGAACCTTCGGGTCACCGGCCCGTCGCCGAATTTCGTCGGGTTCGACAACTTCGCGTCGATCGTCAACGGGAAGCTCAACGCGATCGTCCCGAACTTCGATTTCCTGCGGATCCTCACCTTCAACATCGTGTGGGCGTTCGTGAACGTCGTGATCCACGTCGTCCTGGGCGTGGCGATCGCCCTCGTCCTGAACGTCGAGGGGCTCCGCTTCCGCCGGCTCTGGCGAGCGGTGTACATCCTGCCGGTGGCGGTCCCCCCGATCATCGTCGCGACGGTCTGGCGGAACATGTTCGACGCCCAGTACGGAGCGGTGAACCAGCTGATCAACGGCACCGTCGGCGTCCTCTTCAAGCTGCCGCCGTTCACGCTCGACTGGCTCAACGAGCCGAACCCGATCCTCAATGTCTACCCGCTCGTCCTGCCGCTCGCGTTCTTCGCGATCCTCGCGGCGAACATCTGGCTGGGTTGGCCGCTGAACTCGGTCGTCGCGACCGGCGCGCTCCAGAGCGTGCCGAAGGACCTGTACGAGGCCGCCGAGATGGACGGTGCCGGCTGGTGGCAGCAATTCAAGACGGTGACGCTGACGTACCTCCGGCCGGCGATGCTGCCGTACGCGATCTACGGCTTCGTGATCACGTTCAACTTGTTCTATCTCTCGTACTTCATGTCCGGTGGCGGACCCTTCGGGCAGACGGAGCTGCTCGTCACGACCGGCTATCGACTCGTCGCCGTGAACCATCTCTACGGTGTTGCGGCGGCGTTCTCGATCTTCCAGTTCTTCATCCTGCTCGTCCTCACTCTTGCGACGAACAGGCTGGCCAAGGCCACGGCCTCGTTCGATGCGTGACCGCGACGTGATCCGACCGGTTCGAACCCCTCAGCCCCAGGAGAGCGCTCGGCCATGACCGCACCTGCCGTCGCCGCCACCCGACCGGTCGCGCGGACCGCCCGCCTGCGCCGGGGCCGCATGTCGCTCCGGCGGCAGATCGTCTTCCAGCTCGTCTGCCTGTTCATCGCCGCGACCGTCCTCTTCCCGATCGTCTGGATCGTGGGGATGTCCCTGGACCCGCGCAACATCGCGCGCCCCGATTCGATCATCCCGCCCGGGGCATCCCTCGATGCGTATGCCAAGGTCGTCGCCCGGCCCACGCTGAACCCGGTGAGCTTCCTCCAGCTCGCCCTGAACAGCCTGATGCTGGCGGCCGCGGTGTCCGTCCTCAGCGTCGGGCTGGGGGTCCTGGGGGCGTACGCGTTCTCACGGATGCGGTTCCGCGGGCGAACCGTCCTCATGCTCGGCGTCCTGACCGTCCTGATGCTCCCGGCAGTCGCGACGATCGGGCCCCTCTACATCTCGCTGACCCGCGTGAACGTCGGCGGCATCGTTCTCGGGCAATCGCTCATCGGCGTGGCGCTGGCCGTCACGTCGAGCCAGCTGCCGTTCGCGCTGTGGAACATGAAGGGCTACCTCGACACGATCCCCAAGGAGCTCGAGGAGGCGGCGGTCGTCGACGGTGCCACCCGGTTCCAGACCTTCTGGCGGGTCGTCCTGCCGCTGTGCACCCCGGTGCTCGCCGTGACCGCGTTCTTCGGGTTCGTCGCCGGCTGGACCGAGTTCCTCATGGCATCGGTCTTCGTCGTCGGCAAGCCCGACCAGTGGACGCTCGCCGTCGCGCTCAACGCGTTGGTCGGCCAGTACGCCGGGTCGACGCCGTGGTCGTCCTTCGCCGCGTTCTCGGTCCTGTTCGCCCTGCCGGTCATGGTCGTCTACCTGCTCCTGCAGCGGTTCATCGTGTCCGGCCTGACCGTCGGCGGGGTGAAGGGCTGAGGCTCGCGCGCTCCTCGGCGATCGTCCTCGCCGGGCTGATCGTCGCCGTCGCCGTCGCCGTCGCCGGCTGCGGCTCGCCGGCGAGCCCGGCGCCGACCGCGACGGCGTCGACCGCCGCACCGAGCGCCACCGCGTCGGCGTCACTGGTGACGGGGGCGGCACCGACGTGTCCACCGATCCCGCCCGTCGCTCCGCCGCCGACGACCACGGACCAGCCCGGCTGGTGGCGCGGCCGTGTCTTCTACGAGGCGTTCGTCCGGTCGTTCTCCGACGCCGACGGCGACGGCGTCGGCGACCTCGCCGGGCTGACCGCGAAGCTCGACTACCTGAACGACGGCGATCCCTCGACCACGTCGGATCTCGGGGTCACCGGCTTGTGGCTGATGCCCACCTTTCCGTCGCCCTCCTACCACGGCTACGACGTGACCGACTACACCGGCGTCAATCCCGGCTACGGGACGCTCGACGACCTGCACGGGCTGGTAGCTGCCGCTCACGACCGCGGGATCGCCGTCCTCCTGGACCTGCCGCTCAACCACACCTCGGCGCAACATCCCTGGTTCGTCGGGTCGCGGACCGGGGACGGCCCGTACCGCGACTGGTACGTGTGGGCCGACAAGCCGCTCGGCAATGGCTGGCAGCAGGACGTGGACGGCCGCTACTACTACGCCGCGTTCGGCGCGGACCTGCCGGATCTCAACCTCGAGAACCCGGCCGTCACCGCCGAGGTCACGCAGGACGCCGAGGTCTGGCTCGGCGACGTCGGCGTTGACGGATTCCGGCTCGACGCGGCGAAGTATCTGATCGAGGACGGGACCGAGACGCAGAACACGCCCGAGACCCACGAGTGGTGGAAGGCGTTCCGCGTGAAGGTCGAGACGAAGAAGCCCGGCGCCCTGCTCCTGGGTGAGGTCTACGACACCCCGCAGAACAGCTCGAGCTACGTCCCCGACGACCTCGACCTGACATTCGACTTCGCGTCGGCGAGCACGATGGTCACCGCGGCCCAGTCGGGCGATGGCAGTTCCGTGCAACGTGCGCTGGCACGGATCACGACGCTCTACCCGGCGTCCGGCGGCTACGGGGCGTTCCTGACGAACCACGACCAGGATCGGATCGCGAGCCAGCTGGGCGGCGACGTCGCGAAGCTGAAGGTCGCGGCCGATCTCCTCCTCCTCGGGCCCGGCGTGCCGTTCGTCTACTACGGCGAGGAGATCGGGATGTCCGGCGCCAAGCCTGACGAGCGGATCCGGACGCCGATGCGCTGGGACGCGACCCAGCCGGCGGCCGGCTTCAGCACCCACGCGCCGTGGGAGGCGCTGTCCGACGATCCCGCGACGGTGAACGTCACGGCGGAGTCCGCCGACCCGGCGTCCCTCTGGTCGCGCTACCGCGATCTTGTCCGGCTGCGGTCGGCCCACCCGGCGCTCGCGACCGGAACGTGGACCGGGATCACGAGCGACGTTCCGGCGGTGGTTGCCGCCCTCCGGGTAAGCCCGACGGAGACGGTCGTCACGCTGACGAACGTCGGCGCCGACCCGGCGAGCCCGAGTCTCTCCCTCGAGTCCGGGCCACTGTGCGGGACGCCGACGGCCGAGGCGGTGCTCGGGGCGACGGCGGCGACCGCCCCGGCCATCACGGCCGCCGGTGGGTTCACCGCCTGGAAGCCGGTCGATTCGATCCCCGGCCGCTCCTCGATCGTCGTCGTCCTGGGCCGCGGCGGCTGACGTGCCGCCCGACGCCCGGGCGAGAGCGAGCCGCCGGCCCGGGAGCGGTCCTCGACCATCGGTCGGCCCGCGGTCCACGAGGCGCGGAGGACCGAGCACCGCAGGCCGAACCGCAGTCCTCGGCTAGCCGCCCTGACTGGCGACGATCGCGGCCCGCCGCGCCGCCTTCTCCTCGGCGACGAGACCGGCCGCCGCCGCGGCCTCCTCGCGCGCGGCCGCGGCTGCCGGCAGGTACATCTGCTCGACGTACTCGTGGAGCATCCGGGTCGTCGCGAAGCGCCACAACGTCGATGCCATCGAGCGGCGCATGAGATCGACCCAGGCCGTCGGGAGGCCATCCTCATCGCGCTCGTAGTAGCGGGGGATGATCTCGTCCTCCAGGAGCCGATAGAGGTCCTGCGAGTCCGCCCAGTCCTGGGCCCCTTCGTCGGGGTTCGTCTCGCGGCCGCCGATCGCCCAGCCGTTGTCGCCGGTCCAGCCCTCGTCCCACCAGCCGTCGAGGACGCTCACGTTCACGACGCCGTTCACCGCGGCCTTCATCCCGCTCGTGCCGGACGCCTCGAGCGGCCGGCGCGGGTTGTTCAGCCAGACGTCGACGCCCGCCACGAGATAGCGTGCGATCCGGATGTCGTAGTCCTCGAGGATGAAGACGCGACCGCGGAGCCGCTCCGAGCGCGACCGCGCGAAGATGTCCTGGATCACCTGCTGACCGGGCCGGTCGGCAGGGTGCGCCTTGCCGGCGAAGACGACCTGGACCGGCCGCTTCTCGTCCCAGAGGAGGCGCGCCAACCGATCGAGGTCCGAGAAGAGCAGCCCAGCCCGCTTGTAGGTCGCGAAGCGCCGGGCGAAGCCGATCGTGAAGATGTCCGGGTCGAGCGCCGTCTCGACGGCATCGAGGACCGCCGGCGCCTCGCCGTGACGGGCGAACTGGCTGCGGAGCCGGCGCCGGGCGAAGATCGCCAGCTCCAGCTTCTCGCGCTGGTGCGTCTCCCAGATCCTCTCCGTCGGGATCTCCGCGAGATGGTTCCAGAACGGCCCCACCTCCGACTCCTCGTCGAGATCGTCGAGGTTCGCGCCCAGCTCCTTGACGAGCGTCTCGCTCATCGCGTTGCCCATCCACGACGGGACGTGGATCCCGTTCGTCACGCCGCGGATCCGGTGCGGTGAGATGCCGTTCCAGGTCGCATCGGCGGTGTGGGCGTGGAGCTGGCTGACCGCGTTCGCGTCGTGCGTCAGGCGGAGCGAGAACCCGGTCATGTCGAACACCGTGGGATCGTTCCCGGCGTCACGCCCGAGCTCGAGGACGTTGTCCACGGGGACGCCGCCCGTGTTCGGCCGGCCGTCGCCGTCGAGGAGCGGTCCCGCGATCCGGCGGACGAGATCGGCCGCGAACCGCTCGTTGCCGGCCGAGACGGGCGTGTGGATCGTGAACACGCTGTCCCGCCGGACGTTGTTCCAAGCCTCGTCGAGCCCCTCACCACCTGCGACGAACTCCCGCGCACGTTCGGCGAGCAGGAACGCCGAGTGGCCCTCGTTCAGGTGCCAGACCGCGGGCGTGATCCCGAGCGCGCGCAGGGCCCGCACGCCGCCGACGCCCAGGACCAGCTCCTGGTGGAGCCGCATCTCGCGCCCGCGGACGTAGAGGATGTGGGTGATCGGCCGGTCGGCGTCGTCGTTCTCGGGGATGTCCGTGTCGAGCAGGAGCACGGGCGTCCGCCCGACCTGGACGGACCAGACGGCGATGTGGAGGTCGCGATCCGGGAGGGCGACGCTGACGGTGAGCGGCTCGCCGTCGCGGCCCTGGACCCGCCCGACCGGCCAGGTCCGAAGGTCGTAGTCCGGGTAGGCGTGCTCCTGGTGGCCGTCCGCATCGATCGTCTGGTGGAAGTAGCCGCGCCGATACAGGAGGCCCACGCCGACGAAGGGCAGCGCCATGTCGGACGAGGTCTTCATGTGGTCGCCGGCAAGGATCCCGAGTCCGCCCGAATAGATCCCGAGCGACTCGTGCAGCCCGTACTCGGCGCAGAAGTACGCGATCGGACCGGTCAGGTCGTCCGCGTGATGGCGCATGAACCAGCGGTCGGCGCCGTTGGACATGTAGCGCTCGAAGTCGCGCAGGAGCTCGCGGACCTCGGCCATGAAGCTGGTGTCGTCGAGGAGCGGTCCCCAGTCGACGGCGCCGGACAGGACCGGGATCGGGTTGCGGTACCGGTTCCACGCCCGCCGGTCAATCCGGCTCCAGATCACGCGGACCCGCGGATGCCAGGCCCAGTAGAGGTTGTAGGCGAGCGCGCGCAGCCCCTCGAGCTGCGGCGGCAGGCGGAACGAGGCGGCCGGGATCGTGGGGACGGTGACGCGCTGGGGCATGCGACCGGATCATAGCGACCGGGAATGGCGCCGTGAACCGGTTTACACGTGTGTTTGGCGTCGTGCGGCGTGTCAGATACGCGTCACCCGGCGACCGAGGCCGTGGCCCGCCGCCCGGCACCGTCCCGCGCCGGCCCGCGCCGCCCGGCACCGTCCCGCGCCGCCCGGCACCGTCCCGCGCCGCTAGGATCATCCGATGCCGCCACTCAGGGTCGCGATGATCGCCGCCGAGTGCGAGCCGTGGGCGAAGACCGGCGGCCTGGGTGACGTCGTCGACGCGCTGTCGCGCGCGCTGGCCCGCGTTCCCGGCGCCACGGACGGCGAGGTGGACGTCTTCCTGCCGCGCTACCGGTCGGTTCCCGTGCCGGCGGAGACGGCCGGCGGGCGCCCCGTCCGCGTCCCGGACCCGCTCGCGACGGACGGGGTCACGGATCTCCGGATCGTCGACGTCGCCGCGGACGGCTATCGGCTCCGCCTCGTGGACCACCCGCCCGCGTACGACCGAGACGGGATGTACGGCCCGCCGGGCGGCGGCGACTTCGGCGACAACGCGTGGCGGTTCGGGCTGCTCTGCCGAGCGGCGCTCGAGACGCTCCGGACCGAGCCCGACCGGCCGGTCGACATCCTCCACCTCCATGACTGGCACGCAGGCCCCGCGGCGATCCAGCGCGACGCCTGGCTGGCCGACGACCCGGTGATCGGCCGAGCCGCGATCGTCATGACCCTGCACAACCTCGCCTACCACGGCTGGACCGGCCGGGACGACCTCCGCCAGCTGGGCCTCGTGCCCGGCGGCGGCGTCCTGCCCGAGTCGGCCGACGGCGTCGATCTCATCCGCGAGGGGATCGTCCGGGCCGAGGTGGCGAACACCGTGTCACCGGGATTCGCCCGGGAGTCGCTGACGCCCGAGGGGAGCTTCGGCCTGTCGGATGCGCTGGCGGCGAAGGGCGACCGGTTCGTCGGGATCCTCAACGGGCTCGATACCGCCGTCTGGGATCCCGCCACCGATCCCGATCTCGCCGCCACCTATTCGGCGGACGATCTCACCGGCAAGGCGGCCTGCCGGGCGGACCTCCTCCGGCGGCTCGGGTTCGATCCGACCGACGACGGCGCGGTCCTCGGGATGATCGGGCGGCTCGATCCCCAGAAGGGCTTCGACCTGTTCCACGACGCGGCGCCGCGCCTCCTCGCCGCCGGCGCGCGACTCGTGGCCCAGGGCTCCGGGTCGCACGAGCTCTCCGCCGGCTTCCGCAGGCTCGCAGCCGAGCAGCCGGACCGCGTCGCGTTGATCGAGCGGTTCGACCGGGCGATGGCCCGCCGGATCTACGCGGGCGCCGACTTCTACGTCATGCCCTCGCGGTTCGAGCCGTGCGGGACCGGCCAGATGGTGTCGCTCCGCTACGGGACGCCACCGATCGTCCGGCGGACGGGCGGGCTCGCGGACAGCGTCGTCGACGAGCGACGCCATCCCGGGGAGGGGACCGGTTTCGCCTTCGACGACGCGACGCCGGAGGCGCTCGCGGAGGCGTGCGAGGCGGCGATGGCGATGCGGTCGCGCGGCGGCCCAGCCTGGGACGGCCTCGTCCAGCGCGGGATGGCCGTCGACTTCGCCTGGGATCGCGGCTCGGCACCGCGCTACGCGGCGCTGTACGAGCGCGCGGTCGCGATCCGGCGGAGCCCGCGCTAGGGCTCGAGCGCCCGGAGCAGCGCCGCGGTCGTCGCCTCGGGCTTCGTCCGCATCGGCGAGTGGAGCCCGCCCGGGATCATGACGACGCTTCCCGGTCCGAAGCGCTCTTCGAGGATCGCCGCGACCGCATCGGGGATGAGGCCGCCGGCCAGTGGGTCGCCGCGGACCCAGCGCACCGCTGCGCCGGCCGCCGCGGGCTCGCTGAGCGCCGCCAGGCCGCCGTCCCAGTCGCCGTTCTCGAGGAGGACGTCGCGAACGGCGCCGACGTCGAACGACGCGAGCCCTTCGGCCTTCGCGGCGACGTCGCCGTACCCCCACGTCGGATTCAGCGGCCCGAGCGCATCGATCGCCTCGGCCGCGGTGTCGTAGTGCCGCTCGATCGGATCGTCGAGCATCGTCTCCATCACCGCCACCGGCATCGACGGCGGATCGAGGAGGACCAGGACCTCGGTGGCGAGCCCGAGCGCCGGGAACCAGGCGGCCGTCATCCCACCCCAGCTGTGGCCGACGACGCGGAGGTCGGGCCGGCGCAGGCCGGCCGCCTCGACGACCCGGATCAGGTCCAGGGCGTTGTCACGGAAGCGGTGATGGCCGAGCCAGCCCGTCGTCGCACCGTGACCGGCCTGGTCGATCGCGATGGCCCGTCGTCCGGCGGGTGCTGCCAGGGCTGGGCCGACCCGCCACCAGATCGCCGAGGTCGAGGTGACGCCGTGGATGAGGAGGAGCGGCGGTGCGGCCGGGTCGCCCCACGAGCGTGTCGCGTACGAGAGGCCGTTCGCCGCGACGAAGCCACGCTCCGGGTCGGGCGGGTCGTCGAGGGCCGCCGCCGCGGCCGGCGGCAGCCCGAACGGGTCGGCGATCACGTCGCGACCGTAGCACGCACCGCGCCCCGCGCCGCGGCTAGACTCCCGGCATGAGCAACCAGTTCGTC
>DASSMI010000139.1:0-16161 GCA_035688935.1 Candidatus Limnocylindrales bacterium | reverse complement strand
TCGATCATGGCCTCGATCATCACGTCGCGGCTGTCGCGCGGCTCGGTGGCGACGGCGTTCGCGTTCATCAGCTCGGTCAGGAGCTGCTGGTCCAGCGAGCCCCAGTTGACGCCGATCCGGACCGGTTTGTCGTTCTCGATCGCGACCCGGACGATCGTCGAGAAGTGCTCGTCGTGGCGCTTTGCGCCGACGTTGCCCGGATTGATCCTGTACTTCGCGAGCGCCCTCGCCATCTCCGGGTACTCGACCAAGAGCTTGTGGCCGTTGTAGTGGAAGTCACCGATGACCGGGACGTCGACCCCGAGGTTGTTCCGGAGCTTGTCGATCATCTCCGGGACGGCCGCCGCGGCCTCCTCGGTGTTCACCGTGACGCGGACGAGCTGCGAGCCGGCGTGGGCCAGCCGGGCGACCTGGATCGCGGTCGCGTCGGGGTCGGCCGTGTCGGTGTTCGTCATCGACTGGACGACGATCGGATGGGCCGAGCCCACGAGGACCCCGCCGACGTCGACGGAGACCGTCGGCCGGCGGCGTGGCTTCAGCTGGTCGGTGGTGGCCACGGGACGGCGGTCCGGTTACGTGCCGCCGGACAGGATCCGGACGATGTCGAAGCCGCTGACCCAGATCAGAAAGGCAAAGAGGAACGCGAACCCGACGACGTAGGTCATCTGCTCGGCCCGGAGGCTGAGTCGTGCTCCGAGAGCCCGCTTCAGGACGAGCATGAGGATCCGGCCGCCGTCCAGCGGCGGGAACGGCAGGACGTTCACGAGGGCGAGATTCGCCGACAGGATGCCGGCGACGAAGATCGTCAGGACGATCCCCTGCCCGAAGAAGATGTCGCTGATCGTCGTCGCGATGCCGATCGGGCCCGAGACCGGCGGCGGCGCCGTCGGGTCGGTGACGAGCTGTTGGCCGAGGCTCGCCAGGCCCTCGATGATCACGCCGAACCAGTGACCGGTCTGCTCGACCCCGATCGCGAGCGCCGACGGGAGATCGCGCGGCGCCGTCCCGAACAGACGGCTCTGGAACGGCCCTTTCTCCTGGGTCACCCCGAGCGGTCCGATCGTCGGCCGGCCGTTCTCGTCCTTCGGCGCCGCGTCGATCTCGGCCTGTGTCCGGAGATGGACCTCCACGGGCTCGACGGCGCCCGTCGTCCGCTCGATCGTGAGGGTCACCCTCTGGCCGGTGTGGTCACGCAGATCGGTCAGGACGTCCCCGCTGCTGAAGAAGTCGTACTGGCGGCCGTCGACAGCGAGGATCGCGTCGCCCGCCCGGAGCCCCGCCGCCGACGCCGGCGAGCCGGGCGTCACGTCGAAGAAGCGAATCCCGACGTACGGGGTCGCGAGCCAGGCGACGGCCGTGAAGATCGCGAACGCCAGGAGGAGGTTCATGACGACGCCGGCGAGGAGGATGATCACCTTCGTCGGGAGGCTCGCGTTGGCGAACGAGCGCGGGTCCTTGCTGTCGTCGCCGTCCTCGCCCTCGAGCTTCACGAAGCCGCCGATGGGCAGCCAGTTCAGCGTGTACAGCGTCTCGCCCGTGTTCCGGAGGACCTTCGCCCGCGGCGGGAACCCGATCCCGAACTCGAGGACGCGGATCCCGGCGAGACGGGCCGTCACGAAGTGACCGATCTCGTGGATGAGGACGAGGCTGCCCAGGACGATGACGAAGAGGACGAGCGTCGCGAGGACGCCGAGCGGTCCGCTCACGAGCGCGACCTCCATCCGCTGGCGAACGCGCGGACCTCGGCGTCGAGGGCGACGAGCGCGTCGACGTCCGGCGCCTGGTCGGCGCCGCGACCGAAGCGGTCGACGGCGGCCTCCAGCAGCGCGGGGATCCCGGTGAAGCCGAGGGATCCGTCGAGGAACCTCGCGACCGCGACGTCGTCGGCGGCGATCAGCGCGGTCGTCGCGCGCTGCCCGATCCGGCCGGCGTCGCGGGCGATCGTCAGCGCCGGGAACCGCGTCTCGTCCGGGGCGCGGAAGTCGAGCCGGCCGGCGGCGACGAGATCGACCGCGGCCGACGGGGACGGCCGCCGATCGGGATAGGTCAGGGCGTACTGGATCGGGGTGCGCATGTCCGGGGTGCCCAGCTGGGCTTTCAGAGAACCGTCCACGAAGCGAACCGCTGAGTGGACGACGCTCTGCGGATGGACGACGACCTCGATCGCGTCATCGGGAACATCGTACAGCCAGCGTGCTTCCACCACCTCCAGGCCCTTGTTCGCGAGGGTGGCCGAGTCGATCGTGATCTTCGCGCCCATCGACCACGTCGGATGCCGCAGCGCCTGCTGCGGGGTCACCGCCGAGAGGTCGTCGGGGCTGTCGAGGAAGGGGCCGCCGCTGGCGGTCAGGACGAGGGAGGCGACGCGGCTCAGCGACTCCCCGACGAGGCACTGCCAGATCGCGGAATGCTCCGAGTCGATCGGGCGGAGCCAAGCGAGCGGGCTCGCGAGTGGGTCGTCCGGACGCGTCGCCCCGACCGCACCGGCACGCGCGCGAGCCTCGCGCATGACGAGATGGCCACCCGCGACGAGCGTCTCCTTGTTCGCGGTCGCGACGACCTTGCCGGCACGGAGCGCGGCGAGGACCGGGCGGAGGCTGACGATCCCGCCGGTGGCGACGACCACGAGGTCCACGTCCGGGCGGGTTGCGAGGTCGACGAGCGGCGACGGGTCGTCACCGGCCAGGACGGCGGCGGCCGGCCGGTGGCGGGCTTCCTGCGCCTCGAGCTCGGCTGCGTTCCGGCCCGCCGCCAGGGCGACCACCTCGAACGCGTCCGGATGTGCGGCGAGCACGTCGAGCGTCTGGGTCCCGATCGAGCCGGTCGAGCCGAGGACGGCGACGCGGCGCCGGGGCCCGGCCTCGCCGCTCCCCTCCCCGGCGTCAGCGGTACGCGGCGAGGACATAGAGGAGCGCGACGGGCGCGGCAAAGAGGAACGAGTCGACCCGGTCGAGGATCCCGCCGTGGCCGGGGATGAGCGTCCCGGAATCCTTGGCGCCTGCGGCGCGCTTCAGCATCGACTCCGCGAGATCGCCCGCCTGTGCCGCGAGCGCGAGGAGCGGACCGAGCAGGATCGCTCCGGTCCACGGTTGGCCGAGCGACGCGAGCACGACCGCCACGACGACGGTGGTCGCCGCGATCCCGCCGATCAGGCCGGCGTAGGTCTTCGAGGGCGAGATGTGCTCCAGGAACCGGGCTCGTCCGAAGCGCTTCCCGATGAGATACGCGCCGGTGTCGTAGGACCAGACGGCGAGGACGAGGAGGACGATCCAGCCGCGGTCCGGCCCGAGACCCGCGAGCGGCGCGTCGGGCGCTCCGGCCGGCGCGGCGTGGCCCAGCCGGAGGACGAATCCGAGGAGGGACGCGTAGAGCGAGCCGAAGACCGTCCCGAACCAGGTCGGGAGCCCCTCTCGCGGGTCGGGCCGGGTGAAGGCCCCGACCGCCGCCAGGATCGACCCGGTCGCGACGAGGAGGATCCCGCTCGATTCGATCGCCGGAACGACCGCGGCGTCGAGGACGAGAGCGACGGCGAACGCGAGACCGAGCCAGGCGAGTGACGGATAGCCGGCGCCGGTGAGGAGCTGGAAGGTCTCGCGCGCGGCGAGCGCCGTCACGAGCGCCACGACCGCGACGATCCAAGGTCCACCGAGCAGCAGCGCGACGACGAGCGGCGGGATGAGGATCGCCGCACTGGTCGCCCGCTGCCGGAGGCGACCCGTGGGGATGGGGGCGGTGCCGCTCAGGGCCCGACTGCCGTTCAGCGGCCGAACCGCCGCGTCCGGCTGGCGAACTCGAGGAGGGCGGCGTCGAACGCGTCCGCGCCGAAGTCCGGCCACAGGACCTCGGTCGTGTACAGCTCCGCGTAGGCCGCCTGCCAGATCAGGAAGTTCGAGAGGCGCTGCTCGCCGCCGGTGCGGATCACGAGGTCGGGATCGGGCAGGCCGGCCGTGTAGAGGGCCTCGGAGACCGATGTCTCGTCGATGGACTCGGGCGCGGCGCCGCTCGCGACGATCCGGCGGACGGCATCCACGAGCTCGGTCCGCCCGGCGTAGTTGAACGCCACGTTCAGGAGCAGCCGGTCGCCGCCGGCCGTCTCGGCGAGCGCTGCGCCGATCGAGCGGCGGGTGTCCTCGGGCAGCTCGTCGAGCCGGCCCAGCAGCCGGATCCGGACGCCCTGCTCCTTGAGCTCGGCGGTCTCGCTCCGGATCGCGCTCTCGAGGAGGGCGAACAGGCCGCGGACCTCGTCGTCCGAGCGGGCCCAGTTCTCGCGGCTGAAGGCGTAGACCGTCACGACCGGAACGCAGCGGCGGACGGCATGGCGCAGGAGCGTCCGGATGGCCTCGACGCCCGCCGCGTGGCCCTCGATCTCGGCGACGCCGTGCTGGCGGGCCCAGCGCCGGTTGCCGTCCATGATGATCGCGACATGTCGCGGCATCTCGCTCTCGGGCAGGAGGCGCTCGCCGTCGCTGACGGCGGGGCTGGGGCCGGCGCTGCTGGCCTCGCCGTCCGGCCGGTGGGCCGTCGGCGGCGCATCGGTGGGACGGGCGAGGGGCGTCCGGGCCACTAGACCTCCATGACCTCCTGTTCCTTCACGCCGCCGACCCGGTCGACCTCGGCGATCCAGCGATCGGTCGTCTTCTGGAGCTGGTCGAGCTGGCGGCGTGACTCGTCGGCACCGACGGTCCCGTCGCGCTCCTCCTTCTTCAGGTCGTCGGCGGCGTCGCGGCGGAGGTTGCGGATCTCGACGCGCGCCTCCTCCATCCGCTTGTGGACGCCCTTGACGAGCTCCTTGCGACGGTCCTCGGTGAGCTGCGGGATGTTCAGCCGAACGACCGTGCCGTCGACGTTCGGGACGAGTCCGAGCTCGGACTTCTGGATCGCCTTCTCGATCGCGCCGAGGACCGCCCGGTCCCACGGCTGGATGACGATCTGGTGCGCCTCGGGGACGCTGATCCCCGCGAGCTGGTTGAGGGGCGTCTGGGTGCCGTAGTAGTCGACGTGGAGCCGCTCCACGAGCGCCGTCGAGGCGCGGCCGGTCCGGAAGGCCTGGAAGTCGCGCTCCATCGCCTCGACAGCACGGGCCATCTTGTGATCCGCGGACGCGATCGTCTCGCTGCTCATCGGCTTCCTCCGTTGGCCCCCGCGGTTCCGGAGATCAGGGTTCCGACCGGCTCGCCGGCGGCCACCCGCGTGATGTTGTCGGGCTGGTTGAGATCGAACACGACGATCGGCAGGTCATTCTCCATGCACAGCGAGACCGCCGCGGCATCCAGGACCTTCAGCTGATCACGGAGAAGATCCGCATATTCCAGCTCAGCGTAGCGCCGGGCCTCCGGATGGGTCTGCGGATCGGCGTCGTACACGCCGTCGACCTTCGTGGCCTTGAGGAGCACCTCGGCGCCGATCTCGACCGCACGGAGGGCCGCTGCCGTGTCCGTCGTGAAGTACGGGTTGCCCGTGCCGGCGACGAACAACGCCACCCGGCCCTTCTCGAGATGACGGACCGCACGCCGCCGGATGTACGGCTCGGCGACCTCGTTCATCGCGATCGCGCTCATCACGCGGGTCGGGACGCCGGCCCGCTCCAGGGCATCCTGGAGGGCCAGGCCGTTCATCACGGTCGCGAGCATGCCGATGTAGTCGCCGGTCGCGCGATCCATGCCGCTGGCGGCTGCCGCGAGGCCGCGGAAGATGTTCCCGCCGCCCACGACGATCCCGATCTGGACGCCGAGGCGGTGGACCTCCGCGACCTGGCGAGCGATGAAGGCCACGAACTTCGGGTCGACGCCGTACGGGCGATCGCCGAGCAGCGCCTCACCGGACAGCTTCAGCAGGATCCGCGAGTAGCGGATCGACTCGGAGCCGCGAGCGGCGCCGCTGCCGGGGCCGAGCGAGGTGCCGACGGCCTCGCTCACAGCTCCTCCCCGAGCGCGTACCGGGTGAAGCGGCGGACGCGGATGTTCTCGCCGATCGTCGCGATGCGCTCGGTCACGAGCTCGCGGACCGTCCGCTCCTCGTCCCGGAACGGCTGCTCGTACAGGCACACCTGCTGGTACCACTTCTTCAGCTGGCCCTCGACGATCTGCGGGCGGATGCTCTCGGGCTTCTTCTGGGTCGTCTCGTCGGCCAGGAGCTCCGCCTTCTTCGCCTCGACGACGTCGGCCGGGATCGAGTCCGGGTCGACGTAGAGCGGCGCCATCCCCGCGACCTGCATCGCGAGGTCGCGGACGAGCTTCTGGAACTCGTCGGTTCGCGCGACGAAGTCCGTCTCGCAGTTGACCTCGATCAGGACGCCGACCCGGCCGCCGGTGTGGATGTAGCTGGAGACGAGTCCTTCACGCGCCTCGCGACCGGCCTTCTTCGCAGCGGCGGCGAGACCCTTCTCGCGCAGGGCGGCGACGGCCTTCTCGACGTCCCCGTCGGCCTCGACGAGGGCGTTCTTGCAATCCATGAAGCCGGCGCCGGTGCGCTCGCGAAGCTCCTTGACCGCCGCGGCGGTGATCTCTGCCATGTGCTGGGTGTGCTCCTGTTCTGGGTTCACGGCGGGCCGTCGAGCCCGCGAGGGATGGTTCTCGGTGTGTCGATCGGTCGATCCGCGAACGACCGGCGAGTGGCGGACGCGGGGCGCCCGCCGGATCGGTCAGCCCGCGGCGGACTCTTCCTTCTCGGCCGCCTCGCGCGCGAGCTCGGCGGCGATCTCGTCGGGGGTCGCCTCGGCGCTCGGGGCGCCGTCGGTGGCCGCGGCGGCGGCACGGGCTCCGGGCAGGAGCTCGTCGTCCTCGTCGAGATCCGGCGAGAAGCTGAGGGCGCCGCCGCCGGCCAGGGCTGCGACGAGCTCATCGGAGGCGGACTCGTCGTACTCGGGCTCGGCGGTCATCGCGACCTCGGGCTCGGGCTCGACCGCACGTGCCGCGCGCTCCTGCTGGCCCTCGATGCACGCCTCGGCGATCAGGTTGCACAGCAGCCGGATCGAGCGGATGGCGTCGTCGTTCGCCGGGATGATGTGGTCGATCTCGTCGGGGTCGACGTTCGTGTCGCCCGTGGCGACGACCGGGACCTCGAGCTTGTTCGCCTCGGTCACCGCGATCCGCTCGCGGTGCGGGTCGATGATGAACACGGCGCCCGGGACGCGCTTCATCTTGCGCATGCCCCCGACGGTGGCGTTCAGCTTGACCATCTCGTCGGTCAGCTTCGCGGCTTCCTTCTTGGTCATCCGCTCGAAGTCGCCGGCTCCCTGGCGCGCCTCGAGCTGCTCGAGGAGCGAGATCCGCTTCTTGATCGTGGTGAAGTTCGTCAGCATCCCGCCCAGCCAGCGCTTGTTCACGTACGGCTGGCCGGCCCGCTGGGCCTCCTGGGCGATCGGCTCCTGGGCCTGCTTCTTCGTCCCGACGAAGAGGACGTACTCTCCACGGGCCACGGTGTCGCGGACGAAGTCGAGCGACGACTCGAGGTGCTTGACGGTCTGGGCGAGATCGATGATGTGGATCCCGTTGCGCTCGGCGAAGATGAACGGGCGCATCTTGGGATTCCAGCGGCGCGTCTGGTGGCCGAAGTGGACACCGGCTTCGAGCAGCTGCCGCATCGAAACGGTCGGCACGAGAAGAGACCTCCTGTCGGTCTTGGTCCTCCGCGAACCTCGTCGCCGGGTTTCCGGGCTGCGTTCCGCGCGTTTCGGCGGCTTGCGCGCCCGGCACCGTCCCGGTCGGAACGGTCCGCGTGTGATCTCCGTCGCCGGCGTCGTCAGCCGAGCCGGCGCGGGTGGGTTCGTGCCCCTGGGCCTTCCGGGGCGCGGCGGAGTGTAGCACGAGGCCGCTCGAGGGCCCGTCCCTCCGCCGAGTCCGCCGAGATCACCGGGGCTGATCCAGCCAGCGGAGCGCCCTGCGAAAGACTCCGATCGGCGGCCCTCTCATGCAGGCACGAGCATCATCGGCGGCGGATTCGGCTCGTTCTCGCAAATCAGCCCCGTGATGGATCAGCCCGGCCGATTCGGCAGCCTACAGCTCGATGCCACGGTGGTGCCGGACCCGCGAACCGGGCTCCACCACCACGAGATCGACGCGCAGCGGAAGCCGCGGCATGGCGACTCCGCCAGGAAGCCCGTCCTCGAGCAACCGGCCGATCGCCAGCCGGAGGTGCGACCGCTTCGCGTACGCGACCGTCTCCTCGGCGAGCCCGAACGATCGGCTCGTGCGCCGCCGGACCTCCACGATCACGAGCTCACGGGGCGGACCGGGATCGATCGCGACGAGATCGAGCTCGCCGCGGCCCGCATGGACGTTGCGACCGAGGACCGTCCAGCCCGCGGCGAGGAGCCGCGCCGCGACGAGCGCCTCCGCCTCGTCGCCCGCCTCCTGCTTCGCGGTCCGCATGCGTGCATCGTGCGGGCGGCCGCTTATCCGGCGATCACCTCGAGGTCCAGGGTCTCGCCGACGTCGGCGAGGATCGCGCCGGCGTCGTCGAGCGCGACGAGATCCGGCGAGTCGAGCATCGCGTCGTCGACCATGACCGGAACCGCTTCCCGCTCGAGCCGTTCGTGGAGCCCTGCCGACGCCGCGGGATCGGCGAGCAGGTCGAAGTCGAGCTGGTCGCCCGCGAGCGTCCGCTGGAGCGCCAGGAACGAGCGCCGATGGAACGGCGTGAGCCCCAGCGCGCGGATCGCGTCGCGGTGGTCCCGGGTCGCGTATCCCTGGTTGTGCTCCCAGCCATAGCCGGGGTAGCGCGCAGCGAGCTTGGCCATCATCCGGTCGCGGACGACCTTCGCGACGACCGATGCGCACGCGATCGAGTAGACCTTCGCATCGCCGTCGACGACGTTCGTGTACGGCCCGACCTGGGCCTCGAAGCCCACGATGCGATTCCCGTCGACGATCACGTGGTCGTGGCCGCCGAGGCGGGAGATCGCCCGTCGCATCGCGAGATGGGTCGCGTGGTAGATGTTCAGCTGGTCGATCTCGCGGACCGACGCAGCGCCCACCGCGACGGCCACGGCTCGCTTCCGGATCAGCGGCGCGAGCTTCTCCCGCTGGGCCATCGACAGCGTCTTCGAGTCGCGGACGCCCGGGATGCGATGACACCCGGGCTTCATGATCACGGCGGCGGCGACGACGGCCCCGCAGGTGGGCGCGACTCCGACCTCATCGACCCCGGCGACCCGCTCGTGCCCGGCGTTCCAGAGGCGGCGCTCGTGGCGGAGGGTCGGGACGATCACGGCCATCGGCCGTCAGGGTAGCCCAGAATCAGGCGACCCCGGCGGCTGGCCGGGGTCGACGGGGAGTGGCTCGCGACGGGGGATCAGCGGCTCGTGCGCCGCTCCCGCAGCGTGGCCGCCTTGCCGACCCGGTCGCGCAGGAAGTACAGCTGCGCCCGGCGGACCTGGCCGTGGCGGATGACCTCGATCTTCTCGATCCGCGGGCTGTGGATCTTGAACGTTCGCTCGACACCCACACCGCTGGCGATCCGGCGGACCGTGATCGAGCGCGTGATCCCACCGCCGCGGAGGCGCATGACGATCCCCTCGAAGACCTGGATCCGCTCGCGGTTGCCCTCGACGACCTTCGCCGACACCTTCACGGTGTCACCGCTGGCGATCTCCGGCAGGTCGGTCCGGAGCTGGTCGGAGACGATCTCGTCGAGCACGTTCACAGGGAGGTTCCTTGTTCGTTCGTCGGCAGCCCGAAGCTGCGTGGGGACTCGGGATTCGGGCCGAACCGATCGACCGGCGGCGGAGTATAGCACGCGCCCTCCCGCGGACCGCGCGAAGCCCCCGGTGCCGCTTCGCACCGGAAGGTCTCAGCCGGCAGGGCCCTCTCCACGCCTTCTCCGCCGGTCTGGTCTACAGTGCCGCCACGGCTTGCCGGATGACGGGAGACGTTCGGTCGGCCAGCTCACCCAACCCCGGGGAATGGAGGACCCTGCGCATGCGCGTTCGAGGTACCCGTCGTCTCGCGATGGGACTGCTCGCCGCGGTCGCCCTGTCGACCGCCCTCGCCGCTCCTGTCTCCGCGATCCGATACGGCACCAACGACGGCAACGGCCACCCGTATGTCGGGCTCATGGTTGCCCAGGATTCCGACGGCGATCCGCTCTGGCGATGCACCGGCACGCTCCTGTCGAGGACCGTGTTCCTGACGGCGGGCCACTGCGTCGAGGCGCCGGCGGCGCACATCGAGATCTTCTTCGACGCCGGACCGGTTCCGCTCGGCGCCGGGTACCCGGCCGCGGGCGGCCATCCGTGCAACGGCATCACGGGCTATCCCTGCACCGGCGATGTCGGCGGCACGCCCCATTCGCACCCGCAGTGGGATCCCGATCACTTCTGGACCCACGACCTGGGCGTCGTGACCCTCGACGAGCCGTTCGCGTCGCCGAACGGCGTCTACGGGACACTCCCGGGCCTGAACTCGCTCGACTCGCTCCATCCGGGCCGGAGCACCACGTTCACGGCCGTCGGCTACGGCCTCCAGCTCGCGTTCCCGGATGCCGCAGCCTGGAAGGAGCAGGCGGCCCGGGTTCGGAAGGTCGCGCATCCGTGGCTCATCCAGAACAACACGCCGTTCGCGTCGGACATCGACCTGATCGTGACCGACAACGCCGCCGGCGGTGGAACGTGCTTCGGCGATTCCGGCGGGCCGAACTTCGTGGGTGACAGCACGGTGATCGCCGGTGTCAACTCGTTCGTCTACAACAGCCTGTGCGCCGGCTTCAGCGGCGTCTACCGGATCGACAAGGCGGACGACGTCAACTGGCTCGCCACCTTCTTCGACTGACCGTCGCGCTCCCGGCGACATCCGAAGCCCCGGCCGGGAGGCCGGGGCTTCCTCGTTCCCGGCCCTCGGCCCGACGAGCACGCGTCCGCGCGGCGGCGATCCGTTGCCCAGCCGTGATGCCAACCGGCGTCGCGACCCGGTGTCCGCATCGTCCCGGCGCGCAGGCTGGCGTCCACGCGGCGGGTTGCCGCGACACGGGAGACACGCATGCTGGGACCGATCGGGCGCGTCGCCCAGGGGATCGCCGCGGGCAGCGCCGGAATCGCGGCGCTCGAGATCGCGAGTTACGTGGACCAGTACCGCCGAGCGCGACCGGCGAGTGACAGCCCGACGCGACTCGGCCGGGCGCTGGCGGATCGGGCCGGCATCGACCTCGGGGAGGGCGACGCCGCCACGAACCGGGCCTCGGCGCTCGGCCCCGTGTTCGGCTACACCGACGGGCTGCTGCTCGGCGTGGCGGCAGCGGCCCTGTCGGCGACCCCTGGGCGGTCGACGCCGGCCAACGCCCTCCTGCTGACCGCCGGTGCGTGGCTCGGGAGCAACGGCCCGTTGATCGCCCTCGGCCTGACCGATCCCCGCGAGTGGACGACGGAGGAATGGATCAGCGATCTGATCCCGCACGCCGCGTACGGCGTGACGACGGCCGTCGCCGTCGCGCTCACTCGCTAGGTCCGAGGAGGTCCGGTCGGCGGGCCCGCGTCCGCGCGTGCGCCTGCTCGTCGCGCCAGCGGGCGACGGCGCCGTGGTCGCCCGAGGTCAGGATCGGCGGCACGGCTTCGCCCCGGAAGATCGGCGGGCGCGTGTACTGGGGGTACTCCAACAGCCCCGCGGCGAACGACTCCTCGGCCGTCGAGAGCTCGTCGATCGCGCCCGGGAGGAGCCGGATCACCGCGTCGATGACGACGAGCGCCGGCAGCTCCCCGCCCGTCACGACGTAGTCGCCGATCGACAGCTCGAGGTCCACCAGCCCGCGCACGCGCTCGTCGACGCCCTCGTAGCGCGCGCACACGAGGATCAGATGCTCGCGAGCGGCGAGGTCGTGCGCGCGACGCTGGGTGAAGACCTCACCGGCCGGATCGAGCAGGACGACGAACGAATCCGGCCGCCGGACCGCGTCGATCCCGTCCGCGATGGGCTCGGGGCGCATCACCATCCCGGCTCCCCCGCCATACGGGGCGTCGTCGACGCTGCGGTGCCGGCCGATCCCCCACTGCCGCAGATCGTGGGTCCGCACCGTCGCGATGCCGCGTTCCTGGATCCGGCCCGGGACGCTCGCGGCGAGCGGGCCTGCGACCATCTCGGGGAAGAGCGTCAGGACGTCGATCTCCAGAGTCATGCCGACGGCGGCTCGACCGGCCGGGTGCGACGCGGGCCGGAGCGGCGGCGCGGCGCCCGCGGCCGCTCCCCTGGCGCGCCTCGGCCCTTCGGTGGCGTCAGGTCGAGCGCCTCGGTGTCGACGACGATCTCGCCGCGCTTCGGCGCGAAGATCCGGACGAAGTCGCGGACCGCCGGCACGTCGAACTCGCCGTACGGACCGCCGTCGACGATGAACACCTCGGCGCCGCCGGAGCGATAGACGTCGCGGACCGTCCCGAGCGACTCCCCCGTCGTCGAGGCGACCGCGCTCCCGATCACCTCGTGCCAGAAGTAGGCGCCGCGCGGAAGGGTCGAGTCGGGCCCCGCGGCCACCTCGAGATACGCGCCCATCAGGCTCTCGGCCGCCGTCCGATCGGGGATCTCCGCGAAGCGGATCCGCCAGCCGGGGCCATCGGCGACCGCCGAGGACCAGACGACCGTGAGCGGCTCGTCGCTGCCCTCCCGATGGAGGACGGAGCCGGCGGCGTACCGCTCCTCGGGTCGGTCGGTCAGGATCTCGACCCGAACGGCGCCACGAAGACCGTGCAGGCCGCGGACCAACGCGACGACGAGCCGATCGCCGGCGGCCGACGTCGCCGACTCGGACATCGGAGGACCTAGAGGATCTCGAGCGAGACCGGCTCCCCGTCCCGGGCCGCGGTGACCTTGAGGAGCGTCCGGAGCGCCTTCGCGACGCTGCCGTTCCGCCCGATCACCTTGCCCATGTCGTCTTCGGCGACGTGGAGCTCGATGACGGTCCCGCCGCCGTCGTGGACGACGTCCACCTTGACGGCTTCGGGATCGTCCACGAGGGACTTGGCGACGTATTCGACGAGATCGGCGGCGGCCATCAGTTGTCCTGCTGCTTCTTGGCCGGCAGCACGCCGGCGGACCGGAAGAGACGGGCGACGGTGTCGGAGGGCTGGGCGCCCTTCGCCATCCATGCCTTCGCCTTCTCGGCGTCGATGTTCAGCTCGATCGGCTCGGTCCGCGGGTTGTAGTGACCGATCGTCTCGATCGCCCGACTGTCGCGGGCGGAGCGCGCGTCAGCGACGACGACGCGATAGGTCGGCTGCTTGGTCGCGCCCACGCGCGTCAGCCGGATCCGGACTGCCATCTGGATTCTGTTCCTCCTGGTGCACCGCCGATCGCTGGGGCGATCGGCCGGGTGGTCGTTGGGTCGCGGCGCCCCCGGCGCCGGTTCAGCGCGGCGTCGCGATGAACGTGACGCCTCGATCGTTGGAGCCGTCTTTGCGGCCGGTCGCGATCAGGGCATCGATCGGCGCGAGGTAGGGCTGGATGCGCTTCGTGTACTGGTCCCACGCCTCCGCCGGAGCCGAAGCCTGGGCGAGCGGTTCGAGGAGGGTGCGAAGGGCCTTGATGTCGACGAAGGTCAGGGCGATGTTGTCCGAGCCCGCGCGCTCGAGCAGGCCCTTGAACCGGGCGTCGTCGGCGAGCGAATGGCCCGCGCCGGAGTCGAGCACGGCGTTCACGAAGGTCTCGCCATAGCCGACCACGGCGATGTCGGCGTTCGTCGCCCACGCGATCTCGGGCTTGTAGCCGGGCGGGAGGCCGGACGAGCCGGCCGCGCTGAAGTCGACGACCGTCACCTTGGTGCCGTTGTGGTCCGCCGTTCGGACGGTGGCGCCGGCGCTGCTGCCGCCGAGCGCGACGAAGCCGTTCAGCGCCGTGAACAGGCGATCCGCTGCGGCGGCATCGCGCGGCTTGACGACAAGGCCGCCCCCGATCGTGCCGTCGTTGAGCTTCGACACGACGATCGCCGTGTCGCCCCACCAACCCGCCACCGCGTCGAACCCGCCGAGGAGCGACAGCGCCCGGTCGAACTGGTCGAAGAACGGCTTCGCCTCGGGCAGCGGCCGGAACTTGGCGATCATCGCGGAGAGCGTTGGCCCGGCGTCGTGCTCGCTGGCGACCAGCAGCGTCGAGGCCGGGATGTGTCCGACGATCTGATCGGGCCGGTTTGACGTGTCGTACCCGACCTTCCCGGCCGGTCCGACCGACGTCGTGACGAACGCATCGTTCTCGAAGCGGCCGCTGTTCGCGAACCAGGCCGGCAACATCCCGAGGACCGTCTCGTCGAGCTGGGTGCCGGCGAGCTTGTCCGGGGCCTCCTTGCCGATCAGCGAGACGATGGCATCGGCCATCGCCTTGACCCGGGTGACGCCGACCATGACGTAGTCCTTGTCGACCGTCGCCAGCGCGGAGACCACGTCGTCGGTCTGCGTCCACGTCGTCTTCCCGCCGCTGTCGATGGCGGCCTTGACCGCCTCGGTCGAGCCCGCGAGGAGCACCTTGTCGTTGACCGCGATCGCCCACTGCCCCGACGCGGCTGCCGGCGCCAGAAGGTCCGCGTCGCCGTAGGTCGATCGATCGAACGTCGCGCCCTTCGCCGCCTTCTGGATCCAGTCGATCGTCTTCGCGCGGTCCTTGACGGTGGCGACGAACAGGCTGGTCGCGTCCATGCCGGTGCGGGCCAGCGTCGACGGGATCCCCGTCCCGACGGCCAGCTCGCCCGCGAACCACGGCGAGATGTCACGTGTCCAGAGCACCTCGTCGTGCGACGCGGCGCCAAGGACCTGGTCGAACAGCTCGTTCAGCTTCGTGTCGAACTGGCTCGAGTCGTCGAAGCCGGGGATCGGCTTCATGAACGACGCCAGCTTCTGGCGCTGGTCGCCGGGCAGGTCGAGCCGGATCTCCGTGTAGCTCACGATGTCCTTGGGCATGTAGCCCATGGCGGTCGACGTGACCGGCTTCCCGCCGATCAGGGCGGCGACGGCCACGGACACCGCGGCGACGAGCGCGACCCCGACGATCGCGACGATCCAGCGCAGACCCGTCCCGCGACGGCTCCCCGCTGGGGGCGACGCGGCACCGAACGTGCCGGTTTCGCTGACCGTGCTGACGTGCTTCTCCGGGAGGCTCGTCGACGGCTCCCATGGCTCGGGCTGACTCTGGGAGACTGCCGGCATCGATGGGCTCGGCGTCTGCGCCGGTGGGGGCGGCGTGGCCAGCGACGGCCAGGCCTGCGTCGGTGACTCGTCGGCCGGCGCGGAGTCCACGGTGTCTCCACCGCTCGGCGTGCTCGCGGGTGTCCCTTCCGGGCGCTGCTCGTCGGTCATCGCGCGACGTCCTCCCCTACCGCCGGCCGACCAGGCCGGCCATCGCGGCCCTGCGACCGCCACCGCCGCTCAGCTGCTTCATCAGCTTCGAGAGCTCGGCGTGCTGCTTGATCAGGCGATTCACTTCGGTGAGGTCGGCGCCCGCCCCGGCGGCGATCCGACGGCGGCGGGAGCCATTGAGCACCGCGGGGTCGCGCCGTTCGCGCGGCGTCATCGAGCGGATGATCGCCTCGACGCGCTTGAGCTCGCCGCGATCGACCGCTTCCTGGGCCTGCTTGGCCATCCCGCCCATGCCCGGGATCATCGACATCAGCTGGCCCATCGGGCCCATCTTCTGGACGGCCTGGATCTGCTCGAGGAAGTCCTCGAGGGTGAACTGCGCCTTGCGGAGCTTCTCCTCGAGCTTGGCGGCCTGGCTCGCGTCGACGTGCTCCTGGGCACGTTCGACGAGGGTCATGACGTCGCCCATCCCGAGGATCCGGCCGGCGAGTCGATCGGGGTGGAACACCTCGAGCGCGTCCGTCTTCTCGCCCGTGCCCATGAACTTGACGGCGAGCCCGGTGACGGCGCTGATCGACAGCGCGGCGCCGCCGCGGGCGTCGCCGTCGACCTTCGTGAGGACCAGGCCGGTGAGCGGCACCGCATCCTTGAAGGCGGTGGCGACGTTCACGGCCTCCTGGCCCGCCATCGCGTCGACGACGAGGAGCGTCTCGACCGGCTTCACGGCGGCGTTGACGGCGGCGATCTCGTCCATCAGGTCCTGGTCGACGGTCAGGCGGCCGGCGGTGTCGAGGATGACCACGTCCCGGGTCTGGCGGCGGGCCGCGTCCACGCCGCCCCGCGCGATGTCGACGACGGGCGTCCCGGCCGGGGCGCGGTGGACGGGGATGTCGAGCGCG
>DASSMI010000138.1:0-7988 GCA_035688935.1 Candidatus Limnocylindrales bacterium | reverse complement strand
ACCTCGAGCTCGACCGATTCCCACGCCGCCGGCACGTCGAGGTCGATCTCGACGAGGTCGACGCGATCCCGCGGCGACGGATTCACGACGAGGACGCGGCCGCGCGGCGTGGATTCGGCGAGCGGCCGGATCGCGGCCGCGGTCAGGCCGCGCCCGATCTGCTCCGCCTCGGCGAACCGGCTGAGGACCTGGTCGACGACCGCGTCCTGCGAGCAGCCGCAGATCGAATCGTGGGCGGAGTTGTCGACGACGCGTCGCCACGCGAGCTCGAGGAGCCGCTCCGGCCAGGCACGGCCATGGAGCGCCGCGAGCGGCTCCGCATACCGTTCCAGGACTCGCTCGGCCCGTCCCGCCGCCATCTTGATGTCGATCCGGGCCGAGGTGACGTTCGAGAGCATGTTCGCCCGAGCCGCGGATCGGAGCTCGCCGGTCCAGGTCGGGGCCGGCTCGGGATCCGGGAGCGACGCATCGGCGACGGCGGCGTCGAACGCCCGGATGTAGGTCGCCAGCGTCTCGATCCGGATCTCGACGCCACCCGGCGATCCCGCGGCGTTGACCCCGGCGACGATCTCGGCGAGGCGCGGCGAGGGGACGGCATGGTCCGTCCCGTACATCGCCAGGATCGACTGGTCGCCGTAGAACGCCCGGCTCGCATCGACATAGCGCGCCACCTTCTCGCCGAGCCGGTCGGGGATCGCCAGGAGGTACGCGCCGTTGCCGTACCCGCCGACCAGGTACTCGGTCCGCACGGCCGATCCGTCCGGGGAGCGCCAGGTGAACGCGTTCCGATCGATCGCGGCCGGGACGCCGCGCCAGACGACGGCGTGGCGGATCCCGGCGCGTCGCAGGATCTGCGGCATCTGTGCCACGTGGCCGAACATGTCCGGCAGGTAGCCAACGGGCATCGCCGCGCCGAGCCGTTCGGCGGCGTGCCAGCCGAGCTCCAGGTTGCGGACGATCGTCTCGCCCGAGACGAGGAACTCGTCCATGAGGATCTGCCAGGGCCCGATCGCGAGGCGTCCTGCCTCGATGAGCCGCACGATCCGGTCCCGGTGCTCCGGCCGGACCTCGAGGTAGTCGTCGACGGTCGCGAGCTGCCCGTCGAGGGTGAACGCCAGCCGCTCGTCCGCCTCCATCGAATCGAGGAGCTGATCGACGAGCTCCACGAGGCGCATCCGGAAGACCTGGAACGGCTCGTACCACTCGCGGTCCCAGTGGGTGTGCGGGACGAGGTGGATGACGGTCGACGGTCGACCGGCCCCGGCTGCCTCGCTCGACGGGCGGGACTCGATCGTCATCCGGCCGTGGCCGCCTCGCCGCCGACCGCGACGCCGAGTCCCCGCGCCCACGCCGCCGCGATCCTCTGGCAGGTGATCGTGTCGATCCGGCCCTCGCGGACCCCCGTCCGCGGCTGCCCGCCGTGGCGAACGAGCTGGGCTAAGGCGAGGAGCTCGCGCTCGAACGCCTCCTCGATCGAGTCGAAGACGATCCTGCGTCGGGTCTCCGAGCCGCCGGTCTCGACCTCCAGGATCGTCGGGTGGTGGAGCCGATACGGCGCCGGGAAGGTCAGCTCGACCGACCCGCCCGGGGAATGGAACCGGACCTCCTCGCGGTACGCCGGGTACCGATCCAGGAAGTGCCAGCCGATCGTCACCCGCGCGCCCGACGCGAGCCGGCCGGCGATCGAGACCGACGGCGGCCAGTCGCCGTCGGGCCAGACGTCGACGTGGTCGATCGCGAGGGGCTCCGTGTCGCCGGTCACGGCCCGGATCACCGACAGCTCGTGGACGATGCTGCCGAGGACGACCGAGCCGTAGAGCCGCCCGACGGCCCCCGCCGCGGCCGGCCCCAGCGCCTCGACGACGAGTGCCTCGGACGCTGCCGTCAGCGCCGAGAGCGTGGCGCCGTCGACGTCGCGGCCCGGCGGCCGGAGGTGGGCGAACGCGAGCTGCGCCTCCGAGGTCGGATGGAGGACATGGACGTCGATCGATCGGAGCGCGCCGAGCGTCGCGGCCTCGTCGCGCACGACCCGCGCGGCCTCCTCGACCGCGGGGTCGTACGCCTTCATGTAGCCCAGCAGCAGGCGATCCGCGTTGGGAGACGCGGCCAGCCGGTCGATCTCGGCGACCGTGGTCGCGAGCGGCTTCTCCGCCAGGACGGCGAGGCCGCGCTCGAGGGCGGCCAGGGCGTCTCCACCGTGCGATCCGGATGTCAGCAGGACGACTGCGTCGAGGTCGTCGTGCGCGAGCAGCTCGGTCACCGTTCCGTGGCGGGCATCGGCGGAGACCCGGTAGCGCGCCCCGATCGCGTCGCGGAGCTCGCGCGACAGGTCCGCGAGTGCCGTGACCGCGAAGACGTCATCGTGTCGGGCGAGCAGCGGCAGGTGGACGGCCTGGGCGACCGCGCCAAGCCCGGCGACGCCGACGCGGATCGGGCCGTCCGCCGACGAGGGGTCGGGGGAGGTCATCGGGTCCGAGTATAGGTTTCGGCGTGGAGGGTCGACGCCGGCCGGTTTGACCCCTCGGCGAGCCGTCGCGGAGACTCTCCCGATGACCGACCGCCGACCGACCCCGGCCGCCACCGATGCCGACTGGCGCGATGGCGTCGTCTACCAGATCTACCCGCGATCGTTCGCGGACAGCGACGGGAACGGCACGGGCGACCTGCGCGGGATCATCGACCACCTCGACCACTTCGGCCCGAACGGCCTCCCGATCGACGCGATCTGGCTGTCGCCGATCTATCCGTCGCCCGGACGCGACCTCGGATACGACGTGTCCGACCACACCGCGGTCGACCCGCTGCTCGGGACCGAGGCGGACTTCGATGAGCTCGTCGCCGCCTGCCACGCGCGGGGGATCAAGCTGATCCTCGATCTCGTGATGAACCACACGAGTGACGAGCACCCGTGGTTCCTCGCCTCCAAGTCGTCGCGCGAGGGCCCGTACGCCGATTTCTACCTGTGGCGCGATCCCAAGGGCTTCGACGCCGAGGGCAACCCGATCCCGCCGAACAACTGGGTCTCGTTCTTCGGCGGGCCCGGCTGGGAGTGGGTCCCCGAGCGCGGCCAGTTCTACTACCACACGTTCCTCGTCGGGCAACCCGAGCTGAACTGGCGCAACCCCGCGGTCGAGGCAGCCCAGTGGGACATGGTCCGGGGCTGGCTCGCCCGCGGGGTCGACGGGTTCCGGCTCGACGTCTTCAATGCGTTCCTGAAGGACCCCGAGCTCCGCGACAACCCGGTGATCGACGGGCCCTCGCCCTGGGCGCGCCTCGAGCACCGGTACGACATCGACCAGCCGGACTTCCCGGACCTGATCGAGCGCTTCCGGGCGATCGTCGACGAGACGCCCGGCCGGATGACGGTGGGAGAGCTGTTCTCGCGCGAGACCGAGCTGGCGGCCCGCTACGCCCGGGACCGGCACGTCGTGTTCGACTGGTCGCTGATGGAGTCGCCCTGGACCGCGGCCGCGTTCGGGACGGGCATCGACCGGCGCGAGGCCGCCTTCGGCCCGATCTGGCCGACCGTCGCCCTCTCGAACCACGACCGCGAACGACAGGCGACGCGGCTGTCGGCGTCGGTTGGCCGCGATCGGCTGCCCGACCGCGATGCGATCGCGAAGGCGGCCGCCGTCCTCGTCCTCGCACTGCGCGGGGCGCCGTTCCTCTACTACGGCGAGGAGATCGGGATGGTCGACGTCGACATCCCGTACGAGGAGATCGTCGATCCGCCGGCGCTCCGGGCCGGACCGGACTTCCCCTGGTACGACCGATCGCGCTGCCGGACGCCGATGCAGTGGACCGCCGGCGCGGGCGCCGGCTTCACGACCGGCCGGCCGTGGATCCGGCTCGGGCCGGACGCCGAGACCCGGAACGTCGCCACGCAGGCGACCGACCCCGACTCGGTCTACGCGACATACCGGCGGCTGCTGACCTTCCGCCGGGGATCTGCTGCGCTCCGCGCCGGCCCGATGGAACGCCGCGCCAGCGGCGACCCCGACGTCCTCGCGTGGACGCGCGGCGCGGGCGACGATCGCCTCCTCGTGCTCGTGAGCTTCATCGGCGAGCCGCGCCGGATCGATGTCCGCGCGATCGCGGGCGAGGGATGGCGGCCGGTCGTGGGAACGCATCGTGAGCCGGCCGCCGTGGGCCCCGACGGGACGGTCGACCTGCGCGCGGACGAGGCCGTGATCCTCGAGGGGACCGGCCGCTGAATCGCCCACCGTCGACCGGTCCCGTCCGAACGTACCAGTACGGCGCCCGGCGACCCGCTGCTACCATGATCCGCGGTCCGATTCCGTCGCACGGAGCCTCCTCGTGCCCCTCGATTTCCTGAAGCGCCGCAACACCGAAGGCGGCGCGGACGCCGCGCCGCAGACCCAGCCGGCCGCCCCGATGCGGGGCGCCCACGGGCCGATCACCCTGCCCGAGGAGGTCGTCGCCCAGGAATACCAGCTGAAGCTGTACTACGCCGGCAAGTCGAGCGAGGGTGTCCGGATGCAGGCCGGGCCCAAGGCGCTCACCGAGCTGCCGTCGATGCTCCACGGGCTCGCCAAGACCGAGATCGAGGTCGTCGAGCCGCTCCCGATCGAGTTCAGCCAGGCGACGCCCGTCATCGCCCGTCCGTCCGAGGCGATGCAGTGGCTGAACGCCCACCACGTCCACTCCCCGGTGACCCGGCACGCACTCGTCGTCCTCGAGTCGATCGACGCGATCGACCTGGCGTTCGACACGTTCGTCTGCACGCTCCTCGACGGTGAGGTCGACACCAGTGGCTATCCCGAGTACGCGGCGATCGTCGGCGGGGTGGCGGCCCACTGGGACGAGGCGACCGGCGACATGATCGTCCGCTCGGTCGTGGGCTGGGGCGGCAAGGGCGTCCGCGGCGACACGGATCGAATCGCTGCCAAGCTGCTCGCCGGGATCCTCACGAACGTGCTCGCGAACCAGTACGCGCTGGGCCTGACCGCAGTCGATCGACCGGTCCCCGCCGCCGGGCGCGGCGGTCTCGTCTGCGCGCACTGCGGATTCGCGTCGGCCCACGAGCGGGCGTTCTACTGCCCGAAGTGCGGCATGCGCCTCCTCCGCGGCTGAGGATCGCCCACCCGTCGGATGCCGATCTACGAGTACACCTGCTCCGCGTGCGGCCATCGGACCGACATCCTCCACGGGATCAACGATCCGGCCCCGGCGTTCTGCCCGGAGTGCGGCGCCGAGGGAACGCTCCGCAAGGGCTTCGCGCCGCCGGCGATCCTCTTCAAGGGCTCGGGCTGGGCGAAGAAGGATCGCGCCGCGACGCGGACGTCCGGCGCATCGAAGAGCGCGACCGACGGCGGCGGCGCGAAGTCGGAGGGCAGCACCGGCGACACGAAGGACGGTGCGGGGTCCGACGGATCCAAGGCCGCCGATTCGCCCCCGTCGTCGAGCCCGAGCGGTTCGGCGGCGGACTGACATGGCGCCTGCCGCATCCGACTGGATCAGCCTGGCCGAGGCGGCCGAGATCCTCGAGTCGGCCAACATCCGGTTCAAGCCATCGACGATCGGCGCCTGGGCACGGTCGGGTCGCCTCCAGAGCATCAAGCTCGGCGGACGGCGGTTCGTCCGGCGAGGCGAGGTCCGGGCGCTCCTGACGCCGCCGCGGCGCGTGCGCGCGAGTGATCTCCAGCCGGGGTTGTTCGAGGAGGTCCGCGGCTGACCCAGGGCGGCGACGAGGCGCGGCCGGCCCGGCTCCACGCCGCCGCGATCCGGCTCGTCGAGCTCTCCGCGCCGGTGATCGGCCGGCCGTCCGTCATCCGCGCGCGTCGCGTCCTCGATCGCTTCGCTGCGGCCGACGGCGGGCTCCTCGCCGCCGGGATCGCGTACAACGCGACGCTCGCCCTGATCCCGCTGGCGGTCCTCGTGGCCGCGATCGGCGGGTTCGTCCTCACCGACGCCGACAGTCAGCGGCGCTTCATCGACGTGATCGTCACGCTCGCGCCGCCGCTGAAGGGCGTCGTCGACGAGATCGTCCGCGGGCTGTCGTCGGCGTCGACGCCGCTCTCGGTCATCGGCCTCGTCCTCGCCGTCTGGGGCACCTCGCGGTTGTACGCCTCGGTCGAGTCGGCCGTGGGGATGATGTTCGTCGCGACGGGTCGGCGCGGCTTCGTCAGCCGGACGGTGCGGCGGATCGGCTCGGTCGTCGTGCTGTCGACGCTCGTCTCTGCGGCGCTGGTCGTCGTCCCCGCCCTGTCGGTTGCCGGGGACCTCGTCCGCACGGTCGGACCGCTCGAGGGATCGGCCCTGACGGTCGGGTTCGTCGCGCTCGCGATGCTGCTTGCCGCTGGTGCCGTGGCGGCGCTCTTCCGGTGGCTGCCGCCGGTGATCGTGCCGTGGGCGATCGTTCGCCGCCCGGCCCTCGTCGTGGCGATCGCGCTGCTCGGGATCACGCGCGCGTTCACGCTGCTCGCGCCGCGGTTGTTCGGCGCGAACGCCGTCTACGGGACGCTCGGGGCGATCTTCCTCGGCCTCGCCTGGCTCGACCTGGTGTTCGTCGCGATCCTGCTCGGCGCGGCGTGGGTCGCCGACCGCGTCCTCGAGCCGAGGATGGCCGCCGAGTAGCGGATCAGCCCTGGCGGGTCCCGCAGCGGCGGCAGAAGCGTGCGGTCGCCGAGAGCGACAGGCCACAGTTCGTGCACGGCTGGACGCCGGTCGCCTGGCCGGGCCTCATCCCGGGCGCCGGTTGGGCGAGGACCTCGCGGGTCGAGGCCGCCCACAGGTCGGCGTTCGCGCCACCGTTGCCGCGATTGGCGAGGAGGGCCATCGCCGGCGAGTCGACCTGGTCGGGGCGGACCGGCCACTGCGGCATGCCGTTCCCGTTCGGCGGCGCGGTCGGGATCGTCGGGACCGGTGCGGGTGGCTGCGCGGGGCCGGGCTGGGTCGCATCGGGGGCGTAGATCCGCCACGTCGGCTGCTCGATGCGGTCCTCGCGGACGGGCTCGGGGGTGGCCGGCTCCGGGGTCGCTGCGAGGGGCTCGGGCTCGGGCTCCGGCGCTGCGGCCACTGGCTCCGGCTCCGGCTCGGGTGCGGGCGCTGCGGTCACTGGCTCCGGTTCCGGCGCCGGCGCCGCCTCGGCGACGACGGCCTCCGGCTCGGCCACCGCCGTGACGGGCTGTGGCTCCGGCTGCGCAACCGCCGCAACCGGCTCCGGCTCGGCGACGGCGCCAACGGGCTCCGGCTCGGCGACGGCGGCGACGGACTCCGGCGCCGGCTCCGGCACGACCGGGACGACCTCGGACACGGGCTCGCCCACGGCGGCGACGCGTTCCGGGGCCGCGTCCGCCACGGGCGCCGCCGCGACGGGCTCGACATCCGCAGACGGCGTCTCACCGGCGCCGGCGGCAGCAGCCTCCTGGCGCTCGAGCTCGGCCTCGAAGGCCGCCAGCTCGGCGTCGAGGCTCTGGCCCGGGCGGAACCGGCGCAGCAGATCGGACGTGCGGGTCGCACCGGCTTCGGCCCGCCCTTCGACGGTCGGCGCGAGTGACTCGCCGATGGGCGCGGCCGGCTCGGGGGCTCCCAGGTCGGCGGGCGCCGGCGCGGCGGCAGCTTCGGCAACGACGGGCTCAGGTGCGACCTCATCGGCCGTCGCCTCGCGCGGCGCCGCGGGAGCCAGGGGCTCGAACGGGCTCGGCTCCGTCGCCCGCGCGTCGCGGAAGAACGTGTCGGACCAGCCGGTCGCGGCGGGTGCCGCCTCCGCGGCGGCGGGCTGGGCGGGCGAAGTGGGTGCGTCGGCGAGCGGTTCGGGGAGCGTCTCGGCCGGCCATGCCGGCTCAGCGGCCGGAGGCGTCGCCGTCGCGTCGCCCGACAGGAACGCCAGCCGAGCGGCCGGATCGATCTCCTCGATCCCGAGCTCGTGCGCCGCGGCGCCCCAGGGGTCGGCCGCGTCGCCCTGAGCGCCCGTGCCGTTGCCGGCCTCGGCCGCGGCGGTGAGGTCGATCTCCGGCCAGGCTTCG
>DASSMI010000137.1:0-4349 GCA_035688935.1 Candidatus Limnocylindrales bacterium | reverse complement strand
GACGTTCGACGTCGTCACGCAGGTGAGCGTCGGTCACGCGTGGCTGAACCTCCGGGACTCGCTCGAGAGCGCCGCGACGGCGTGGTACCTCGCCGAGCTCGCGGACCGGAGCCTCGAGGAGCGACACGCGGCCGAGCCCGTCTATTCGCTCCTGAAGCGTGGCTACGAGCTCCTGGACGCCGGGATGGAGCCCGGACGGGTCGCCCGCTGGTTCGAGATGCACCTCGCCGACGAGCTCGGCGTCCGTCCGGAGGTCGACCGGTGCGTCGAGTGCGATCGCGTCCTCGAGGTGGACGGCCGCTTCCGATGGGTCCCGCCGCTCGGCGGCGTCCTGTGCGATCGGTGCCCGGGTCCGCCGCACGATCGGGCGGGGTTGAGCCTCGACGCGCTCAAGCTGCTGAAGGCGTACCAGCGCCAGGACGTCGAGGCGATCGCCGCCCTTCGGCTCGGGACGGGAACGGAACGGGAGGTCGAGGGGGCGATGCGCGACTTCCTCCGGATCGTCCTCGAGCGCGATGCCCGGTCGCTCGCGTTCCTCGACGAGATCCGGGTCGGCGAGCGGTCGGCCGATCGCTCCGCGGCTGCGCACCTTCCCGCCTGATGGTCCGGGTCGAGCTCCGCGACATCGTCACCGAGGACGACGACGAGGCCGTCATGGGCCTCCGCCGCGGCCCGGGCCGTGAGCGCTACATCGGACGGATGGTCAGCCACTACGAGGACGCCGCGCGGTATCCCGAGGCGAATCCCCGGAAGTGGTCGGTCCACGATCGGGACACCGGTGTCCTCGTCGGGTTCGTGATGCTCAGCGACAACGTCTCCCAGGACGTCCTCGATGCGAACCCCGATGTCATGGTCGGGCCGTACTTTCTGTGGCGGCTCCTCATCGACGTCCATCACCAGGGCAAGGGCTATGGCCGGGCGACGATCGATGCCGTCGTCGACTACGTCCGAAACCGTCCGAACGGCGACGCCCTGTACACCAGCAGCGTCCGGGGCGAGAACACGCCGATGACCTTCTACGAACGCTATGGCTTCGTGCTGACCGGTCGCGTCGCGGACGGCGAGGAGGTCCTGCGCCTCGACCTCGCCCCCTCGGGAGGCCGCGCCTGAGCAGTCACCCGCCGATCATTCCTCGCGGCAACCGATTCCGCCGGATCGACCGACCCGGGATCGAGGGCCGCCAGAGCGGGCTGTCGGGCGATCCCGACATCCCCGATCCCGAGCCCGAGGGCCCGACCGATCTCCGCGGCCGGCTGAAGGCCGCCCGCGACGCGGTTCGGTCGCTCGGCGGCACGGTCCCGCGCGTCATCGGCCTCGTCTGGACGGCGAGCCGGATCCTGACGATCGGGTTGGCGATCGCCACGGTCCTCGCCGGGATCGTGCCCGCCGTGACCGCGTACGTCGCGAAGCTCCTGATCGATGCGGTCGTCCGGGCGATCACCGCGCATGCGCAGGGCACCGATCCCGTCACGCAGCTCGGGCCGCTCGCGCTCGATTCGGTGGGTGTCGTGATCGCGCTCGCGGTGGCGCAGTTCGTGATCTACGGCCTCACCTCGTTCCTGAGCACGCTCCGGAACGTCTGCCAGCAGCTCCTCCAGGAGCGGGTCACGAACACGATCCAGCTCCAGATCATGGATCACGCCTCGAAGCTCGACCTCGCGTTCTTCGAGGACTCGACCTCCTACGACCTCCTCCGTCGCGCCCAGCAGGGCGCGAGCAGCCGGCCGCTGTTCATGGTCAGCGGCGTGTTCGGGCTGATCCAGACGGCGATCGCCTTCGTCTCGATGATCGCCCTGCTGATCGCGTTGAGCCCGCTCCTGGCGATCGTCGCGCTCATCGCGCCGATCCCGGCGTTCATCGCCGACACGCGCTACGGGTGGCGCGGCTACTCGTTCGCGCGATGGGCGTCGCCGATCCGGCGCCGGATGGACTACCTGACGACGCTCGTCACGACGGACACGTACGCCAAGGAGGTCAAGCTCTTCGGGCTCGGTCCGTACTTCATCGACCGGTTCCGCCAGCTCTCGACGGTCTACCAGGATCGCCAGCGTGGCATCGTGGTCACCCGCTACTTCGTCGGATTCGTCTGGTCGACGATCACGACGCTGGCCGGCTCGTTGACGTACCTGTACGTCGCCCTCCAGGCGATCGCCGGGCGCCTGACCCTGGGTGACCTGACGCTGTTCACGCAGGCCGCTTCGTCGGTGCAGGGCTCGGTCCAGGGGCTGCTCGGCGGCGCCGGCTCGATGTACGAGAACAACCTCTATCTCAACGACTTGTTCGAGCTCCTCGCGACGCCCGTCGGGATCGAGGGCGGGGATCATCGGCCGATCGCCGCCTCGGAACCGACGGACGGCGCGCCCGGCCTCGATCCCGCGGCCGTCGGCGGCGAGCTCGTCTTTGAGGGCGTGACCTTCCGCTATCCCGGTCGCGACAGCGACGCGCTGACGGACGTCAGCTTCCGGATCGCTCCCGGCGAGACGATCGCGATCGTCGGCCGGAACGGGGCCGGGAAATCGACGCTGATCAAGCTCGTCACCCGTCTGTACGACCCGACCGAGGGCCGCATCCTCCTCGACGGCGTCGACCTGAGGGACATCGAACCCGCCACCCTCCGTCGCCTGATCGGCGGGATGTTCCAGGACTACGTCACGTACCAGGCGAGCGCGGCCGAGAACATCGGGCTCGGCGAGCTGACCCGGATCGAGGACCGCGACGCGGTCGAGGAAGCGGCCCGCAAGGGCGGCGCCGACAGCCTCCTGGATCGACTGCCCGACGGCTGGGACACGCCGCTCGGGAAGTGGTTCGACGGCGGGGTCGAGCTCTCGGGGGGCGAATGGCAGAAGATCGCGCTCGGCCGGGCGTTCATGCGGGACGCCCGGATCCTCCTCCTGGACGAGCCCACGTCGGCCCTCGACGCGCAGGCGGAGTTCGAGCTGTTCGCGCGTCTGCGCTCGCTCGCCCGGGGACGGACCGCGATCTACATCTCCCACCGGTTCTCGACCGTCCGCCAGGCGGACCGGATCCTGTTCCTCGAGCACGGCCGGCTCGTCGAGCAGGGAACCCACGGCGAGCTGATGGCGCTCGGCGGCCGCTATGCCCAGCTGTTCACCCTCCAGGCCGCGGCGTACACCGGCGAGCCGGTCGATCTGCCGGACGAGGTCGCGGCCGAGGTCGGCGCCTCGTGACGGCCGGCGGGTGGCGCCGCCGGCTGGCGATCTCGACGCTCGCCGCGCCGGTGCTCCGGACGGCCGTCGGCGAGCGACTCTCGGCGCGGACCGAGCGTCGTCTCAATCGCGTGGCGGATCCCGGCCCGTACGCGGTGCCCGCCGCGGCGGCGGACCTCCACGAGCGGCTCACGATCGTCGATCTCCACGCCGATTCGCTCCTGTGGGGTCGGGACCTCCTGCGCCGCGCCGACTGTGGTCATCTCGATGTGCCCCGGATGGTCGAGGGACGGCTCGCGCTCCAGGTCTTCGCCGTGGCGACGCAGGTGCCGCGCCACCTGAACTACGAGCGGAACGACGACCGGAGCGACGACGTCCGGCTCGTCTCGCTCGTCCAGGGCTGGCCGCTGGCGACGTGGCGGAGCCGGACGGCCCGCGCCGAGCACCTCGCCTGGCGCCTTCGCGAGACGGCGGCCCGGTCGGAGGGCCATCTGACCCTCGTCCGCTCCGCCGCCGACCTCGGGCGGTTCCTGGCGAGGCGCACGGCCGATCCGACCGTCGTGGCCGGCATGCTCGCGATCGAGGGCGCGCACGCGCTCGACGGCGACCTCGCGAACCTGGATCGGCTCGTCGCCGCCGGGTACCGGATCGTCGGCTTGGCCCACTTCTTCGACAACGCGTTCGCGGGCTCCGCGCACGGGATCGCTCGTGGCGGGCTGACCGGGCTGGGCCGGGAGCTCGTCGCCGAGCTGGAGCGGCGCCGGATCCTCGTCGACCTCGCCCACGCGTCGCCGGCGACCATCGACGACGTCCTCGCGATCGCGACCCGGCCGGTGATCGCCTCGCATACCGGCGTGCGTGGCGTCGGGGACCACGATCGGAACCTGAACGACGAGCACCTTCGCGGGATCGCCGCGACCGGCGGCGTCGTGGGGATCGGGTTCTGGCCGACCGCATGCGGCGGAGACACGGTCGACTGGATCGCCCGTTCGATCGCCCACGCGGTCGCGATCGCCGGCCCCGAGCACGTCGCTCTGGGATCGGACTTCGACGGCGCCGTGCCGGTCCCCTTCGACGCGTCCGGGATGGGCCTGGTCACCGCGGCCCTCCTCGCTCACGGCCTCGACGAGGCGACGATCGCGGCCGTGATGGGCGGGTCAGCGGTCCGCGTCCTCGATGAGG
>DASSMI010000136.1:0-5864 GCA_035688935.1 Candidatus Limnocylindrales bacterium | reverse complement strand
TCTCGACCACCCACTCGGGCTCGAGGACGACGTGGTCGACCATGACGTTCAGCCCGGATGCCGCTACGGCCGCCACGGCGGCGTGCATCCCGGAGATGAAGCGGTGGCCGAGGGCCGTGGTCGCGATCGTGAAGGGTCCGTCCGGGCGTCCTGCCGGGCGAACGTATCGGAAGAGCAGCTGCCATGTCAGCTCGCCCGTGACGCGGTCCGGGAGCGAGTAGGCGAAGCGGTCGATCCCCATCTCGAGCCAGAGCTCGGGCAGCGCCGCCCGCAGGGCGCGGAGCACCGTCGTCTTGCCGCTGCTCGAGGCGCCGTTGATCAGGATGATCCGGCCTTGTCGATTCTCCACGGTCGATCAGGCGCTCTTGGGGACCGGCCCTGCGCCGTCCACGGCATCGACCTCGAGGACCATCGCGTGGAGGCCGGTCCGCGCCGGGTACTCGCGCTCCACGACGGTCCGCAGGGGATCCACCGCATCGGCGCGGACGAGGTTGATCGTCGAGCCGCCGAAGCCAGCGCCGGTCAGGCGCGATCCGATGACCCCGTCGATCGTGCCCGCGATCTCCACGAGCGCGTCGAGCTCGGGCGAGGAGACCTCGTAGAGATCGCGCAGCGAGGCGTGGCTGGCCGCGAAGAGACGGCCCACCTCGGCGAGGTCCGCTTCGGTGAGGGCCGACTCGGCCGCCAGAACGCGGGCGTTCTCGGCGACGACGTGGCTGGCTCGCCGGAACGCCACCTCGTCCATCCGGTCGCGGGCGCGCTCGAGCAGCGCCGCGTCGACGTCGCGCAGGGCCCGGACGGACGGGTCGAGCTCGCGGATCGCGGCGACCGCCCTCCCGCACTCGGCGAGGCGCTGGTTGTACTCGGAGGCCTCGAGCTTGTGGGGCGATCCGCTGTGGCAGACCACGAGGCGGACGTCGGGGAGTGGCAGCGGCACCAGCCAGGACGCGAGCGAGCGGCAGTCGAGGAGGATCGCGTGGTCGCTCACACCGGCCGCCGAGGCGAACTGGTCCATCACGCCGACCTGAACGCCGACGAAGTCGTTCTCGGCCCGCCGGCCGAGCCGGGCACGTTCGGCGACGTCGACATCGGAGTCCGGCCCGAGCAGGGCGAGCGCCGACGCCATCTCGAGCGCGGCCGACGACGACAGCCCCGCGCCCTGCGGCAGCGAGCTCGCGAGGACACCACGGAAGCCGCGCACCGCGTGTCCCGCCGACTGCAGCGCCCACGCCGTTCCGGCGACGTAGTCGATCCACGTGTCCCGGGCGGCGCCGATCCGGTCGAGGTCGAACGCCGCCGTCTCGCCGGTCTCGTCGAGCGTGAGCTCCACGCGCCGATCGTCGGTCGGCACGAGCGCGATCCGGATCTCGAGCCCGATCGCGGCCGGCATGACGAAGCCGTCGTTGTAGTCGGTGTGCTCACCGATGAGGTTCACCCGGCCGGGCGCCCGGATGACCTCGATCGCGTCGTCGCTCGTCCGGGCCGCCGTCGGCTCGACCGCGCGGAGGCGCTCCCGCAGTCGCTCGGGATCGAGCTGCGCAGCGATCACGGTTGACCGAACGCCAGCAGCAGGGCTCCCAGCAGGACGAGCGCCGCGGCGCCGAGCCGGCGAGCGGCGTCCGTCCGGTCGTCGGCCTCGCGCAGGCGGAGGGCGCCCCAGCCGCTCGCGAGGACGATCGCCGACTCGCGCAAGGGCGCGACGGCCGTGAGCGGCGCCACCCGATACGCGGCGAGGATCATCAGGTACGCACCGAGGGTGATAACACCGCCCGCCGCCGCGCGTCGGATCGTGGCGGCGGACCAGGTCGTCTCCTCGGCGGCTCTCCGGAGCCGGTAGACGGCGTAGAAGATCCACAGGAAGACGATGCCGCTCACCCAGATCAGGCCGGCGTAGGTGAGGGCCGTGGTGCCCTTGACCGCGACGCTGTCGACGGCCGAGTAGGCGGCGATCGTCACGCCCGTCAGCAGGGCGAACCCGGCGGCTCCCCCGCCCTCACGGCCGGCCGCGCGCAGGTACTGCCATGGCCGTTGGAGCGCGAGGATCCCGACGAGGAGCGCGGCGACGCCGATCGAACCGACCGGCCCGAGCCGTTCGCCGAGCACGATCACGCCGATGAGGACGGCGAGGAGCGGCGCAGACCCACGGGCGATCGGGTACACGATCGAGAGATCGCCTCGACGGTAGGCCGAGGCGAGGAAGGCGAAGTACGCCGCCTCGAGGGTGCCCGAGACGACGGAGAGCCCGAGCGTCAGGGCGGGGATCTCCGGACGGCCGTCGCCCAGCCAGATGACGAGCGCGACGGGACAGACGATGATCGCGCCGGCCGTGAGGCCGATCGCCGCCGCCTGGAGCGGCTCGCCGGCCGTCTTGAGCAGGACGTTCCACGTCACGTGGAGGACGGCCGCACCCGCGACCAGCAGGAAGACGAGGGGATCCACGCGGTGGATGCTACCGGCGGCGACCGGTCGCTCGCCGCCGTTCTCGGCTGTCGCAGTCCCGACCTACCCCCGCAGGTCGCGCCGCCGGAACGCCCACGCACCGAGCGCGACCCCGCCGACCGCGAGCACCGCCGACGCAGCGAGCCCCGCGGCATCCCATTGCCCCAGCATCGGCAGGCCGTAGTGCCCGCTGAGCGCGAGCTGATGGACGACGTCCGGGAGCCTGAACGCCGGCACGATCGTGTCGACGAACCAGGTCGCGATCGTCAGCAGGGCAACACCCGGGGCCGCCCACGACGAGCGCCACAGACCGGCGATGGCCACGCCGACACCGGCGAACGCGGCGGCGAACGCCCCCAGCGCGAACGTCCCCACGACCGGCCGCCCGACGTCGCCGCCGATCATCGCCGTCCCGATCGCGATACCGATCGCGGCGATCCCGGTGAACACGACGATCTGCCCGAGGATCGCGATCCCGCCCGCGATCGTCCAACGCGCCCGGGCGAGCGGCGTCGCGAGCAGCATCTCCAGCCGGCCGGAGGTCTCGTCGGACGCCCACGCCCAGACGAGCGTCGCCGCCGCCAGCCCGGCCAGGATCAGCCCGAACTGGAGGAACAGCAGCTGGAGGAACCCGCCGACGCTCAGGATGTCGCTGTTCGGGAACGCCGTCTGGAGGAGCCGCGCGAAATCGGGTGAGGTCCCGATCAGGTCGACGAACGCGCTCGCCGACGCCGCGATCACGAGCCCGAAGATCCCGATCCCGAGTCCCCACGCGAGCGCGGTCGGCAAGCCGTTCCCGAACGCCCGAGCCGCCGGCCCGCCGATCCCGACGAGCGCCCGAGGCAGGCTCGGCGTCGGGACCGCACTCGTGGCGCCGATGTCGCGCCGGACGAATGCCTCGACGCCGATCGCGAGGAAGAGCACGACCACGAGCGCGACCGGGATGAGCGACGGCCAGTCGTAGGCCCCGGCGAGGGGCAGATGGTTCGACGTCCAGCCGAACCACGTGAGGTTCGCGAAGGGCGCGAGCGCCGGCACCGCGCCCTGGTAGCCGTTGAGGATCCAGCCGCCGAACATCACCGCACCGGCGATCGCGACGCCGGCGCCACGGCCGAGGAACTGCGACAGTGCGAACGCGAGCCCGCCGGCGGCGAGCGCCATCAGCCCGAGCTGGAGGGCGTACGCGAAGGCGGCGGTGACCGAGATCTCGTCGCCCGGCAGCCGGCCGTTCACGGCGCCCGCAATCGCGGTCGAGACGAAGACCGCGACCGAGGCGATCGTGATCACGAGGATGTGGCCCGACAGCTTCTCGAGGGCGATCCGGCGGCGACTCATCGGCGACGCGGCCACGAACTCGAGGCTGCCGCGCTTCGCTTCCGCGGCGAGGGTCGAGGAGAGCGCCAGGATGGACCAGAGGCTGAGCACGATCGGGAAGAACGTCCCGTACTTGTACTGGACGTAGCCGCCCATCGTCTCGACGTTGATCGGCTTGCCGGCGAGGCCCTGGAGGATCGGCGGCAGGTTCGCGACGAGGTCGGCGAGCCCCTTGCGGGAGGCCGGCGTGGCGAACTCGGTCGCGACCGCAGCAGTCACGCTGATCAGGAGGAGGAAGAGGAACGCCGAGACGAGGATCGTCGTCCGGCGCGAGTCGCGGATCGTCTTGCCGAGGACCGTCCGGGCGTAGTGGACGACGCCCCGGACGTCGACCGTCCGGGCGCGACGGAGGCGGAGGCTCGTGGCCATGTCAGGCCGCCTGACCGGCCGAGCGGCCGTACTCGGCGAGGAACGTCTCCTCGAGCGACGGCTCCCGACTGACGAAGTCGAGGAGCTCGTAGCGGGCGGCCTCCTGGACGACCGGCGTGATCGAGCCCGACACGCGCATCCGCAGGATGTGCTCGTCGGCGCTCACATCGCTGACGCCGGGCAGCGCGCTGAACGCCGCGACGGGCACGGGACCCGAGAAGCGGAGCTCGACCTGGTGGTGGGCCAGGTCGCGCAGCGCCTCGACCCGGTCGACCTTGACGAGGCGGCCGTCCCGGATGATCGCGACCCGATCGCAGGTCTTCTCGACCTCACCGAGGATGTGGCTCGACAGGAACACGGTCCGGCCCTCGGACTTCGCCTCCCGGATCACCTCGAAGAACGTCTGCTGGACGAGGGGGTCGAGCCCGGACGTGGGCTCGTCGAGGACGAGCAGGTCCGGCCGGTGCTGGAGGGCGACGATCAGGCCCACCTTCTGCTTGTTGCCTTTCGAGTACTCCTTGAACTTCCGGCTCGTGTCGAGGTCGAGCCGGCGGATCAGGTCCGCCTGGTACGCGGCGTCGACGCCGCCGCGAAGGTTCGCGAAATAGTCGATCGTCTGGCCGCCCGTGAGCTTGTCGTACAGCGTGAACTCGCCGGGGAGATAGCCGATCCGCCGGTGGATCGCGACCGGGTCGACGGTCGTCTCGATGCCGAACACGAAGGCTTTGCCCGAGGTCGGCCGGAGGTGGTCGAGGAGGGTCCGGATCGTCGTCGTCTTGCCGGCGCCGTTCGGGCCGAGGAATCCGAAGGCCTCGCCCTCGCCCACGGTGAGATCGATGTCGATGATCCCGCGATGCGACCCGTACGACTTGGTGAGCTTGTGGGTCTCGATGACAGCCGTCATCACGCTTCCTTCCCGACCGGGTAGACGGTCCCGGCCTGCTTGGCTTCCGAGCGTTCGCGCAGGAACTGGCCGACGACGCGCGGCACTTCCTGCTCGACGAACGCCATGACGTCGTGGAACTCCTGGAGCCGAGCCCGGGCCTCGGGCGCCCGGCCGTCGGTTGCGGCCAGCCCTCGCTCCGCGATCTCGCGCATCTGGCGGTAGATCGCGCCGGCGCTCGCGAGCATCGAGTCGAGCGCCTCGGCCGGCGCGCTGAAGTACTCGCGGCGATCGCCGCGACGCGTCGTGCGTCGGATCAGGCCGGGCCCGGCGAGGAGCCGGGCGGTGCCGCTGACGGAGCCGCGGCTGGCCTGGAGCGCGTCGGCGATCTGGGCGGCGGTCTGCTCGGGCGGCTCGCAGATCAGGAGATAGCCCCACATCCGGCCGGCCATCGGGGTCATCCCGATGCCGCCGAGGAACCGGCCCATCTCTTCCACGAAGTCGCTCTCGCCTGGAGTCACACGCGGACGCTACTCCGTTCAGAAGTTTCAGTCAATACTGAAAGTTCGGTAGCTTGAGCGAGTGGCTTGGCGACTGACCTCCCTGCCCCGCCATGAGATCGACGGCTTGGCGAGACGGCGGCAACCCGCCTAGCAGGGGTGGTGCCGGACGCCGCGCCTCCGACCCGGTCGGTCAGACGAAGGTCAAGCCGGCAGCCCGGTGGGGTTCACGCGGACCGGCGCATCCGCGCACGTGCATGCATTGACTGGCGCCTGGCTCGGCCTCGTGTGCAGGCGCA
>DASSMI010000135.1:0-6872 GCA_035688935.1 Candidatus Limnocylindrales bacterium | reverse complement strand
TTCACCCAGACCGACATCAAGCGCGTTCTCGCCTACTCGACGCTCAGCCAGCTGGGCTACAGGTTCGCCGCGCTCGGGGTCGGTGCGTTCACCGCGGCGATCTTCCATCTGATCACGCACGGCTTCTTCAAGGGCCTGCTGTTCCTCGGCTCCGGATCGGTGATCCACGCGGTCCACGAGGAACAGGACATGCGCCGGATGGGCGGCTTGAAGGACAAGATCCCGCAGACCTACCGGACGATGCTCATCGGTTCGATCGCGATCGCCGGCATCCCGCCGCTCGCGGGCTTCTTCTCGAAGGACGAGATCCTCGGCGAGGCGTTCAAGCTCGGCTTCCAGTGGGTCTGGGCGATCGGGATCGTGGTCGCCGTGATGACGGCGTTCTACATGTTCCGGCTCATCGGCCTGACGTTCTGGGGCGAGAGCCGGGTCGACCCGGCGATCGAGCCGCACATCCACGAATCGCCGCCGGTGATGACGACACCGCTCTGGATCCTCGCGATCCCGTCGATCTTCCTGGGCATCGTCCTGTCGCTGCCCGGGCCGCCGCTCGGGACCGGCACGGGTCTCCTCGCCGGCTGGGTCCACCCCGTGTTCGAGCACGCCGAGGAGCTCCTCCACCACACGGAGTCCGAGTACCAGCTGTTCGGGATCGACGGCGCGCTGATCGGCGCAAGCGTGGCGGTCGCCGTGATCGGCGTCCTCGCCGCGTGGCGGCTGTTCGGCGTGAACCTTGCCGGGATCCGCTGGCGTCCGAACCCCGAGCGCGTCCGTCAGCTGACGGCCCGTGTGCCGTTCCTCTATCGGGCCTCCCTGAACAAGTGGTGGTTCGACGACCTGAACCACCTCCTGTTCATGGTCATCGGCGGCCGGATCGCCGCGTTCCTGTGGTGGTTCGACCGGCGCGTCGTCGACGACACGGTGAACGACATCGCGAAGACGACCGTCGGGGCGGGCGCAGAGCTCCGCCGGGTCCAGACAGGCCGCGTCCAGAACTACGCGCTCGGGATCGCCCTGGGCCTGATCGTCATGGCCGGCTCGTTCCTCGTCCTGGCGGCCCGATGAACAACCTGCTGACGATCGTCACGTTCACGCCGCTCGTCGGCGCGATCCTCGTCGCGATCGCGCCCGGTCGCTACGCCCGGATGCTCGCGCTGGCGGCGGCGCTCGTCGCCTGGGCTGCCTCACTGTTCCTTGTCATCGGGTTCGAGCCCAGCTCGTCGCGCCAGTTCCAGTTCGTCGAGGCGTACGACTGGATCCCGGCGTTCGGCATCCAGTACAAGCTCGGGATCGACGGCCTCTCGCTCGTCCTCGTCGTCCTCACGACGACGCTGACCTGGATCAGCATCCTCGCCTCGTTCAGCCCGATCAAGGACCGGATCAAGGAGTACATGGTCAGCTTCCTGATCCTCGAGGTCGGGATGATCGGCGTGTTCGTGGCGCTCGACACGTTCCTCTTCTACATCTTCTGGGAGATCGTCCTCGTCCCGATGTACCTGATCATCGGGATCTGGGGCGGCGTGGACCGGATCTACGCCACGATCAAGTTCGTCCTGTACACCCTCGTCGGGTCGCTCCTGATGCTCGTGGCGATCATCGCGACCGCGTTCGCGTACCAGGCCGGCCACGGCGGCAACTGGGCGGGTGCGTTCGACTTCACGGTGCTTCGGACGTTCGGCTTCGACCCGACCCTCCAGGTCTTCGCCTTCCTCGCGTTCTTCCTCGCCTTCGCGATCAAGGTCCCGATGTTCCCGTTCCACACCTGGCTGCCGGACGCCCACGTCCAGGCGCCCACGGCGGGCTCGGTGATCCTGGCCGCGATCATGCTCAAGCTGGGCGCGTACGGGCTGATCCGGTTCACGCTGCCGCTCTTCCCGGCCGCCGCCCAGACGTTCGGCCCGGTCATCATCGTCCTGAGCCTCATCGCGATCATCTACGGGGCGATCGTCGCGCTCGTCCAGCCGGACCTGAAGAAGCTCGTCGCGTACAGCTCCGTGTCGCACATGGGCTTCGTCACGCTCGGGATCTTCGTGTTCAACGAGCAGGGCATGGACGGGGCGATCCTCCAGATGGTCAACCACGGTCTGATCACGGGCGCCCTGTTCCTCCTCGTCGGCGTGATCTACGAGCGGACCCACGATCGGACGATCGCGAAGATGGGCGGCCTCGCCTCCGCGATGCCGGCCTACGCGGTGGCGCTCGGGTTCTTCGTGTTCGCCTCGGGCGGTCTGCCCGGCCTGTCGGGCTTCGTCGGGGAGTTCCTCAGCCTCGTCGGCGCGTTCGAGTACAGCCCGTGGGTCGCCGCGATCGCGACCATCTGCATGGTGTTCGCGGCCGGCTATCTGCTGTGGATGTACCAGCGCCTCGTGTTCGGCGAGCTGTCCGAGTTCCTGAAGGGGCTCGGCCACCACCTCACCGACATGACGGCCGTCGAGATCCTGACCCTCGCGCCGCTCGCGGCGCTGACCGTCGTGTTCGGGCTGTTCCCCGGCCTCGTCCTCGACCTCGTCAAGGGCTCGGTCGCGACCGTCCTCGCCGATGCCACCCGCCAGGATCCCGTCCAGATCGCCACGCAGACGGCGGTCGTCCTCGTCGCGCTGCCGATCCTCTACGTGGTCGGCCGGCTGATCTGGGTCGCCCGGATCGACCTGGGTGGTGGCGGCGGTGGCACGGCCGTCGTCGAGAGCCCCGCGCCGGAGGCCGCGTCATGAGCCTCGCCGACCTGAACGTCGCCTCGCCGGTCGTCGTCGCGATCCTGACCGCACTCGCGATCCTGCTCGTCGACCTTGCGCTGCCCGGCCGGACGACCGCCGCGCTCGTCACGGCGCTCGGCGGCCTGCTGATCACTGCGATCGTCACGATCTCGGTGGGCTCCGGAGTTGCGACGACGGCGTTCGGCCCAGAGGGCCTCGGGATGTACAAGCTCGACCAGCTGACGACGTTCCTGGACCTCCTGTTCATCTCGATCGTCGCGATGACGATCCTCTTCGCGCCGGACTACCTCGCGCCGCGCGGCCTGCCGCTCGCCGAGTTCGCGACGGTCCTCGTGTTCGCGATGACCGGGGCGATGGTCATCGCCGCCTCGGCCGACCTGCTGCTGCTCTTCCTCGGTCTCGAGCTCATGGTCCTGCCCGGCTATCTCCTCGCGGCCTACCACAAGACCGATGGGTACTCGACCGAGGGTGCGATCAAGTACTTCCTCCTCGGCTCGTTCTCGAGCGCGATCTTCCTGTTCGGGCTCGCGTTCGTCTGGGGCCTGTCCGGCTCGACGAACATCCACGAGGTCTCGGGCACGCTGACGCAGGTCACGACCGGCGCGATTCCGTTCAGCCCAGGTCTGGCAATGGGGCTGGCGTTCCTGACGACGGGCGTCGCGTTCAAGATCGCGGCCGTGCCGTTCCACTACTGGACCCCGGACGCCTACCAGGGCTCGCCGACCCCGGTCACGGGCTACCTCTCGGTCGGCCCGAAGGTTGGGGCGTTCGCGCTGATCCTGCGGCTGTTCGTCGAGGCGCTCGGGCCGATGAAGGCCGACTGGCTGCCGGTCGTCGTGGTCCTCGCGGCGGTGACGATGACGCTCGGCAACCTCGTCGCGCTGACCCAGGACAACGTCAAGCGGATGCTCGCCTACAGCTCGATCGCCCACACGGGCTACATGCTCGTCGGGATCGCCGCGTTCGCCGGAGGGCAGTCCAGCGGGATCTCGGCGCTCCTGTTCTACGGCGCCGCGTACGCGTTCATGAACCTCGGCGCGTTCGCGGTGATCGCCGCGCTCCAGAAGCGTGCCGGCGTCACCTCGCAGCTGTCGACCTTCGCCGGACTCGTCCGCCGGGAGCCCGCGCTCACGTTCCTGATGCTCCTGTTCCTGCTGTCGCTGGTCGGGATCCCGCCGACGGCCGGGTTCTTCGCGAAGGTCCTGATCATCCAGTCGGCGGTCGAGGCCGGCGGCTGGGTCGGCGTGCTCGCGGTCGTCATGGTCCTGAACGCCGCCGCGGCGGCGTTCTACTACCTCCGGGTCGTCGTCTACATGTTCGTCCGCGATCCGGTCTCGGACGCGCCGGGTCTGCGCCACGGTGCGCTGCTGTGGGGCGGCCTGGCGGCCGCGACCGTGCTGACGATCCTGTTCGGCACCTTCCCCGGCCTCATCCTGGGGATGGTCGGAGACGCCGCGAGGGCGATCACCGGCTGACGACCCGCGGCGGGGTCGCGGAGTCGCGGTCGCTACAGCGCCGCGCTCTGAGCGCTCGCACCCGGCGAGCCCGGGACGGCCGGCGCGACGGACCCCGACGGCGCGACGGGCGCGGGTGCGGACCCCGAGGGAGACGGCCCGACCGAGGCCGGTGGGCTCGCGGTCGGCGAGCTTGCGGGGGACGCGGACGGCCCGATCGAGGGCGAGGGGCTCGCGATCGGCGATGCGCTCGGCGACGGCGACGGCTGGAGGCCGACCGGAGCGGGCCCGGCGAACACGAGCGCGGCGAGGATCGCCACGGCGACCACCACGCCGGAGACAAGACCGGCAAGGATCGTCACGGCGCTCTTCATGCGCGGCGAGGGTACCAGTACGGACGGGCGGGATGATCGGCGCGCGGACCGTCGGTACGATCGCCGCCCGTGACCACGCGCGCGCTTCGCGAACGCCTGCTCCCGGCGGTCCTCGCGGCCGCCGGCGTGACCCTGATCGGCGCGAGCCTCATGACGTACGCCGGGTCTGGATCGCCCGTCCCGTCGGACGAGGCGGCCGAGGAGGCGGACGCCGCTTCGGCGGAGCCGACGATCGTGACCGGCCCGCCGAGCCTCGAGATCGAACGTCCCAGCGCTCCCTCGATCGACGGGTCGTCACCGCCGTCGCCCGCGCCCTCGGCGACGCCGGACCCCGACCGCGTCGCGACACGAGTGGTCGTGGAGCGGCTCGGGATCGACCTGGCCGTCGTCAGGCCCCACGGCGGGTCGGCGACCTATCCCCAGTGCAACGTCGCGCTCTACATCCAGGAGCTGTCGCAGCCGGGCAACGGCCGCGCGACCTACCTCTACGCCCACGCGCGCGATGGGATGTTCGGGCCGATCTACGAACGCGCGATCCTGAAGAAGCACGGCGGCCCGAGATCGATGATCGGGATGATCGTCCAGGTCTACACGAGCGACGACCGGATGTTCGTCTACGAGATCACCGAGGTCCGCCTGCACCAGCTGAACCTCGACGCCGCGATCGGGGCGACGACCGAAGAGCTGTGGCTGCAGACGTCCGAGGGCCCCAAGGGAACGCCGGGCAAGACGCAGCTCCTCGCCCGACTGCTGATCAGCGGACCGGCCGACCACGGCGAGGCCCACCCGAAAGCGCGACCCGTCACCTGCGCGTGACAATGGCGGCCAGGTTCGCCACGGCGCGCGCGGCGAGCCGCTGCTAGGATCGCGAGCCCATGCGATCGATCGCCACCGCCGTCCGCCAGCGGGTCGTTCCGGCCGTCCTGACCGCGGCCGGCGTCACGCTGCTCGCCGCCGGCCTGCTCCACTACGGGTCCCCGGCGTACGCGAACCCTGACGGCTCGCCGGGGCTCGCGACCTCGCCGACGCCCGCACCTTCGGACGCCCCGATCGGCTACGTCCCGCCGAGCCTGCCGCCGATCGATGCCTCGGGCCCGCCGCCGAGCCCGTCCGCGACGCCCGATCCGCACCGCGTCGCGACCCGCGTCGTCGTCCGCTCGCTGGGAATCGACCTCCCGGTGATCATCCAGCCCAACCCGAGCTACCCGTCCTGCAACGTCGCGATGTACTACCAGGACCCGCGGCTGGGCCAGCCGGGGAGCGGCAAGTCGATCTACCTCTACGCGCACGCCCGGATCGGGATGTTCTACCCGCTGTACGAGCGGGCGATCCTGGGCAAGCACGGCGGCGCGAAGTCCCTGATCGGGCTGCTCGTCGACGTCTACACCAGCGACGACCAGGTCTACGAGTACTCGATCTACCAGATCCGCCCGCGGGTCCCGCCCGACAGCCACTTCCTCGACGGACCGTTCAACGTGAAGAAGGAGACGCTCTGGCTCCAGACGTCGACGGGTCCGAACGCCACCTACCCGAAGCTCCAGGTGCTCGGCGACCTCCTGTTCGTCGGGCCCGCGAACCACAAGGACGCCCACCCGAAGCCGCACCCGATCAACTGCGCCTGAGCCCGCTGGATCAGCGGATCGTGATCTCGATCGGGATCGCGAGCGAGAGGCCGGGCGCATCCGCGGCGCACTCGGCGAGGAATCCGCCGGCAGACACGTCGATCCGCCAGCGGCCCGCCGGCAGATGGAGCTCGGGATCGTCCCCCCAGGCGACGAAGAAGGCGTGGTTCGGATCGTCCTGGGACGCTGCCCAGCTCTTGACCGGCCGCACGAGCGCTGGTACGCCCCGTGCGAAGTCGTGCGGGGCGCAGTCCGCCGTCATGACCCCGCCCATGGAGCGGTGCGCACCGGTCAGCTCGGTGTAGCTCATCGAGACGGGTCCGGACCCCGAGCCCCAGAGCGTCGCCTTCGGCGCCGGCCCGGTGTAGGTCAGCATCGTCTCGAGCGGGATGGCGGTGCCGGCGTCGAACGTCGACGTCGGAAGGTGCGTGGTGAGGAGGAAGCCCTTGTCCTCGGCCCGCCGATCGACCGGATCGCCCCCGGTCGAGCCGGACGGCGCGGGCGCGACACAGCCGCCGACGACCACGAGCGCGACGAGCGCCACCGCAGTCGCCGCCCCCACCGCCGCCATCAGATCCAGTCGAACCGGCGCAGCACGGCCGCAGCGACGACGGCGAGCAGGACGACGGCGCCGGTCACGAGCCAGAACCCCCGGGCCTCGGCGCCCTGGAACGCGGCACCGGCCTCGCTCATCCCGAAGATCCCGGC
>DASSMI010000134.1:0-7238 GCA_035688935.1 Candidatus Limnocylindrales bacterium | reverse complement strand
CCGCAGGCGGCGCCGATCGCTTCGTGGAACCGCTGATCGCACATCACGACCACCGTTGCGCTCGCGGTCGGTTGCCCCGCGACGGGCCGCCGACCGATGGCTTCGAGGGGCATCCGGAGCGCCTCGTCGGATTTGAACTCCGGCAGCGAGACGAGCGCGAAGGGCGCCGTGTCGACCGCTTCGGCGGTCCGCTCGGCCGCCGATCGAGCCGCGCGCCAGCCGCCGTCGGGAGCGACCGCTGGTGGCTGCGTCACGAGGTTGAACGCCGCGATCCCCGCGACGGCGACGGTCGTGGCCGCCCGCGCGACGACAGCACGCTGCCGGAATGCGGCAGCCGCGCCGATCCCGACGAGCGCGACGACCATCGGATCGGCGAACGCGTGGTAGTGGTCGTTCGGGAGTCCCGGCACGATCGTCGCCAGGCTCGGCGCGGCGATCGCGAGCGCGACGACCGTCCAGGCGAGCCCGAGGCCGAGCCATCGGACGGCCGTCCGCTCGATGCCCTCGGCTCCTGCGTCGAGCCAGCCCCGCCAGGCAACGATCGCGACGACCAGCCCGGCAGCGAGGAGCGCTGCGACCGGCGCGTCGCTCAGGAGGCCGGTCAGCGGCCACGACAGGACGCGGACGAACGTGACGACGAGCCGGATCGGGAGCGAGATGTCGCTCGAGCCACCGCCGCCGGCGAGGAACGCGATCGCGCCTCGAAGCTCGGACGCATCGTTCCCGAGCTCGTGGATCGCCAGCGGCAGGTAGCTCACCGCCGCGATGGCGATCCACGCGATGGCCGCCCGGCCCACGCGTCGTCCGGAACGCCCGTCGGCGACGAGCAGCCCGGCGATGACCGGGGTGAGGATCACGCCGAGGACGTGACACTGCATCGTCACGACTGCGGCGGCGCCCGCCACCGCCCACCACGCCGTCCGGCCGGTCACGTGGCCGCGCCACGCGGCGGCCAGCGCGATCGAGCTCGAGAGCGCGATGACGTTCGGGTTCCAGATGACGATCGACTCGCCGACGGCGCTCGCCGAGACCGCCATCAGGAGGCCGGCAACGACTCCGGCCCACGGCCCCGCGATCGACCGCGCGAGCCACCCGGTCGTCGCGACCGCCAGGATCCCGCCGACCGCGATCCACGTGGTGACCGCCACCGGATCCGCACCGGACAGGAACGCGGGCGGCGCAAGCAGCGCGTAGTACAGGACCCCGTGGTGGAAGTCCCCGATCGAGGTCGGCGGTCCGAGGAGCGGGATCGTCCCGTCGACGACGAGATGTCGGAGCACGAGCATGTCGTGGCCCTGGTCGGCGTCCCAGCTGCCGCGCGCCGCGAGGTCCGGGAGCCGGAGGATCGCGGCAAGGGCGAGGATCGCGATCCACGCCACGACCTCGAGGGCGAGCGAGCCGGGCCGGCCGGCGCGGATCGACCGGAAGCGATCCGTCACGCGCGGCGCGTGCCGACGGGTTCCGCGGCCGCGCGCGACCCGCGTCGGGCGGGCGACGCCGCCGCCGCGCGCGTCCGACTGCCGGGCAGCTCGAGCGCCTCGCGCGGCAGCTCGTCGAGCGCCTCGCCGCGCAGCAGCGCCCGGACGCGCGCCACGTTGACCGCGTCGTAGCCATCCTCCATCCCCGGCGTCTCGAGGATGAACGGGACGTTCCGCAGGCGGGGATGACGGACGAGGTGCCCGAGCCCGACCGGCCCGATCTGGCCGGCGCCGACGTGCTGATGCCGATCCGACCGCGATCCTCGGCCCGTCGACGAGTCGTTCAGGTGGACGAGGGCGAGCCGGTTCAGCCCGATCCGTCGATCGAATGCCTCGAGCAGCCGGTCGATCGTCGCCGGATCGCCCATGTCGATCCCGGCGCCCCAGGCGTGCGCGGCATCGAGACAGAACGCGGCGGCGGACCGATCGAGCCCCGCGCGGTCGAGGGCCTCGGCGATCGCCGCAAGCTCGTCGACGTCCGTTCCGAGCCCGAACCCGCCGCCCGCCGAGTTCTCGAGCGCAACGATCGGGAGCCGCTCGACGCCGTGCTCGACGGCGAGGGCCCGTGCCCGGACGACGACATCGACGACCGACTCGACTCCCGCCGGGACGCCGGCACCCAGATGCGATCCGATGTGGACGTTGACGATCGACGCGCCGAAGCCTTCGGCCGCCTCGAGCTCCGACCCGAGGAGATCGATCGCGCGCTCGTGGTGGATCGACTCCGCCCCGGCCGGGTTGATGAGGTACGAGGCGTGGATCGCGATCAGCTCGACCCCGGCCGCGGCCAGCGCCGATCGGAACGCCGGAAGCTCCGGCGACGGCTCGGCGCGGCGGCGCCATGCGGTCGGGTTGTCGCCGAAGACCTGGACCGCCGAAAGCTCGAGCTCGGCGGCGCGCTTGGCGGCACGGACCATCCCGGTGCCGTGCGCAAGATGGATCCCGAGGCGCGGCTCGTCGACGGCCATGGCGGCCATCGTAGCGGCCGGATGCGGCGCCTAGCCGGGCCCGGGCTCCATCGGCCGCGCGCGTCGGTAGATCCCGGCCTCGCGGGTCATCCAGCGCCCGTCGACGAGATACCGCCGGAGCGCGGCAACGTCCGGGTGGAGGAGGGCGAGTCGCATGTTGACCTCCTTCTCCTCGTACGGCCGATCCTCGGGGAAGCACCGATCGAGGATCACGGGCAGGAGGAGGTCGCGCTTCGACGGCTTCGCGGGGATCGACACGAGCCGGCCGTCGCGCAGGAACGAGCGGACGACCTTCTCCTCGGGGGTCAGCCGGCGCGAATCAGGCGGTCCGGGCTCCTCGGTCGACGGCATCGACTAGTGCGTGCCGTTCGATCGGGCGCCGTCCCTCGGGCGCGAACGCCCGGTCGTGTACTCGCCGCCCACGATCGGCTCGATCAGGCCGAAATCCCCGTCGTTCCGGCGATAGAGGATGTGGACGCGCTCGGACTCCGCGTCGACGTACACGAAGAACTGGTGGCCGAGCTCCTCCATCCGCGCGATCGCGTCCTCCTCGAACATCGGCTCGATCGCGAACCGCTTCGACTTGACGACGCGCCGCTCGCGGCTCGATTCGGCGGTCCCGTCGGCGATCTGGCGGAGGAGCGCCTTCTCCTGGTCCGGGCGGGCGCGGACGCGCGGCTTCTCGCGGTGGTCGACCGCACGCCGCTCGAGCTTGTCGACGACCTCGTCGACGCCGGCGCGGTGGGTCCCTCCGGCGGCGTGCGTCCGGAGGGTCTTGCCGTCGATGACGAGGGTGACCTCCACGATGTGCGAGTCCGCGGCGCTCCGGTGCTGCTCGACGGAGAGCTCCACGAGGGCGTCGCTTCGATCGTCCAGCATCCGCTCGAGGCGGGCGAGCTTGCGCTCCGTGTACCGCCGGATGTGGTCGGGCACGTCGATGTTCTTGCCCTTGACGATCGTCCTCACCGGTCACCTCCCAGAGGCTGCGGGAGCGGCGTGGCGGCCCTGCCGCCGGAGGTCCAGTCTACTCCGGGCGGCCCGTCGGCCGGGCCCGGGCAGCTAGCGCTCGCGCGCCACGGTCACCGCCGACACGCCGAGCGCGCCCGCCTCCAGCAGGGGTCCCGCGCACGCCGAGAGCGTCGCGCCGGTCGTGACGACGTCGTCGATCAGGACGATCCAGCGGTCCTTCAGCGGCTCTCCGCGCGGCGCGCCGCGGAGCGCGAACGCCCCGCGGACGTTGGTCGCGCGGGAGGACCGGTCGAGGTCGAACTGGGCGGTGGTCGCGCGGGAACGGGCGAGGATCGGGGCGTAGGGAAGCGCGAGATCGTCGGCCGCGACCCGGGCGATCAGCTCCGCCTGGTCGTAGCCGCGGCGGCGACGGCGCTCCGCGTGGACCGGCACCGGGACGATGACGTCGCCGCCGGCGCCTGCCCGTCGCCAGCGCCGCGCGATCGCGTGCCCGAGCGGGATCGCGAGCCGAGTCTCGCCGCCGTACTTCAACTGGTGGAGCGCGTGACGGACGACGCCCGAGAACGCGGCGCACCACTCGAGCTGCAGCAACGGCGGCGGGATGTCCGACGGCAGACCGATCGGGATCCCCGGCGGGAGGTCGAGCCGCGCGTCGAGCGCGGGCAGACAGACGGCGCAGATCGGCTCACCCTCGCGGCCGCAGCCCGGACACCGGGCAGGGAACGCCAGATCGAGCAGGCGACCCGGAAGGGAAGCGGTCACTCGCCCATCCTGCCGGCGACCGCTTATCGGCCACGTAAGCGCCAGTGAACCGATCGTTCCCGTTGCCCCTAGGCGACGCTCGCCTTCGACTCGGACGCGATTGCGCTCGCGAGCCCGCGTCCGTGCTCCGCGCCCCCAAGGTGCCGTTGCAGCGAGGCGGGAGTCGCCTGAGCAAGACGGCTGATCGGCCCCGGGGCGGCCTGGCAGGCGGGAGACGCCTAAGCGCAACCGAACGACGGTCGGGTACCCGATAGCAGGCGGGAGACGCCTAGGCGGAACCGGCCGATCCTCGGGCGCGCGAGACCAGGCGGGAGACGCCTACGTGCGCTGGGATGATGCCTCTGAGGCTCGCCGGACGAGCCGTCAGCGCGGCGCGATCTCGACCAGATCCCCGACGGCGGTCCCGCTGGCGGCGATGACCCCCGCCGGCAGCTCCAGCACGCCGTGCGCGCCGCGCACCAGCGGGACGAGCCCGCGCCACGCCGGCAGCCGCTCGTGGACGGACACGACCGGTCGCCGCCCGTCGGCGTCCGCGCGCCCCACGAAGACCGCGTCGATCGGGAAGCGCATGAACATCATGTGGATCCCGTTCGAGTCGGGCAGCCACAGGCCGGCGCCCTCGTCGAGGGACGCCCGCCCCATCAGCCCCATGAACTTCGCCCAGAGCCCGTCCGCCGGTTCGAGCGAGGCCGCGAGCACGGTCCCCCGCGTGGCATTGCGCGCGGCGAGCGTCGCCCTACCCATGTGACGCCCGCCACCACACGCGGGACATGCGAAGGGCGCCGCCGACGGCGGCGCCCCGGACGGACCCCACGACCCTAGGCCGCGAGGTTCTGCATGATCAGGATGATCGCCGGGCCGAGGATGACGATGAACAGCGACGGGAAGATGCACCCGACGAGCGGGAACAGCATCTTGATCGGCGCCTTCGCGGCCATCTCCTCGGCGCGCTGCCGGCGCTCGATCCGGAGCTGCTCCGACTGGACCTGGAGCACCTTGGAGATCGACACGCCCAGCTGCTCGGCCTGGATGATCGCGCCGATGAAGTTCGTCAGCGGCACCACCTCGGTGCGCGGGACGATGTCGCGCAGCGCGTCGCGCCGCGCCTTGCCGACCCGGACCTCGGCCAGCGCCCGGCGGAACTCGTCGACGAGCGGGCCTTCCATCTTCTCGACGACCTTGCCGAGCGCCGCGTCGAAGCCGAGCCCGGCCCGGACGGAGATCGTCAGGAGGTCGAGCGTGTCCGGGATCTGGAGCAGGATGAGGTGCTGGCGCTTCTTCACGCGTCCGCCGAGCCAGAACTCGGGGATCGTGTAGCCGAACATCAGGCCGACCGCACCCATGAGGATCCGCAGGATCGGCGGAAGCCCCAGGATGCCGACGACGCCGAACAGGAACACGAAGATGATCGCGCCGACGATCGCGCCGACGGCCTTGATGCCGAGCCAATCGGCGACGCGGAGGTTGCCCGGGTTGCCGGCGAGCGCGAGACGCTTCTCGGTCCGTTCCTGGAACGAGCTGCTCGCCATGCGGGACATGCGACCCGAGAGGCTCGCCGTCAGCGGCCGCAGCGTGCGCTCGAGGAACGGCTGCTGGAGCTCGAGCTCCTCGAGGTTCTTCGCCTGCATCGTGCCCAGCTGGGTCAGCCGGGCCTGGACCGGGTCGACCGGGGAGCTGCCCGCGAGGCCCAGCGCGATGAGCAGGATCGCTCCGGCGGCCGCGCCCGCGACGATGATCGGAATGAGCTCGGTGGGCATCGGCTAGACCTCGATGTCGACGATGCGACGGATGAACATGAAGCCGATGAACATCATGAATCCGCCGAAGAAGAGGATGACGACGCCGAGCGGCAGCCCGAGCGCCTCGGGCGGCTTCTGGAACATCGGATCCATGAAGTTGGGGGCCGCGACGAACAGGAAGCCGGCGAGGCCGATCGGCAGGAAGCCGACGACGTAGCCCGACAGCCGCTGCTGGGCGGTCAGGGTCCGGATCTCGCCCTTGATCCGGATGCGCTCGCGGATCGTGAACGCGATCGAGTCGAGGATCTCGGCGAGGTTGCCGCCGACCGTGTGCTGGATGTTGATCGCGGTCGCCATCAGCTCCAGGTCCTCGGACCGGACGCGGCGGACCATGTTCTCCATCGCCTGCTCGAACGGCAGGCCGAGGTTGACCTCGCGGATGACCCGCTGGAACTCGGTCGAGATCGGCGGCCGCGACTCGCGGACGACCATCTCGACCGCCTGGAGGAACGACGAGCCCGCGCGCAGGCCGTTCGCGAGGAGGGTGATCGTGTCGGGGAGCTGCTTGTTGAACGCCCCGAGCCGGCTGCTCTTGCGCCGGCCCAGCCAGAACCGCGGGAGCATGAACCCGATGAACGCGCCGATGATCAGCGCGAGCGGGCTGCGCAGCGCGGGCAGGCCGAGCGACAGGACGACGAACAGCAGCGGGACGCCGACGATCGAGCCGGCCCAGATCGCGAGGAACTCGGACGGCTTGAGCTTCAGGTCGGCCCGGGCGATGTCGCGGGCGAGGTTCGCCCCGAAGTCGCGCTGCTCGACGACCTTGTTCAGCTGGGCGAGCGCGACGCTCCGCTCGAGGAGGTCGGCGATGCCGCCCGAGCCTCCCTCGGTCGTGGCCTTGCCGGCTTCGCGGGCGGACGCGTAGCGCTCCAGTCGGGCGCTCACGCCGGACCCGCCGCCGGACGTCGCGATGCCGATGGCGATCAGGAAGATCGCCGCGGCAGCCACGCCGGCGACCGCCAGCGTCATCACATCCACGGTCTAGTCTCCTCCTGGCTCAGTAGCTGAAGCCGAAGAGGCCCGGGGGCAGATGGATGCCCATCACCTCGAACTTCTCGACGAACTTCGGCCGGATGCCGGTCGCCTTCAGGCGGCCCTGGATCTTGCCCTCGACGACGCCGGTCTGCTCGAAGACGAACACGTCCTGCATGACGATGACGTCGCCTTCCATGCCCTGGACCTCGGTGATGTTGACGATCTTCCGGGTCCCGTCCTTGAGGCGGCTCTGCTGGACGATCAGGTCGACCGCCGAGGCGATCTGC
>DASSMI010000133.1:0-5050 GCA_035688935.1 Candidatus Limnocylindrales bacterium | reverse complement strand
CGCGGCACGTTCACGTCCACGCTCGATCACTACGAAGAGGTCCCGGGCCACGTCGCCGACAAGGTGATCGAGGCCCACAAGAAGGAAGTCGAAGCGGCCGGCTCGCATCACTGATCCGGTCCAGCTCCGTCGTCTTTCGGCGTCCCGGGCCCGCCGCTCGTGACCGACCGCAGCGGATCGCGGCCCGACGACCGTCGCGACGACGCGACGCACGCTCGCCACGAGGCCGACCACCCCGAGTGGGCCCGGTTCAGGCGACCCGACCCGGAGCCGGAGCCGCAGCTCGTCGAGCCGGAGCCCACCGAGCCTGAGCCGATCGAGGGCACCGCCAACGCCGTCGTGGCGCCACCGTCGTCGGCAGCTCCGGCGGCGCCCGAACCCGAGCCGGCCGGAGCGGCCGCCGGGGAGATCGCGCCCGTCGCCGACCCAGCGCCGCACCCCGGGATGGGCACGTGGCGCGCACCGGTCAAGGTCGAGCCGGGCCTCGAGGCGCGGATCCGGCGCGACCTCGGGCGCGGCCGGACGGTCGTCCGGCTGACCTGGGTGGCGGCGCTCGCAAGCCTCGTGCTCGGGCTCGTCGCGGTCCGCCAGGCCGCGCTCCTCGTCGCCATCGATCCGAAGCTCGTCACGACCGAGGAGGTCCAGGCGGCGGGCGCCTCGTTCGACGCCGCCCGCACGGTCCTCATGATCGCCGTCGTCGTCGGCATCGTCCTCGCGATCCGCTGGCTCCGCTCGGCCCTGCCGACCTACGCCCGGCTGCGTGAGCTCGGCGTCATCGACGGGCCGCCGCCGGGGTCTGGTCTTCGCCGGTTCGGCCTGCTGTGGCGTCCCTCCGGAGTCCCGGCCGAGCACGCCGGCTGGTCGGACGTGCGGGTCGGACCGGGTCGCCGGCTGGCCGCCCTCGCGGTCGCCACCGTCGTCCTCGCGACCGTCGTGGGTCTCGCGGCGGCCCTCCTCCTCGGCGCCGCCGACAATGCCGACGAATCGCGGCTCCTGCGGATCGTCAGCGGGATCGACGGCGGGCTCTGGCTGGTCGCCTCGATCCTCGTGGGCGCCGCGCTCGACGCGATCCTGTGGCGGGAAGCGGCCGCGGCCCGCGCGCTCGGGATCTTCATCCCGCTCGTCGACGCCCCGAGCCGGACGCTCGTCCGGATCGTCCCGCCCGCGCTCCTGTTCGTCGCCGGGACGCTCATCGCGTCCGGTCGCCCGGATCCGTGGTTCGTGCCGTGCCCGTCGGCGACGCTCGCCTGCGACGGGATGCTCGTCCCGGTCGATCACGATGCGGGATCGGCGGCCACGATCTGGATCGTCTACGCCGTCCACCATGCCGCAGGCCCGCCGGCAGGCACGCTGGCGATCGCGGTCGGAGGACCTGGTGTCAGCGGTCTCGACTCCGCCGCGTCGATGATCGACGAGCTCGATCCGGAGCTCGTCCGCCGGTACGACCTCCTGTTCTTCGACCAGCGCGGCGTGGGCGCGTCGGAGGGCCACGACTGTCCGCACGCGGGGTTCCGGTACGCCACGGCGGTCCCGGGCGAGGCGCCGGCGCGGGCCTTCGCGGCTGCCTGCATCACCGAGGCGGAGGTCGATCCGTCGACGCTCGCCCGTTACTCGACGCACCAGGCCGCGGAGGACCTCGAGTCGATCCGCGGCCGCCTGGGACTCGAGCGGTTCGCACTGTACGGCGAGAGCTACGGCACGGAGCTCGCCCAGACGTACGCCGCCCTCCATCCGGACCGGCTGTCCGCGCTCATCCTCGACGGCCCGGTCGACCTCACGCGCACCGCGAACGAGTTCTGGGCCGACGCGGCGCGCGGCTTCGCCACGGTCCTGACCGACACGCTGGAGGCGTGCACGTCCGATCGCGAGTGCCACAGGGATGTCGCCGATCCGCTGACCGCATACGGGACGATGCTCGAGCGGTTCGCGGACGGCAAACGCGTCGCCTACGCCGATGCCGACGGGACCGTTCGCGACCACCCGGTCGACGCGGCGGCGCTCGAGTCGGCGATCGACATCCTTCTCTACGAGCCGACCGGCCGGATGCTGATCCAGCGCGCGGTTGCCGGGGACGCGCATGGCGATCTCGTGCCGACCGCCCGGCTGGTCGACGCGCTCGGTGGCGGCGAGGGCCTCGGCGTGTCGTCGTTCGCGTACCACGCGATCACGTGCGCCGACTACCGCGTGTCGCCCACCGCCGACGCCTCGGACTTCGCGGCGGTCGAGGCTGCCGGGGAAGCTGCCGGCGTCACGAAGCTTCCGACGGACGAGGTCTACACGAGCCAGTACCCGTGCCTGTTCTGGCCGTACCAGCCGGCCGATGGCGCCCGCCCGGCGCCCCTGACGACGACGCCCTACCCGGTGTTCGTCCTGGGTGCGACCGACGACCCGATCACGCCGATCGCCGGCGCCGAGGCGATCGCCGGTCGCCTGTCAGACGGCTACCTCATCCGGACGAGCGGCGGACCCCACGTCACCTTCGGGCGCGGCGATGCCTGCGTCGACACGCCGGTCAGGGCGCTCCTCCTCGACGGGACGAGGCCCGCGTCACGGACGATCGACTGCCGGGGCGACGTCGCGGCGCCGTACATCGAGCGGACCGCGACGGACGCGGTCGATCTCGGCGATCCGCTCGACGCGATGATCGCCGTCGAGCACGAGCTGTTCGCGAACCCGACCTACGTGCTGTGGGACGGCAAGGCCGAGGTCCGGTTCGGGTGCCGCTCCGGCGGGTTCATCTCGATCGTGCCGCAGACCGTCCAGGACGGCATCCGCTTCGCCGACTGCGCGCTGAACCCGAAGCTGACCGTGACCGGCACGGGCCGGTACGTGCTCGCCTCGGGGATCGTGTCGTGGTCGGTGGACGTGCCCGGCGGCGAGCTCGACTACACAGCGTCGGACGACCGGGTCCACGTCGCGGGAACGTGGAACGGCCAGGCCGTCGACGTCACCCGGTAGGCTCGCCGGCTCCGGCCAGGGCGATGAGTGCCGCCCGGAGGTCGAGCCGGCCGTCGTAGATTGCCCGTCCGACGATCGCGCCGCTGCAGCCGATCGCTCGGACCGCTCGCAGGTCGTCGATCGAGCGGATGCCGCCCGACGCGATGACGGCGGCCGGTGTCGCCTCGACGCATCCGGCGAGGAGCTCGAGGTCCGGGCCTCCGAGCAGCCCGTCGCGCGCGACGGCGGTCACGATCACCGTGCCCGGGCCGGCGGCGCCGAGCTCACCGAGGACGTCCCGGAACGGCCGGGCCGGCGCGCCAGGGATCCAGCCGCCTCCCACGGCCGAGCCGTCCCGAACGTCCAGCGCGAGCGCGACGCGATCCGCGCCGTGGCGTCGCGCCGCGTCGATCAGGATCGCCGGATGTCGGAGGGCGGCCGTGCCGACCACCACCCGGCGCGCTCCGGTCGCGAGCGCCGCCGCGATCGATGCTGCGTCGCGGAGCCCGCCGGCGACCTGGACGTTGACGGTCCCGGTCCGTGCCGTCGCCTCGACGATCGCCGCGACGGCCGTCGCCTGCCGCCGCTCCCCTGCCACGGCCCCATCGAGGTCGACGACGTGGATCCAGCGAGCTCCGGCGTCGCGGAACGCGATCGCCCGAGCCACGGGGTCCGAGTCGAAGACTGCCTCGCGCTCGAAATCGCCCTGTTCCAGGCGTACGACCCGGCCGCCGCGCAGGTCGATCGCGGGGATGACATCGAACGTTGACGTGAGTCCTGCTGGCACGTTAGCATAGTAGCATGCTACAACGCTACGACGATCGTGCGCGGCAGGGTCATCGCGATGGATGACTGGCGCTCACCCGACGTCGACGAGCTCATCGCCGCGATCCTGCGTCTCGACGACCCGGACGAAGCAGCCCGGTTCCTGCGCGATCTGTGCACGCTCGGAGAGCTCCGTGATCTCGCCCAGCGCTGGGCGGTGGTCCGCCGTCTCGACGCCGGCGAGCACTATGCGGCCATCTCGCGCGAGACCGGCGCGAGCACGGCCACGATCACCCGGATCGCCTCGTGGCTGAACCACGGCGAAGGTGGCTATCGCACGGCCCTCGAGCGTCTCAGCGCCGCCCGCCAGGCCGGCATCCCCTACCCCACCCGTCCCGAGCGATGAACGCGCTGAGTGCGCTCGACCGGCGCGACCGCCTCCGGCTCGCGGTTCCGAACAAGGGCCGCCTGGTCGAGCCGACCGTCGAGCTCCTGAGGGACGCCGGTCTCGTGTTCGAGGAGCACGAACGGAGCCTCGTCGCCCGGGTCCGGAACTTCGATCTGGACATCCTGTTCGTCCGGACGAACGACGTGATCGAGTTCGTCGGCGACGGGGTCGCCGACCTCGGCGTGACCGGCGAGGACCTCCTGGCCGAGACCGGTGCCGAGCTGCCGCGCCTCCGATCGCTGGGCTACGGCCAGTGCCGGCTGGCGGCGGCGGTCCCGGCCGACAGCCGGCTCGCCTCGATCGAGGACCTGTCGGGGCTCCGCGTGGCGACCGCCCACCCGAACGCCGCCCGGCGGTTCTTCGACCGTGCCGGCGTCGACGTCGAGGTCGTGTCGATCTCGGGCGCGGTCGAGGTCGCGCCGCGCCTCGGGCTCGCCGAGGCGATCGTCGATCTCGTCTCGACCGGTTCGACGCTCGTGATGAACGGCCTCCGCCCGATCGCCGACGTCCTCGAGTCCGAGGCGGTCCTGATCGCGAACCCGAAGGCCCAGGTCGAGCAGGCGCCCGCGATCGGGGCCGTCGACACGATGCTCAGCGCGGTCATCGCGGCGCGCGACCGGAAGTACCTGATGATGAATGCGCCCGAGACGCACCTCCGGGAGCTCGAGACGCTGCTCCCCGGACTGGAGTCGCCGTCCGTCATCCCGCTGGCGCACGAGGGGATGATCGCGATCCACGCGGTCGTCGGCGCGGACGACGTCTGGGGCCTCCTCCCGCGACTGAAGGCGGCCGGGGCGTCCGGGATCCTCGTCCTCCCGATCGAGAAGATCGTCCCGTGACGCTCGCGACGACTCCGGCGATCCGGCTGCGCCGGCTCGATCTCGGCGCGGGCGACGAGGC
>DASSMI010000132.1:0-13568 GCA_035688935.1 Candidatus Limnocylindrales bacterium | reverse complement strand
TCGGTCGTCTGGGTCGACGAGGAGCACGCGAAGCGGTCCCGGCGCTGCAGCAGAGTCGGTCATGGAACGAAGTGTCGGGAAGCCGACAGCTGTTCAACAGCGATGGACGTCGCGAATCCGACTACGTCATTCCGCCGATGGACGGTACGGCGCGTTGGTGAGTGGACCTGGACGCGGCAGTCGCGCGGCATCCCGCTGCCTGTCGCCGCCGATAGCGACACCATCGCTACGAACCGGCCTGCAGAGGGCCGAAGCGACCTCGGAGCGCCGCCCGCCAGCGCGTTCCGGCACGAGCCGAGCGAGGATCGCGTCGTTGATCGGCCACCGGCCACGCGGAAGCGATGGCATCGCTACCGATGCGACGAGTGGGTTGCCGTCCTGTTCCCCTGCGAGGTGGTCAGCGGCGACGCAGAGCCGGAGCCGGTGGGCCGCGTCTAGTCCGATCGGACCGGGCCGAGCGCGGCGCCGGCACCCGCGACAGTGCCCGCCGGGCTCAGCGCCGCCGTCGATGCGGCCCGCTCGATCGCGGCCGGCGGCACGACCACCTCGACCGTGGTCCCCTCTCCCGCCCGTGACGTGACCACGTAGCTCGCGCCGATCTTGTCGGCCCGGGCGCGCATCCCGGTGATCCCGAGGTGGCCCTCGGGCACGGCTGTCTGGTCGAAGCCCTTGCCGTCGTCGCGGATCCTCAGGACCACGTCCCCGGCCCGCCGATCGAGCGACACCTGGACCTGCCGGGCGGCCGCGTGCTTGACCACGTTGTGGAGCGCCTCCTGGGCGATCCGGTACAGAACCTCCTCGACCTCGAGCGGGAGCCGGTCGGTCAGCTCGGAGGTCACGACGATCGGCAGGCCGATCCGGCCCTGGAGCGCCGCCGTGTGCGTCCGGAGCGCCGGGAGCAGCCCGTCGGTCTCGAGGTTGCCCGGCCGGAGCTCGAAGATCAGCGCCCGCATCTCGGCCAGCGCCTCGCGCTGGAGGTCACGCAAGGAGCCGAGCTTCTCGCGGGCCGCCTCCGGGTCGCGCTCCATCTGGAGCTCGATCGTCCGCGTCACGAGGGTCATCGAGAACAGGGCCTGCGTCACCGAGTCGTGCAGCTCGCGGGCGAGGTGGGCCCGCTCCTGCGACGACGCGAGCTCGCCCGCCTGACGTCGCAGGTCGCGCTCCAGCCGCTCGCGGTCGGTGATGTCGCGGGTCGCTCCGTGGATCCCGCTGAACGCACCGTCCGCGTCGCGCGACCCGATCGAGCTCACCTCGACCGGCACCGTGCCGCCTTCCTTCCGGAGAAGGTCGAGCTTGAGGATCTGGCGGACCTCGGGTTCGGCGACGAGCATCGCCCATCGCTCGGCCGCCGCCGGGAGCGACGCGGGGTCGATCGCACCCGAGAAGTGCCGGCCGGTGTACTCGGCCGGCGAGAAGCCGGTGATCCGCTCGATCGAGTCCGACAGGTAGGTGAAGACGCCGTCGCGATCGGTCGAGAACACGATGTCCGGCGAGTTGTCGACCAGGAACCGGTAGCGCTCCTCGGACTCGCGCAGCTCGCGCTCGAGCCGGTCGCGCTCGGTCACGTCGCGGGCGGCGCCCTGGATCCCCGCGAAGTGGCCGTCGCGCTGGATCGCGACCGAGCTGACCTCGAACGGCCGGACCCGGCCGTCGGCCGTCTTCAGGTGGATCCGGTTCGTGAGCTCCATGTCGGGGTTCGCGGCGAGCATCGCGAACCGCTCGCCGGGGACCTCGCCCGCCTGGTAGTCGATCAGATCGATGAAGTGCGTCCCGAGGAGCCGCTCCGGATCGAGCCCGAGGGACCGCTCGACCGTCGGCGAGACATACGTGAACCGGCCTTCCGGATCGATCGCGAAGATGATGTCCGGCGAGTTCGCGACGAGGAACCGGAAGCGGTGCTCCGAGTCGCGCAGCTCGCGCTCGAGGCGGTCGCGCTCGCTCATGTCGCGGACCGAGCCGTTCGCTCCGGCGAACAGGCCCGCTTCGTCGCGGTTCGCGAAGGCGATGAACTCCGCCGGGACCGCGTGGCCGTCCTTGTGGAGCAGGTTGACCCGGCCGCGGAGCTCCCGATCGCCGGCCGCCCCGGCGTCGTCGAAGCCGGCGGTCCAGTCGATCTCGGCGACCTCCCTCGACGAGGGATGGACCAGCGCGCCGAAGTGCTTGCCCAGGAGCTCGTCGGCGCGCCAGCCGGTGAGGCGGAGGCTCGTCGTGTTCGAGACGAACGTGAACTTCGCGTCGGCGTCGATCGACCAGACGAGATCGGGCGAGTTCTGGACGAGGTAGCGGTAGCGCTGCTCCGACTCCCCGAGGAGCTCGTACAGGTTCGAGTTCGTCAGCGCGATCGCCGCCTGGTCGGCGAGGCCCTGGAGGAGGTCGAGCTCGTCGGGCAGGATGTCGCGCGGCTCGGCGTACGAGATCGCGAGGGTGCCGATGACCTCGCCGGCGGGCGCTCGAAGCGGGGCGGCGGCCATCGCGCGCAGCCCGAGGCGTTCCGCCGCCGCGTCGTCCTCGGGCTCGTGCGGGATCCGCGGATCCGTCTGGTAGTCGTAGGTCCAGATCGGCTGGACCTCCTCGGCCGCGAGACCGTTGATCCCGCCGCCGAGCGGGAACTCCATCTGCTTGAGCCAGGCGTCCGTGTCGGGATCCATGGCACCCGCGGTGATCACGGGGACGAGATAGGTGCCGTCCTCGGACATCCGGGTGAGGTGCGCGCCGTCGGACCGGAGGAGGCGTCGCGATTCCTCGACGACGCGGGCGAGGATCTCCCCGGGATCGCCGAGCGATGTGATCCGCGCGGCGATGTCCCGCAACGACCGTTCCGTCTCCGCCCGCGCCGCGAGCTCCGTCTGCGACCGCTCCAGCTCGTCGATCAGCCGGGCGTTGAGCATCGCGATCGCGGCCTGGTCGGCCAGGGCGCCCAGGAGGTTCGCGTCGTCGACGCCGTATCGGTCGGGCTGCGACGAGAAGACCGCGAGCGTGCCCAGCGCCCCGCGCTCGGAGACGAGCGGTGCGATCGCGATCGACCGGAGCCCCGCGTCGCCGGCCGCGCTCTCTGGACTGGCGCCGGGCGGCGGCGTCTCGGGCGCGATCCCGACGGTCGCGTGGAGCGGCGTCCGCTCGGCCAACGCGCGTCGGACGATGTCGACGCCGACCCGGCTCCGCGTCCAACGCTCGGTCCGTTCGGCGTCCAGGCCGGACACGTAGCCGACGCCGATCGAGCCCGTGATGGGATCGAGGAGGTCGATGATCGCGCCCTCGGCGTCGAGCAGGCGGCCGGCCTCGTCGGCGACGTGCTGGAGGAGCTCGTGGGTGTCCCGGATCGCGGTGATCCGGGCGGCGATCTCCCGGAGCGCCTGCTCGGTCGCCGCGCGGCGGCCCACCTCTCGCCGGGACTGGTTGATCTCCTCGACGAGCCGCGTGTTCGTGATCGCGATCGCCGCCTGGGCCGCCAGGGAACGGATGACCTCGGCATCCGCCTCGTCGAACGCGCCCGGCTCGTGGGAGTACACCTCGAGGGCGCCGAGCGGGCCGGATTCCCCGGTGATCGGGGCGACGATCATCGATCGATAGCCGGTCGAGTCGAAGAACCGGTCGTTGACCTCGGAGTCCGGGAAGAACGTCCTCGGGTCGTCGTTCGCGATGATCACCCGGTTCTCCGCGACCGCCAGCCCCGTCGCGCCGACCCCGACCGGCAGCGTCATCGTCGCGATCTCGTCGGGCGTGAAGAACTCGCCCGCGCCGGCGTCGAACGCCCACCGCAGGAGCGTGCCCTCCTGCTCGACCAGGTCGATCACGGCGCCGTCGCCGGCGACGAGCCGGTTCGCCGCGTCGACGACCTGCTGGAGGAGGGAGCCGGCGTCGGTGATCGCGGTGATCTGGGCCGCGATCTCGCGCAGTGACTGCTCCGCCTCGGCCCGCCGGGCGACGGTCTCGCGGCTGGCCTTGAGCTCGTCGATCAGGCGTGCGTTCTGGATCGCGATCGCGGCCTGGTCGGCGAGGGCGCTGAGGAGCTCCGACTGGGCCTCGTCGTAGTGGTCGCGCTCGGTGCTGCTGACGGAGATCGCCCCGAGCGGGCCGCCCTCGCCGTTGAGCGGCGAGCACAGGACCGAGCGGAACGCGGTCTCGCGGACGAGGGCATCCGAGCGCTCGGTGTGGGCGAACCGATCGTCGGCCAGGTAGTCGCCGGTCCGGAACGGCGTTCCCGTTGCCACCGCCCGCCCGGCGATCCCCTCCCCGACCTGGAACTGGCCGTCGAAGCCGGCCTGGAGGGTCCGGATCGCATCCTCGCCCGAGGCGTACGCCCACGACATCGTCTTGCCGTCGGGCTCGAGCATGTCGATCCGGGCCGACGTCGAGTGGAGGAGCCGCCGGGCCTCGTCGACGGTCTGCTGGAGGATCGCGTCGACATCCTGGAGCGCCGAGATGTTCGCAGCGATCTCGCGGACGGACCGCTCGGCGTCGGCGCGGCGCGAGATCTCCTCGCGCGACCGGCCGAGCTGGTCGATCAGCCGGGCGTTCTGGATCGCGACGACGATCTGGTCGGCGAACGCGGCCATGAGCGCGGCGTCCTCGTCGTCGTAGGCGTCCGGCCGGATCGTCGCGACCTTGAGGATCCCGAGGAGATCGGTGTCCGAGAGGAGCGGCACGGCGACGACGGAATGGAGGCCCACGCGACCCACGTATCCGTCCGAGTCGGGGATGTGACGGATCCGCGGATCGGCGAGGTAGTCGCCCGTGATGACGGCGGTTCGCGCGTCGATCGCGACGCCGTTGATCCCGACCTCGGCCGGGGTCCCCTCCGTCGTCCCCGGCAGCCCCATCCCGAACTCGCCCTCGCCGGACGCCCGCGACCAGCGGATGAGCCCGGTCGCGGGGTCGACGATGTCCAGCTGCGCCCGTTCGGCGTTGAGCAGCCGTCGCGACGAATCGACGACCTGCTGGAGGAGCTCCTCGGGATCGCGGATCGCCGTGATCCGGGTCGCGATCTCGCGGAGCGCGCCCTCGGCGGTGGCGCGCCGGCGGATCTCCTCGCCCGACCGCTCGAGCGCCTGGATGAGACGCGTGTTGTGGATGGCGATCGCGGCCTGGTGGGCGAGCGCCTCGACGAGCCCGACCTGGTCGTCGCCGAACGCGCCGGCCTCGACCGCCCCGACCTGGAGGACGCCGAGGAGCGCGTCCTCCGCGATCAGCGGCGTGATGACGAGCGACTGGATGCCGTCGTCGCGGACCGCGGCGTCGAGCTCGTCGGTGTGGCTGAACGAGTCGTCGTGGAAATAGTCGTCCACGACGATCGTCCGGCGTTCCTCGATCGCCCGGCCAGACGCCCCGTAGCGATACGGCTCGCCGTCCTCGTCGACGGCCGCGCCGCCGATGTGCGGGCCGGCACCCAGGAACGTGTACCCGACGCGGCCGGCGCCCTTGCCGATCAGGTCGATCCGGACGCGCTCCGCGCCGAGCAACCGGGCCGCCTCGTCGACGACGTCCTGGAGGATCTCCGAGGGATCCCGGATCGCGGTGATCCGTGCCGCGATCTCGCGGAGCGCGCGCTCCTCGTCGGCGCGCCGACGCTCGATCGCCTGCGACCGCTCGAGCCGCTCGATGAGGTTGGCGTTCGTCATCGCGATCGCGGCCTGGCCGGCGAGGGCCTCGAGGAGGCGGGCGTCGTCCTCCATGAACGCGTCGGTCTCGCCGGTGTAGACGGTCAGCGTCCCGAGCGGCCCCCGGTCGCCGAGGAGGGGCACCGCCACGACGGAGCGGATCCCGTAGCGCTGGACGTGGGCGTCGGGGAGCGTCGCGTGCTCGAACCGGTCGTCGGCGAGGTAGTCGCCCGTGACCACCGGCTGCATCTCGCGGACGGCGCGGCCGGAGATCCCCTCGCCGGCCTTCGCCTCGCCGCTGCCGCCGATCGGCCCGAGGCCGGGCTGGCGTCCGGTTCGCGCGTCGTAGGCCCAGTACAGCGCGCCGTCGGCCTCGTTCAGGAGATCGATCCGCGCGCCGTCGGCGTGGAGCATCCCGGCCGCCGCGTCCACGGCGAGCTGGAGGACGGCGGCCGGCTCGCGGACGGCGGCGAACTGGGCGCCGAGCTCACGGAGCGCGCGCTCGCCCTCGGCCCGGCGCTCCACCTCCGCGCGGGACCGGCCGAGCTCCTCGACGAGCTCGGCGTTGGCCATCGCGGCGGCCGCGTGGTCGGCAAGCGCCCGGACGAGGGCCACGTCGTTCTCGTCGAACGAGTCGGTGCGGTTCGAGTACGTGCCCATCGCACCGAACGTGCGGTCGCCCGCGATCAGGGGCGCGACGACGAACGACCGGATCGCGAGCTGCCGGACGACCCGGTCGGCATCCGGGAAATGGACGAAGTTCCGATCGTTCGGATAGTCGCCGGTGATCAGCGTCCGGCGCTCCGCCACGGACCGGCCGAACAGCCCCACCCCCGGCTCCAGGCTGAGATTCCGGACCCAGCGACGACGCCGGTCGTCGGTGATCCCCGCGTCGTCGGCGAAGCGCAGGATCCCGGTCTCCCGGTCGAGCACATAGGCCATCGCGCCGTCGGAGCGGAGGAGCCGGGCCGCCTCCTCGAGCGCGTGGTGGAGGATGCCGCGGTTGCCGGGGCTCAGCAGATCCGCCGCGGGCGCCCCATCGGCCAGGTCGTCCTCGACGTCGTGTCCCGCGCGCGGCGCTCGGACGCCGGCCTCGGTGGGATCGAGGGCCGTTTCGAGCTCGGGTGCGCGGCGGCGAGGACGGGTCGTGGCCACGTCGGGAGGATACGTCCTGCCTTCGCCGGGACGGCTACGTCAAATGTCACAGCGACGCCTCGACCGGGGTCAGCGAGATGTGCGGGCCAACGACGAAGCGCGATGTCGACCCGAGCCCACGCCGGACGGATCGGCCGCTCCCCGACGATGCCCCCGACGCCGACGAAGCGCGGCGACGGCGCCGAACGGCGGCCCGAACCACACCCACAGAGGTAACGCGACGACATGAACCCCCGCAGCAGCCTGCGCCCGCTCGACGTGGTCATCCGCATCGCGATCGTGGGGCTCGTCCTCGGGACGGCCTACATCCACTCGACGCTGGGTGGCCTGCTCTTCACGCTCAACGCGCTCGGCTACCTGACGGCGGCGGTCGCCATCGTCATCCCGCTCGCGATCGCGAGCCGGTTCCGCTGGTTCATCCGCCTGGGCCTGATGGGCTACGCCGCCACCGCGATCGTCGCCTGGGCGGTCCAGGGCCCGTACTACACGACGGCCTACATCGCCAAGGCGATCGAGGTCACGCTGATCACCCTGCTCGCGGTCGACTTCGCCCGCATGGACGGCAACCCGATCAAGGTCGTCAGGAGCGAGCTCGCCCTGCTCGGCTCGAAGCTCGGGCGCCGCGCGGCGGCCGGCTCGGCCGGCGCGTAGCCTCCTCAGCGACGCAGCGCGGCCCGGCTCCGGCCGGGCCGCCCTCACGAAACGAACGGAGCTCAGACGATGAAGCGCATCCTTCTCGCCCTCGGTCTCGTCGCGTTCGCGGCCGTCACGGTCGCCTGCGCACCCGCAGCCGCGAAGCCGCCGGCCGCGTCCGGACCGGCCGTCGACGGCCCCACGATCGTCGCCAAGGACCTGAAGTTCCAGACGACCTCGGTCGAGGTCAAGGCCGGCTCGAACGTCACGATCCATCTCGACAACCAGGACTCGGCGCCGCACAACATCGCCGTCTACACGGACAGCGGCGCGGGAACCGCGATCGCGGTCGGCGAGGTCGTCACCTCGACGAAGTCCGACCTGGTCGTGCCGGCCCTCCAGCCCGGCTCCTACTTCTTCCGGTGCGACGTGCACCACGACATGACGGGGACGATCGTCGCGAAGTAGACGGCGACGCAGAGCTCCGATCTCCTGGAACCCCCGGGCTTCGGCCCGGGGGTTTCTTCTGTGTTCATGCATATCCCGGCATGGAGAGAGCGCCCGGTCCACACCCTTCTGACGGGAGCCCTCGCCGGCACGGTACGGTTGCGCCGTGCTCGAAGTCCACGACCTGACGAAGCGCTACGGCGCGGTCGTCGCGCTCGACGGCGCGACGTTCACCGTGCGGCCGGGCCGGCTCGTCGGATTCCTCGGCCCGAACGGCGCGGGCAAGACGACGACGATGCGGTGCATCTTCAACCTCGCCCACGCGGACGCCGGGACGATCACGTGGCACGGCGACGAGATCGATCGCGCGCGACGGCTCCGGTTCGGCTACATGCCCGAGCAGCGCGGCCTGTATCCCCGGATGCGGGTCGCCGACCAGCTGTCGTACTTCGCCCAGCAGCACGGGCTCGCGGCGAAGGACGCGAGGGCGGCCGCCGTCCGCTGGCTCGACGGCCTGGGCCTCGGCGACCGGGCTGACGCGAAGCTCGAGACGCTGTCCCACGGCAACCAGCAGCGCGTCCAGCTGGGTGCGGCGCTCGTCCACGACCCCGAGCTCCTGGTCCTCGACGAGCCGTTCAGCGGGCTCGACCCGCTCGGCAGCGAGACGATGTCGGCGATCCTCCGGGAGCGAGCCAAGGCGGGGGTCGGCGTCGTCTTCTCGAGCCACCAGCTCGACCTCGTCGAGGACCTCTGCGAGGACGTCGTGATCATCAACCGCGGCCGGATCGCGGCGGCCGGCCCGATCGACCAGCTTCGTGCGGCTTCGGCGCGCCGCCATCTGGAGGTCGAGGTCGAAGGGAACGCGAACGCGTGGCTGGCCGGGCGGCCCGACCTGAACGCGATCGAGACCCGCGACGACCTCGCCCGCCTCCTCGTCCCGGCCGACCTCGACCTGTCGGCGGTCCTCGCCGCGGCGTCCGCCGCCGGACCGGTCCGGCGGTTCTCGTTCCAGCCGCCGACCCTGTCCGAGCTGTTCATGGAGATCGTGCGCACATGAGCCGAACCCGGGCGATCTGGCTCGTCGCCCGACGCGAGCTGCTCGAACGCGGACGGAGCCGGGCGTTCCTCCTGTCGCTCCTCCTGTCGGTCGCGATCATCGGGATCGGGACGTTCCTGCCGACGCTGTTCGGCGGCGCGGGGAAGGCGAAGAACCTCGGGATCGTCGGCACGCCGCCGCCCGGAGTGCCGGCGGCGATCGAGGCGATCGGCAAGCGGGCGGGCCAGACGATCCGGATCGGCTCGATCGCCGATCGGGCGACCGCCGATGCCGACTTGACGTCCGGCCGGTTCGACGCCGTCGTCGTCTTCCCCGCCGACGGCTCGACCCCGACGTACGTCGTCAAGGAACGCTCGGACCAGCTCCTCCAGCAGCTCGTCTACGCGGCGTTCACGCCCCAGCCGCAGCTCCAGTTCCAGCAGCTGCTCCCCGCCGACCCGAACCGGGACACCAGCTTCCTGTTCGCGAACGTCGGCGTGATCCTCCTGTTCATCTCGATCTTCACGTTCGGCACGTGGGTCCTGACCGGGGTCGTCGAGGAGAAGCAGAGCCGCGTCGTGGAGGTCGTCCTCTCGACGATCGAGTCACGCGACCTCCTGATCGGGAAGGTCCTCGGGATCGGGATCCTCGGGCTCGTGCAGCTCGCGCTGATGGTCGTCGTCGGGCTCGGGATCGGCGTCCAGAGCGGGCGGTTCACCTTGCCGACCACGACACCCTCGGCCGTCGCGAACCTGTTCGTCTGGTTCGTGCTCGGGTACGCCTTCTACTCGACGGCGTTGGGCGTGCTGGGCGCGCTCGCTTCGCGGATGGAGGAGGCGTCGAACGCGGCGAGTCCGGTGAGCCTCCTCGCGACCGCGGCGTACCTGTTCTCGCTGTTCGTCGCGGTCAACGACCCGACGGGAACCGCCGCTCGGATCGCCACGTTCGTGCCGCCCGTGTCGCCGATGGTCGTCCCGCTCCGTGCTGCGCTGGGTGCGATCGAGCCCTGGGAGATCGCGGGCGCCATCGTCGTCATGCTCGCCGCGATCTGGGCGCTGTTCGTGTTCGGCGGCCGCGTCTATTCGGGCGCGGTGCTCCAGAGCGGCGGCCGGGTCCGACTGCGCGACGCCTGGCGGTCGTCCGGCCGCGGCTGAGGCACCCTGCGAGGGTCAGCCGTCGAGGCGCTCGAACAGGCCGGTGGTCCCCCCGGCGTGCCAGAACACGATCGGCCCGTCGAGACGTCCGTCGCGGACGCGCGCGACGAGACCGGCGAGCGCCTTGGCCGTGTAGATCGGGTCGACGAACACGCCCTCGGTTCGCGCGAGCAGCCCCGTCGCCTCGTCGGCGGCCGCCGAGCGGACGCCGTACCCACCGCCGAGCTGATCGCCCTCGAGGACGATCGCGTCGTCGGGGGGTCGGATGCCGGTCAGCGGCTCGAGCCCGTCGACGAGCGCAACGATCTTCGGCCGGAGATCCGCGACCGGCGCGCCCACGGCGATCCCGATGACGCTGCGCTCCACCGGCGCGGCCGCCGCCAAGCCGTGCAGGATGCCGGCCTGCGTCCCGCCGGTCGCGGAGGGCACGACGACGCTCGCCGACCCGACCCCGGCCGCATCGAGCTGGTCGGCGAGCTCGAGCCCGGCGAGCACCTGGCCGGCGGCACCGATCGGACCGGTCCCGCCCACACCGATCACGTACGGCCGGCGACCGCCCGCCCGCACCTCGGCGGCGACGCGCTCCATCAGGTCGGCTCGCTCCGCGCGATCCGGTCCGGTCGTCCAGTGGATCGTCGCGCCGAGGAGCGCCTCGAGCTGCTGGTTCGGGCCGTCGTCACCGGGGAGTGGCCGCGGACCGGTGAGGACGAGATGGACGGCCAGCCCGGCGCGCGCGCCGGCCGCGGCCGTGAGCCTGGCATGGTTCGACCAGCGTCTCCCCGCCGTGACGAGCGTGTCGGCACCATCCGCCAGCGCGGCGCCGATCAGGAACTCCAGGTTCCGCAGCTTGTTCCCGCCGAACGCGATCGGCAGCAGGTCCTCGCGCTTGATCCAGATCTCGGCTCCGCGACCCAACGCCTCCGAGAGTCGCGGCGCCGGCAGGAGCGGCGAGGGTCCCTCGAGCAGCGGGAAGCGCGGCAGCTCGGCGATCGCGGTCGGGACACGCATCCGCCGATGCTATCGGCTAGGCTCGGCGCACCGTGACCCATCCCGTTCGACGCGTCCTCTACCGCGACGCCGCCCTCGCCGACGGCCGGAGCGACCGCCTCCAGGTCGGGGTCAGCATCCTGGTCGAGGGCGACCGGATCGCGTGGATCCGACCGACGGACGCTGAGGAGGACGCCGCGGGCGCCGAGGTCGTCGACGCGGGCGGCTCGACGATCGTCCCGGGGATGGTCGACGGCCACAGCCACCTGACGCTGCCGGGCGGCTCGCACTGGATCGATCGCGTGTCCGACGCACCGGCGACGCTGGTCGCGGTCGCCGCCCACAACGCCGCGCTGATGACCGGCGCCGGCGTCCGCTGGGCTCGCGACGTGGGCGCGCCGATCGGCGAGGATCCGGTCGACGGTCGTGTCCGGGCGCTGAGCCTGGGCGTGCGCGATCGAGCTCGAGGACGAGCGGGCTGGCCGCACATCCGGGCTGCCGGGACGTGGATCGGCGGCGCCGGCGCGCTGGACGAATGGTCGGCCGAGGCCGACACGGGCGACGCGCTCGTGGCCGCGGTCGAGCGCCAGCTCGATGACGGCGCGGATTTCCTGAAGCTCTACCTCGATGGGTCGGATCCGGCCGTCTGCCCGTGGTCGGTGGCCGAGATCGAGCGCGCGGTGGCGGCCGCGCATGCGCGGGGCGCGAAGGTCACCGCCCACAGTGGCCGGATCGACGGGGCCCGCAAGGGCGTCGCGGGCGGCGTCGACGCGATCGAGCACGGGTTCGAGCTCGACGACGACGTCGCTGCCGAGATGGCGCGGCGCGGGACGTTCCTCGTGTCGACGCTCGCGGTGTTCCGCTCGTGGGCGTCCTTCTCGTCGACGACGCGGATCGACCGGTTCGCCGGTGCCGAGGGCCGGGACCGGATGGCGGCCCGACGCGAGGCCGCCGTCGCCTCGGTCGCGGCGGCGCGGCGGCACGGCGTCCGGATCGCCACGGGAACCGACTTCGGCGGCGGGTCGCTCCGGGCGAACCAGCTCGCCTGGGAGGTGGAAGCGCTCGTGGAGGCCGGGCTCGAGCCGTGGGAGGCGCTCGCGGCGGCGACCTGGCGGGGCGGCGAGCTCCTCGGCGAGACCGACGCGGGCGTCCTGCGCGCCGGCGGGCCGGCGGACTTCGTCCTCGTGCACGGCGATCCGCTGTCCGATCCGACGGCGCTGTGGCGGGTCTGGCGCGTCTCGTGGGCTCCGGATCCGGGAGCCGTCTGATGGCAACGCGGGTCCGCCCCGACGAGCGCCAGACGTCCGAGGGCCAGCACTCGGACATGGAGCGCTCGATCGCGATCAGCGCCGACCGGGTCGGCTCGGTGGGTCTGTACTCGTCCGTCGTGACGACCGCGCCCGGCGCGAAGACCCGGATCCACCACCACGGCGAGTGCGAGACGTCGATCTGGATCGCGAGCGGCCACGCCCGGTACACGTTCGGGGCGACCGGGCTCGAGGAGACGTTCGACGCCGGCCCGGGTGACTTCGTCTACATCCCCGCCGGCGAGATCCACGTGGAGGAGAACGCGTCCGCGACCGAGCCGCTCGTCGTCGTGATCAGCCGGAACTGTCCGGGCTCGGTGGTCCACTACCTCGACGAGGGATGACGGCGGACCTCCCGACGATCGACGCGCTCCTCCGCGAGCACGGCCTGGGCGACGTGGCCGAGGAGCCATTCCCGAACGATGGCTGGTCGGGAGCGTCGATGACGCTCCTGCGCCGGCGCGACGGCGAGCGGTTCGTGCTCAAGCGCGACTCGCCGGATCGGGACTGGATCGCCCGAGCGACGCGCGACGGGCCGGTCCTGCGCGAGGCATGGTTCGCGGCGGCCGGGCCGGCGTTGCCAGGACCGATCCGGAATCCGGCGTTGGGCGCCGCGTTCGATCCCGCGACGGGCGACTCCGCCGTCCTGATGCCCGACCTCGGGGGCGTCCTGTTCGATTGGAACGCGGTGCTCGCGATCGAGCAGCTCGACCTCGTGCTGGCGGCGCTCGCGTCGCTCCACGGCGCCCCGGCTCCGTCGGCCGGCCCGTGGTGTCCGATCCCCGAGCGCGTCGCGCTGATCTCCCGCGCGTCGTTGGAGCGGCCGGGCGCGGCGCGCGATGCGGTCGCCGAGCGGTTGCTCCCCGGCTGGGACCTGTTCGACCGGCTCGCGAGTCCGACGGCCCGGGATGTCGTCGCGGCCCTCTCGGACGACGTGACGCCGCTCGTCCGCGCGCTCGAGGCGTCCCCGGGGGCGCTGATCCACGCTGATCTGAAGTTGGCCAACGTCGGGATCGCGGCGGATGGCGCGGTCGAGGTCGTCGATTGGCAGATGGTGACCGTCGCCCCAGTCTCGATCGAGCTCGGCTGGTTCCTCGTCTCGAACGTCAACGCGTTGCCGCTCTCGCCCGACCAGGTTCTCGGTCGATATTGGAGGCTCCGCGCCGAGGACCCAGGTCGCGAGAACGACCTCGCGATCCTCGTGGGGCTCCTGCTCCGCGGCTGGCGCAAGGGCTACGACGCCGAGGCCCGG
>DASSMI010000131.1:0-7093 GCA_035688935.1 Candidatus Limnocylindrales bacterium | reverse complement strand
CGTCCGCGACGCGCTCGGCGCCGGCGCCGACGCGGACGACGACGGTCTCCTGGTCTACGTGGCCGTCGAGCCGTCCGGGTGCCGGGCGGGCGTCGTCCTCTCGGCGGCCCCGGGCTTCCCGGACGACGTCCTCGACCAGCTCGTGGCGAAGCGCGTCGTCGAGGACGGGATGCAGCCGCTCATCGCGGAGTGCGACCTCGATCACGCGCTCCTCGTCGGGCTCGGCCGGATCGTGACCGCGATCACGGTGCTCGGACCGGGCTCCGGGGGCAATGCCGATGGCTCCGAAGCGGGCCCGCCGTTCCCCGAGCCGATCGACGGTGTCCGCGTCTACGACCATGCCGGCGCCTTCCGAGCCGAGACGATCGCGGTCGTCGCGAAGACGATCGCCGCGATCGAGGATCGGACGGGCGCCCAGGTCGTCGTGTACAGCCAGGTCGTCGAGTCCGGCCGATCGACGGAGGAAGCGGACGCCGACGCTCGGAGCCTGATGGATCAGTGGGGCGTGGGCCGCAAGGGCTTCGACGACGGGCTGGTGATTCTGTTCGATCTCTACCCCGGGCTGGACCACGGCCAGGTGATCCTGTACGGCGGGCCCGGGTATCGCGCGGCCTTCCTCGACAACGCCGACAAGCAGCGGATCTACGAGGAGGACATGCTCCCACGGCTCCGGGCCGGCGACATGGACGGCGCGCTGCTCGTCGCGATCGATCGGATCGACGCGAACGCCACGCCCGAGCATGCCCAGACGCTCGAGACCGCGCGCCAGGTCAACGCCGTCGTGGGACTCGTCGGCGGTCCGCTCGTCGCCCTGGGCCTGATCGGGACGGCGGCGTGGGCCTGGCTGCGCTACGGCCGCGACCCGGTGTACCTCGACGACCCGTCGATCCACATGGCCGGGCCGCCCGAGGCGCTGACGCCGGCGGCCGCCGTCTTCGTCCTGAACGGTGGCCCGTCGCGCCGCGCCCTCACCACCGCCCTCCTCGACCTCGCCAGTCGCGGCGTCATCTCGTTCCGCGAGGAGAAGCATCTCCTCGGGATCCAGAAGAAGGTCGGCATCGAGACGCGGCCGGCCGAGCCGGATCCCGCGACTGCCGCCCGGCAGGCGCGCAACCGCGCGCGGGACCTCGGTCCCGCCGAGGCGCTCGTCGAGCGCCGGCTCGGCGCCCTCGACCAGGACGACGCGGGATACGTCGAGCCCGACGACCTGCCGGCGTTCGCCGCGGCCGTGCCCGCCTTCGACAAGGCGCTCGAACGGGAGGTCGTGGCGAGGGGCTGGTTCGCCGAGCCGCCGTCGAAGGCGATCGCGCGATGGACCGGCCGTGCGGCGCTGGCCGGGCTGCTGGGCGGCGCCGGGATCTGGGCCGGCGCATCCCTCCCGAGCAGCGGCCTGCTCCTCGTGGGTGTCGGAGCCGTGGTTGGTGCCGTCGTGATGTTCGTCATCGGCCTGTCGATGCCGGCCGTCTCGCTGCCCGGCGCGATGATCCGGGCGATGCTCGCGGCGTACCGGCGGACGCTGAAGAAGACGATGGACGGGGCGCGCTCGATGGACCAGGTCGTCGAGGAGTCGCGGCTGACCTGGCTCGAGACGCCGGACCAGGCGGTCGTGTGGGGCACCGCCCTCGGGCTGGGGGCGGAGATCGAGACGGTCCTCGGACGGTCGCTCGAAGACGCCCAGGAGGGACGGGTCGCCGCCGGCAGCGTCTACCTCCCGGCCTGGTATGGGTCGTCGGCCGGCGGCGGGACCGCGTTCGCGAGCGACGGCGACTTCGCCGGCGCGAGCGCCGGCAGCGGCGGGATCTTCTCGAGCTCGGCGATCCCGGACTTCGGCGGGATGATGTCCGCGCTGGGCTCGATCGGGTCCGCGCCCGGCTCGAGCGGATCCGGCGGCGGCGGAGGCGGCGGCTTCGGCGGCGGCGGCTCGGGCGGCGGCGGGGGCGGGTCCGGCGGCGGGTTCTAGGCGGGCGTCGCCTCGCGGATGGCGTCGAGCGCGGCCGCCAGCCGGTCGGCGTCGTCCGGCCCGTTGTGGAGGGCGGACGAGACCCGGATGAGACGCCGCTTCGGCTCCGGCGATCGGGCGGCGGGAACCGGGAACGGGTAGATCGGAACCTCGATCCGGTGGTCACGGAGGAGCCGTGCCTGGATCGGGTCCGTGTCGAGCGGCGAGGCGCCCGAGCCGGTCGCGGCCAACGGCCCGTCGGACGGCATCGGCAGGGCGACCATCGATCCGAACATCTCGTCGGGCGGCAGGGCGTCCGACGGCACCCCGAGGACCGGCGCGAGGATGTCGCGGGTCCGTCGAGCCAGGGCGTGGTTCCGCTCGATCACGGCCGGCCATCCCCCGTCGACGAGCGACCCGACGAAGCGGAGCGCGTCGGGCGTCGCGAGCCACGGCGTCGGGTCCAGCGTCCCCTGCCAGTCGAACTCGGCCCGGTAGCGGCTCGGCCCGTCATCGCTGAGCGGGGCATTCGCGCCGTGCGAGATCGTGCTCGGGCGGAGACCGGGCTGGCGGTCGCGACGCGCGTGGAGGAAGGCGGCGCCCTTCGGCGCGCACACCCACTTGTGGAGGTTGGCGGCGTACCAGGCGGCGCCGATCCGCTGGACGTCGACCGGGACCATCCCGGGCGCGTGCGCCCCGTCGACGAGCGTCTCGACGCCGCGCGCTGCGAGCTCGGCCACGATCCGCTCGATCGGGAAGACGAGCGCGGTGGGGCTCGTGACGTGGCTGACGAGGGCGAGGCGCGTGCGCTCGGTCACCGCGTCGAGCAGGGCATCCACGACACGGTCCGGCGAGGTGGTCGGGAACGGGATCCGGGCGACGACGACCCGCGCGCCATCGCGTTCGGCGACATGCCGGAGGACGTTGATCGTCGCGTTGTACTCGTGGTCATCGGTGAGGAGCTCGTCGTCGGGTTCGAACCGGAGCGAGCGGAGGACCGCGTTGACCGCGCCGGTCGCGTTGGCCACGAACGCCAGATCGTCGGGGTCGGCCCCGACGAACGGCCCGAGCGCGCCCCGGGCGGCCGCCAGCGCTCCCGGCAGATCGCGGGCGAAGAACTGGACCGGCTGGGCTTCGAGCCGGTCGCGCCAGCGCCGCTGCGCCTCGAGCACGGGTCGCGGGCAGGCGCCGAACGATCCGTGGTTCAGGAACGTGACGTCAGGATCGAGCGCCCAGTGGACGGCCAGCTCGGACGGCATCGCCAGATCATGCCGGGTACACTCGGGCCGTGGGTGCCGTCGACACGATGGATACGTTCTTCGAGCTGCTGAACGCGGGTGACCGCGAGGCGGCCGTCGGCCTCATGGACGAGAAGGCCGAGATGCGGATCCACGTCGGCGACAGCGCGCAGACGCTCCGCGGGGTCGAGCGCGTCGGCGGCTGGTTCCTCCGCGGCGACGCCGGCCTGCGGATGATCCCCGGCGACGTCCGCGACCTCGGGAACACCTACGAGGCGGACGTCCTCGTGGTCCGACCGGGCGCGCCGTCGCTCCACCTCGACGCCACGTTCCGCGTCGAGGCCGGGAAGATCACCTCGATCAACCTCGCGCCCCGCTAGCTCCGGGTCGCGCATGCGGCGCGCGGGGCGCCGCCGCGCTAGGGCGCCGTCGATTCCCCGACCGTGTCCGGCGGCTCCTCGCTCGGGCTGGGGATGACGATCTGCTGGCCCAGCCCGATCTTGTTCGGGTCCTTGATCGCCGGGTTCGCGGCGAGCAGCTCGTCGACGGTGATCCCGTGCGCGGCGGCGATCTTCGAGAGCGTGTCGCCCTTCTTGATCGTGTAGAGGACCGGCGTCGGCGCGGGAGGCTCCGTCGGCGCGACGCTGACGCTCGGGCGGGCCGAGCTCGACGGCGCCGCCGATCCGGCCGGGCCGCCCGATCCACCGAGGTTGATCATCCCGGGCAGGAAGAACAGGGCGAGCGCGAGGACCACGAGGAGTCCGGCCATGACCGCGACCTGCGGGACGCGGACGCCCGGAAGCCCGACCCGGGTTCGGATCGTCGGGTACGCCTCGTACCGGCGCGGCCGCTCCCAGTCCGGTCCGTCCGTCCCGCCCAGGTGCTGGTTGTACGCTCGCGGCCGGCGCGACGAGCGGCGCGGCTCGTCCTCGACGAGCTCGTCCTCGCCGTGGTCGTCGTAGCCATGATCGTCCCGATCCGCGGCCCGGCTCGATCGGGACTCGCCCGACAGACGCGCGGCGCTCGTCCACTCCTCCTCGTCGCGGGACCGGGCGGCCGGCGGCGGCGGGGAGAACCCGCCGGCCATCCGGTCGGCGGCGCTGCCGGCGAGGCCCTGGCCGGGCTCCGAGCGGCGGCCGAGGAACGATGGCGGCTCGGCGTCGGCGTCGACGGCGCGCCGGCCGTCGGTCGACGCCAGCCACGGCGGCGGGGCCGCCCAGTCCCGGGGCGGATTGCGCTGGGCGTAGCCGTCCGGCGGGCTCGCCGGTCGAACGAGATCGTCGTCCCGGGCGTCGTCCGAGCCGAGATCCGGGTCGCCCCCGGAACCGGCACCCGTCGCGGTTCCACCGAGTCCCGTCGCCGCTCCGCCGAGCGCGGCCGCCGCGCCGGCCCGCGGATCGCCCTCCTCGCGCTCGTCGCGCTCGTCGATCGCCTCGGCCGCCTCGTCGGGTCGCGCGGCCGAGGCGGCCGCGGCGAGGTCCGGGGCGACGACCGGCGGTGCGGCCCTCCCCCGATCCTCCGTGGAGGCCGCCGCGGGCGGCATGACCGCTCGCCCGGCGTCGCGCGAGTGGGCGGCCTCGCGCCGGGCCCAGTCCTGGAAGGTCGGGCACACCGGGAAGGCCGACGAGAGGCAGTACGCCTCCTGGTGGGCGAGCGCGCGCGGCGCGGGGTGTGCCTCGGCGAAGCAGCGGTGGCGGTGATCCGGGACCGACGATCGTTCGTCGCGATCGTCGTCGAATGCGACGAAGGGACAGGCCGGCGCGCCGTCCGCGAGGGGCAGTCCGCGTTCAGTCACGCCCCGATGATACCGACGACCTCAGTCCTCGACGGCCCGTCGGCGACCGGTCCGCGGCCGAGCGGCGGCGCCAGCGGCCGCCGGCGGCCCCACGGGCAGGCTCTCGGCTCCGGGCCATCCGAGCACGATCGTGTTCCCGGAGGAGGCCGCGAGCTGCTGCAGGATCCGCAGCTGGAGAAGGCCCGGGTTGTCCTCGAGCAGCCGGCCGGCGTTGGCGAGCCCGCGCAGCGCAGCGGTCTCGCCCCGCGCCCGCTCGACGGCCGCCTCGCCCTCGCGTCGCGCCGCGACGATCCCGGCGAAGGCGCGCTTCAGCTCGGCGGGCACCATCACGTCGCGGACGTCGACCCCGAGGAGCTCGACCCCGATCCGGGCGAGCTCGCTCGCCACGATCCCGCCGACTGCCGGACCCAGCTCGGTCCGCGCCGCCAGGATCTCGTCCGCGGACCGCCCGGCGATCGCCTCGCGCAGCGCGCCGTGGAGAAGGGTGTACAGGGCCGAGACGTAGCTCTGGTCGCCGGTGACCGCGGCGACGGGATCGGCGACGACATAGCGCGCGGTCAGGCTGACCCGCAACGCCACGCCATCGGAGGTCAGGATCTCCTGGCCCGGGACGGTGATCGACGTGGGCCGACCGTCGAGCAGTCGGATCTCGCTGTACGGCCGGAACGCGACATGCGTGCCCGCGTCGACGAGCCCCGCGAGCCGGCCCTGGCGAACCCGGATGCCACGCTCGTACTCGTGCACCGTCACGATCGAGACGAACGGCCGGCCGACCAGCACGACGACGATCGCGATGAGCAGGACCGCGATGACGAACTCCACCGTCACCCTCCGATGAGCGATGTCCGGTTCGGACGGCGCGGGTCGCATCTGCGATCCGCACCAGTCGGCGAGCATGCTCGTCGCGGCGGGCCGCCGGTCCGACGACGGAGGCTCGAAGCCTGCATGGCCGTCGGAGCGGTTGCCTCGGGGCCAGACCCGACCGCGACGAGCGGTGCAGGAATCGAACCTGCCTGACCAAAGGGACGGTCATCACAGAACGGTGGCCGGCGATGCCGCCCTCCGCTGCACGAACACCCTGTCGCGCGATCCTAGACGACGCCACTTACCTGGGCAATCACAGCGATCGTCTGCGGCACCCCCAACCGGTACGCGTTTGACAGCCGGGGAGGACGCTCCGAGACTCCATGACACCGCTCCGGACCGCATGATTGGCGTCCCCCAGAGCCCTTCAGCCCGAGAAGGAGACCACGTGTTCCGACTCCGTTCCCTCCTCGCCCCGACCACGACGGTCCACGCTCACTGCGACCTGCCGTGCGGCATCTACGACCCGGAGCAGGCCCGGATCGAGGCCGAGTCCTGCTACAAGATCATCGAGAAGATGGGTGCGAACAGCGATCCCGCCTTCACGACCCGTGCGATCCACATCAAGGAGGAGCGGGCGGACCTGGTGAAGCACCACCTCGACGTCCTCTGGCACGACTACTTCAAGCCGGAGCATCTCGAGAAGGTCCCGAACCTCCATGAGCTGTTCTGGAACGCGAACAAGCAGGTGTCGAAGGTCAAGGCGTCGACCGATCTCGCCGACGCGCGCAAGCTGCTCGACATGATCGACGAGGTCGACGCCGCCTGGCGGGCGACCGGCGGCAACGAGAAGACCCGGGTCGCGAAGACGGCCTCCGCGTAACCGCCCCACCCGTTCGTGACGACCCCCGAGCCCGGCCGGCAGGCCGGGCTCGAGCGCGTTCGCAGCGCGCGACGCCGTGCGCCGCTTCGGGAGCGCGTGCGCGGGCCGTGGCGGGTGGTGGTCAGCGAGGCGTCGATGGCGCCCACGATCGAGCCGGGCGACTGGCTCCTCGTCGATCCCACGACGACGACATGGCCGCGCGTCGGCGCGATCGCGGTGTTCCGCGAGCCCGATACCGACCTCCTCGCGATCAAGCGCGTCGCGGCGCGGCCCGGCGACCGCGTCGAGCTCGACGCCGGCCACCTGGTTCTCGGGCCGGACGAGGCCTGGCTCCTGTCCGACGCGTCGACCGCGGAGCTGATCTCGCGCGGGTTCGGCGAGCCGGTCGACTCGCGTCGCTACGGACCCGTGCCGGTCGAGCTCCTCGTGGGCCG
>DASSMI010000130.1:0-9268 GCA_035688935.1 Candidatus Limnocylindrales bacterium | reverse complement strand
GACGATGGCGGCCGCCCTGGCCCGGCGGGCCGGGCTCGTCCGGGCCGAGCCAGAGGTCGTCCTCGCCGGTGGGGTCTTCCGGACCGATGACGCCGGCTTCCATGCGCGGCTCGCCGCCGGCGTGGATCGGGCGATCCCTGGCGCGCGCCTCGTCCGGCTCGTCGAGCCGCCGGTCGCCGGCGCGGCGCTGATCGGGCTCGACCGGCTCGCGGGCGGGACCTCCGACGCCGCGGTGGAGCGCCGGGTCCGCGACGCGCTCGGAGCGTGGAACGCCACACCGCGCGTTGTCACGCCGTCGTAGCACCGTTCGCCCCAGCTCGAACATCCCGGTCGTCGCACCCCGAACCGACCGATGGCATCCTTCCCCCGACGTTCCCCCTCGGAGTCGCCCGTGACCTACGCGCCCCGCCAGGACGACACCTGGACCGACGACCCCTACGACGACGGCCGCGGCCCTCGGACGAGCCCCTCGGCCGCCGGCTGGCTCGCGCTCGCGATCTGGGCCGTCTTCGCCATCCTCGCGATCCTCGCCACGGTCGGTGTCGTCATCGCGTTCTCGCGCTACACGCAGGGCCTGGAAGACCCGGGGGCGGTCCTCAAGAACCTGACGTTCAGCCAGCAGTCGGTGATCACCGACCGCAACGGCGTTGAGCTCGCCCGGTTCGGCGGTGAGAAGCGCGAGGTCGTGGAGTTCGCCGACATCCCGCCGATCATCGTCGACGCCCAGGTCGCGATCGAGGACAAGACGTTCTGGGACAACGCCGGCTTCGATCCGCTGGCGATCATCTCGGCCGGGATCGACAGCCTCCGCGGCAACAGCCGCGGCGCCTCGACGATCACCCAGCAGCTCGTCCGCCAGCGCCTCCTCGACCCGGCGCTCGTCCAGGATCCCAATCGGACGTTCGAGCGGAAGCTCAAGGAGATCATCCAGTCGGTCCGGTTGACCGAGGCGTTCCCCGGCCGCGAGGGCAAGGAACAGATCATCGCGGCCTACCTGAACCAGAACTACTACGGCAACCAGACGTACGGCGTGAAGGCCGCGGCGGAGACGTACTTCGGGATCACCGACCAGCAGTGGAAGGACAAGGAGGTCACGCCCGCCCAGGCCGCCATCCTCGCCGCGCTCGTGAAGTCGCCCTCGAACTACGACCTCGTTCGCAACTCGGAGGACGTCTGCGAGGTCGACATCGCCGACGACGCGGACTGCCCGGCCGGCAAGTCACACCCGGAGGTCAAGCCGGACGCACCGATCGTCCAGCGCCGGAACCAGGTGCTCGATCTGCTGGCGGGCGGCCGCCTGAACCTCGCGGCCGGGGAGTACACGCCGGCCGACATGGACGCGGCCAAGAACGACAAGGTGGTCCTGGCCGATCAGTCGACGCCGAACTGGAAGGCGCCCCATTTCGTCTGGGCCGTCCTCGACGAGCTCGCCACCAGGATCTGCGGCGAGGACACGCCGACGTGCCCCGAGCTCGAGGCGGGCGGCCTCACGGTCACGACGACCCTCGACATGAAGCTCCAGACGATCGCCGAGAAGTGGGTGAAGGCGGCCACGATCGTTCCCCACCAGAAGACGCCCGACCTCTCGATCGCGAAGGCCAAGGAGCTGAAGATCCCCGGCGGCTTCCAGCCGTGGATGCAGAACCTCCGGAGCAAGGACCTCCGCAACGGCGCCCTCGTCGCGCTCGACTACAAGACCGGCGAGCTCATCGCGTACGTCGGGAGCGCCGACTACTACGCCACGAAGAGCACGAAGAAGTTCCAGGCGAAGTACGACGTCGTCGGCGCCGGGTTCCGCCAGCCCGGCTCGGCGTTCAAGCCCTTCAACTACCTGACGGCGATCGACGACGGCAAGCTCACTGCCGGTTCGATGCTCATGGATTCGGCGACGGACTTCGGCGGGGGCTACACGCCGTCCGACGCCGACCCGTTCGAGCGGGGACCCGTCCGCGTCCGCAACGCGCTCCAGTTCTCGCTGAACATCCCGGCGGTCAAGGCCGCCCTGATCAACAGCCCGGACCACCTCTTCGCCCGGGCGAAGGACTACGGGATGGTGTTCCAGACCGATCGCACCGACGCCGGAGCCTCGATCGCGCTCGGCGTCCAGGAGGTTCGGCCGGTCGACCTGGTGACGGCCTACGGCACGCTCGCCAACGGCGGCAAGCGCCTGGGCCACACGACGATCCTGTCGATCAAGGGATCGGACCCGGGACAGGCCTACACGTACAAGCCGCCCGAGGGCGAGCAGGTCGTCAAGCCGCAGTCGGCGTGGATCCTCACGGACATCCTCGCGGGGAACACGAACCCGAGCGTCAACCCGTTCTGGGGCAAGTTCTCGCTCAGCGGCCCGGGCAAGGAGCGCCGGCCGGCGACGCTCAAGACGGGGACGAACAACGACGCCAAGGACCTCAACGCCTACGGCTTCATCGCGCCACCGACGCAGGCGGGCCGCGAGAAGGGCGAGTACGCGCTCGCGGTCGGCGTCTGGAACGGCAACAGCGACAACACGGTCGTGTCGACGCCCGACGAGCCGGTGTTCTCGATCGACGTCTCGACCTACGTCTGGCAGGGCTTCCTCCAGGAGGCGACGTCGAAGTGGGCGGTCAACGACTTCAAGCGTCCCGACGGGCTGGTGAAGGCCGCGATCGACCCGTTCACCGGGCTGAAGCCGCGATCCGGCGACAAGTCGATCGAGGAGTGGTTCCTCCCGGACACGGCGCCGACGGCAAGTGTTCCCGAGGGCGCCTGCGGCCAGCAGGTCCTGGAGCTGCCCGGGATCCACGAGCACGAGTTCTCGAACTGGATGAGCGCGGATCTCGACTGGCTGAACCGGGCCAAGCGGGGGCCCGGCGTCGCCGGCGGTCCGAACGGGACGCGGACGCAGTACTTCTACAACGGCGCGTTCCGGCCGTTCGGCCCCTCGTGGGGCGCGCTCGTCGAGGGCCACGGGTGCGCGGCGCCAAGTCCGTCGGTCACCTGCTTCCCCGTGCCGACGCCCGATCCGAGCACCGGCGTCGTCCCGTCGTTCGAGATCCCATCGGCCGATCCATCGGCCAACCTGGTGTTCGAGCCGTGCGCCACGCCGACGCCGAGCGCGAGCGCATCGCCGAGCATCGAACCGTCGCAGGAGGCGACACCGCCGCCCACCCCGGAGCCGACGCCCGAGCCCACGCCTCGGCCGACGCCCGAGCCGACGCCGCCGCCCACCCCCGAGCCGACCCCGGCACCGTCGACGGCGGCCGTTCCCAGCTGACGGAGCCACGGCGGTACGATCGCGGCGTGGCCGGCACGCCGCGCGACGCGTCGCGCTCCCGGATCGATCTCAACGCCGACGTCGGCGAGTCCTTCGGCCCGTGGCCGATGGGCGCCGACGCCGAGCTGATCCCGCTCGTCACGAGCGTCAACGTCGCCTGTGGCGCACACGCCGGCGACCCGGCGACGATCCTCCGGACGGTGGCCCTGGCGGCGCTGCACGGCGTGGTGATCGGCGCCCATCCCGGGTACCCCGACCTTGCGGGGTTCGGGCGGCGCGACGTCGAGATGACCGCGGACGATCTCCGTGCCTCGCTCGTCGTGCAGGTCGGTGCGGTGCTCGCGGCGGCGCGGGTCGCCGGTGCGGCCGTCCGGCACGTGAAGCCGCACGGCGCGCTCTACAACCGGGCGGCACGCGATCCGGCCGTCGCGGCCACGGTCGCCGAGGCGATCCGGGACGTCGACGCGGGGCTCGTTCTCGTCGGACTCGGCGGCTCCGCGTCGATCGCGGCCGGACGCTCGGCCGGGCTGACGGTGCTCGAGGAGGCCTTCGCGGATCGCCGGTACGAGCCGGACGGAACACTCCGCTCGCGCCTGCTCGGCGGCGCGTTGCTCGAGCCGGACGAGGCGGCGGCCCAGGCGGTGTCCATCGTCGTGGACGGATGCGTCACGGCGAGCGACGGCTCGCGTCTGGGCGTCCGCGGCGACACGCTCTGCATCCACGGCGACAGCGCGGGCGCCGTGGACATCGCGCGGAGGGTCCGCAGGGGGCTCGAGGCAGCCGGAATCGCGGTCGAGGCATGGGCGGGCTGACGGGCCGTCCGGTCCGGCCGCGGATCGAGCCGCTGGGCGACGCGGCGGTCCTCGTCGTCCTCGGCGACCGGCCGGATCCGGTGCTGACCCGTCGCGCCCACGGGATCGCCGCGGCGATCGCCGACGCGTCCGACCGGGGTGCCGGCATCGGGCGACCGGTGCCCGCACACGCATCCGTGCTCGTCCCGTTCGATCCGCTCGTCGCGGACCGCGCGGCCGTCGAGGCCGAGATCGCCCGGGCACTCGCAACGGCCGACCTCGATCGCGCCGATCGGATCGCGTGGGCGCCGGACGACCCGCTCGACATCGCGGTCTCGTATGGCGGCGCGGACGGCCCCGACCTGGACGAACTCGCCGACGCTCGTGGCCTGCGCGCCGCGGACGTCGTCGAGCTCCACGCCGCCGCTCGCTTCGAGGTCCTGTTCCTCGGGTTCGCGCCGGGGTTCGCGTACCTCGGCGGGCTCCCGCCCGACCTCGCGACGCCCAGGCGGGCGACGCCTCGCGAGCGCGTCCCGGCCGGGAGCGTCGCGATCGCCGGCGAGCACAGCGCGATCTATCCGCGGTCGATGCCCGGGGGCTGGAACCTGATCGGCCGAACCGACGCGGTCCTGTTCGATCCGCTGGCGGATCCGCCGACGCCGCTCCGGCCCGGCCGCGTCGTCCGGTTCGTGCCGCGATGACTCCCGAGCCGCTGTTCGACGTCGTCGACGGCGGGCTCCTGACGACGATCCAGGATGCGGGCCGACCCGGCTGGACGCACGTCGGCGTCCCGGAGTCCGGCGCGGCGGACCCGTGGAGCTTCGCGGTCGCGAACCTGCTCGCCGGCAACGACCCGAATGCCGCCGTCATCGAGGCGACGATCGCCGGACCGACGCTCCGCGCCCTTCGACCGGTGACGATCGCGCTCGCCGGAGCCGATCTGGGCGGCCGCGTCGCCGGGCGGCGGCTCCGGCCGGGCCAGACCCACGGGCTGGCGGCCGGCGAGATCCTCGAGCTGCCCGGTGGATCCCATGGCGGCGCGCGGTCGTACCTCGCAGTCCCGGGCGGCTTCGCGGCCCCGGCCATCCTCGGGTCCCGCTCCACGTGCCTCGCCGGGGCGTTCGGCGGGTTCGAGGGACGCGCGCTCCGGGCCGGAGACGTGATCGCCGCGGGACGGTGGAGGGACGATCGGCCGCGCGCCTGCTCGTGGCCCGAGCCCGACGAACGCTCGCCGCAGAGCGCGCCAGCGGGGACGATCCTCCGGGTCGTCGCCGGCCCCGCGGACGGCTTCGAAGCCCTCGCGGCGTCCGCGTGGCGCGTGGCCCCGGCATCGGACCGAGTCGGGACCCGCCTCGACGGCCCGCCTCTTCAGGTCGGGATCGGGGGAGAGGTCACGACGCACGGCGTCCCGTGGGGAGCGATCCAGCTGCCGCCGGACGGCCGCCCGATCGTGCTCGGGCCGGACCATCAGACGACCGGCGGATACCGCGTCGTGGGCGTCGTGATCTCGGCCGATCGACCCGTGCTCGGCCAGCTCTCGCCGGGCGACTCGGTCGTGCTGGAGGCGACCACGCCGGACGCCGCCGTCGGCGAGCTTCGAACGCAGCAGGCCGCCCTCCGAGCCGGCGCGGCCGCGATCCGTGACGCGGCGGCGTGGGACGCGCTGGCCGAGGCCGCGGGCGGCTCACGTGCCGGCGACATCCGTTCGTCATCCGTTGAGCGAACAATCAACGCGATGAGTGTCACGACGAGCCCCCGGCGCGCGCCCGGGCGAATGGCTGCGACCACGTCCGAGGGCGGCGATCGCATCGCCCGCCTCCGGCCCGCCATCGCCGGCGCGGTGGCAGCCCTCGCCGGGATCGGGAGCTCGGAGCTGGCCGCCGGGATCCTCGGTGCGCCGTCGCTCGTGGCCGCGGTCGGCGGGTTCGTCATCGACAACCAGCCGCCGGGGGCGAAGGACCTCGTCGTGTCGCTGTTCGGCACGAACGACAAGCTCGCGCTCGAGACGCTGATCGTCGTCGTCGCGCTCGCGATCGGCGGCCTGCTCGGCGTCGTCGCGGTCCGACGCTCGTCCCTCGTGGCTGCCGGGGGCTTCGTCGCGTTCGCCGTCGCCGGGTTCTTCGCGGCCCTCCGCTCGCCGTCGGCGATGCCGACGACGGCGATGATCGTGGCGGTCATCGCGGCCGTGGCGAGCGTCCAGACGATGTCGATCCTGCTCGCCGCCGGCGGGGCGGGTCGGACCGCGACCGGGGCGCCGGCCCGGATGCCGGCCCCAGACTGGACGCGTCGGAGCTTGCTGGTCCAGGCGGCTGCGATCGCTGCGGCATCATCGGCCGCCGGGCTGATCGGGCGACGTCTCCTCGACGGCCCGATCGCCGGGTCCGGCGGCACGGCGGCCACTCCCCTGCCCCGTCCCACCAACGTCGCGACGATCCCAGCCGGCGCGGATCTCGGCCAGCCGGGCGTGACCCCGCTCGTCATGCCGAACGATCGCTTCTATCGGATCGACACCGCGCTGATCACGCCCTCGGTCGACGTGGCCTCATGGCGGTTGCGCGTCCACGGGATGGTCGACCACGAGGTGACGCTCAACTACGCCGACCTCGCGGAGCTCCCGCTGATCGAGCAGTACGTGACGATCGCCTGCGTCAGCAACGAGGTCGGCGGCGATCTCGTCGGGAACGCGAAGTGGACCGGCGTGAAGCTCCGCGACGTCCTCGCGATGGCCGGCGTGCAGGCCGGGGCGACCCAGCTCGTCGGTCGCTCGGTCGACGGCTGGACCGCGGGGATGCCGACCGCCTGGGTGATGGATCCGTCGCGCGAGCCGATGATCGCGCTGCGGATGAACGACGAGCCGCTGCCGCGGAACCATGGCTTCCCGGCACGGCTGATCGTCCCGGGCCTGTACGGATACGTCTCCGCGACGAAGTGGCTGACCGAACTCGAGCTCACGACGCTCGAGGCGTTCGACGGATACTGGGTCCCGCTCGGCTGGTCCAAGCTCGGCCCGATCCTGACCCAGTCGCGGATCGACACGCCGTCGGGCGGCCAGCGGGTCGCCGCGGGGCGGGTCCCGATCGCCGGGATCGCCTGGGCACCGGACCGTGGGATCAGCAAGGTGGAGATCGCGATCGACGGCGGCGCGTGGCAGCCGGCCCAGCTGTCGGTGCCGATCTCCGACGCGACCTGGGTCCAGTGGCTGTACGCCTGGGACGCGGCGGCGGCCGGTCCGGGCGCGCACACGATCGAGGTCCGCGCGACCGACGGGACCGGGACGGTCCAGACGGCCGATCGGTCGACGCCCGCCCCCGACGGCGCCCGCGGCCACCAGACGATCCAGGTCGTCGTCGCCTGACGTCCGCCTCCACGGCCCGGCCCGTTCCGGGCCGGTTGCAGGTACTCTCGCCCCATGCCCCGACGCCTCTTCCTCTTCGACCCACCCGAGCGGTTCGTGGCCGGCACGGTCGGCCAGCCCGGCAGCCGGACGTTCTACCTCCAGGCGCGCCGCGCGGGCCAGGTCGTCTCCGTCGTCCTCGAGAAGGTCCAGGTCGCGGTGCTCGCGGAGCGCCTCGGCGTCCTGCTGGACGAGCTCGAGTCGCGCGGGATCGCGCCGCGCACGGAGTCGGTGCCCGTCGACGCCGCTCCGCTCGAAGAGCCGCTGAATGAGGCGTTCCGCGCGACGACGCTGACGCTCGGCTGGGACGGCGACGCCGAGCAGATCCTCGTCGAGGCGCGCGCGGACGCAGACGACGATGAGGACGACGACGAGGACGACGACACCGACGACGAGGGCGAGTCCGTGATCGACCTGTCGGCCGTCGAGGGGCTCGCCGGATCGACCGCGGGCGAGCTCCTCGCGGCGTTCGAAGGCACGGCCGACGACGACGAGGACGGACCGGACACCCTGCGCGTCCGGGTCTCCGCGGACGTCGCCCGCGAGTTCGTCACCCGTGCCCTCGCCGTGGTCGCGGCCGGGCGTCTGCCCTGTCCGCTGTGCGGTCAGCCGCTCGACCCGCAGGGCCACATCTGCCCTCGCCGCAACGGCCACTACGTCAACTAGGGCTCGGACCGTCCCCGTGATCGACCCCGGCCGCGCCGTCGAGGTCCTTCGCGATGGCGAGATCGAGATCGTCGGACGGCTCGTGGGGTCGTCGAACCACGCGATGTACTGTCGCGTCCGGCTCGCCTGCCCCGATCCGGCCGAGTCGATCGAGGTCACCGCCGTCTACAAGCCGACCGCCGGGGAGCGGCCGCTCGACGACTTCCCCGATGGGACGCTCTCCCACCGAGAGGTCGCGGCGTACCTCGCGAGCGAGGCGATCGGCTGGGGCATCGTCCCTCCGACGATCCGTCGCGACGGTCCGTTCGGGGACGGCTCGCTCCAGATCTGGATCGACGTCGACCCCGCGGTCGATGTCGTCGCGATGGTCCTCGAGGACGATCCGCGACTCCGCCGGATCGCCGTGTTCGACGCCGCGGTCAACAACACGGACCGGAAGGGCGGCCACCTCCTGCCGACCGCCGGCGGCGGGCATATCTACGGCGTCGACCATGGAGTGACCTTCTCGACGGTCCCGAAGCTCCGGACCGTGCTCTGGGGCTGGCGCGGTGAGCGGTTCAGCCGGGAGGAGCTCGACGGCCTGGAGCGCCTGGGCGAGGCGCTCCGCGGCGACCTGGCGCGCGACCTCGCGGGGCTCCTGTCACGGCGGGAGATCGCGGCGACCCGACGGCGGGTCGACGGGCTGCTCGAAACGCGACGATTTCCGCAGCCTCGGCCCGACTGGCCGGCGATTCCCTGGCCGCCGTTCTAGCGTCGTGGAATCACTCGGACTGGGCCATGCGAGCTAGTGCATGGGCGCGTTCGGGCCGTGCGCTCGGCCGTCGCGGCCCCCTGGTGGAGATTCCGGAGCGCAACTGGTGCTTGCGTTCCGGAGCGCAAGCGGCCGGTTCCGTCGCGGGGCGCAACCGAGCGGCGCAGATCGGAACGCCGGGAACCGATCGGCGCCGCGCGCGCCACGAGATGCAAGCCACGGTCGCGTTCCGGAACGATCAGCGGGAGCGGCACCGGCGCGACGGCTGACACGCTGGCGCAAGACGAGGGCCCGGGGCGACGGGCGGTTCGCTCGATCGTCTGGGCACGATCGGCGCGACCCCCTGGAGGTTCGCCATGCCTGCCGGAAGCAGCCCCAAGCGCGAGCGGCAGTACGAGCACATCAAGGACTCG
>DASSMI010000129.1:0-8294 GCA_035688935.1 Candidatus Limnocylindrales bacterium | reverse complement strand
CCGCGCGCCCGCATCCAGCAGCTCACGTGCCGTCGCGCGGCCGATCCCTGCGCTCGCGCCCGTGATGAAGACGACCCGATCCTGCAGCGACTCGCTCACGATCCCTCTCCGCGTTCGGGCGGCCACGCCGGCCCGCGAGGTGCAAGTGTGCCGGACCCGAGCGCAGCCAGCGCAACCTCGAAGAAGTCGTCGGATCCGAAGTTGCCGGACTTCAGGGCCAGCCGCAGCGCGACGGGGTCCGACGTGGACACGGCCGGGACCCCGGGCTCGATCTCGGGCCCGACCCGGAGACGCCGGACGCCGAGATGCGCGATCACCGCGCCCGAGGTTTCGCCGCCGGCGACGACGAGCCGCCCGACGCCGTGGTCCACGAGGCCGGCGGCGATCTCCGCGAGGACGCGCTCGAGCGTCGCGCCCACGTCCGGACCGAGGGCGGCGGCGGCGGCGACGGCGGACGGCTCGGCGCTCGCCGCGATCAGGACGGGCCCGTCCCTGAGCCGGGCGGCCGCCCACGCGACGGCCTCGGCGGGCAGCGCGGGATCGGCGACGGCGCGGCGGGGGTCGATCCGGAGGACCGGGTGATCCACGGCGAAGACGTCGATCTGGCGGAGCGTCGCCGCCGAGCAGCTGCCCGCGACGACCGCGGCGAGCGGACCGGGTGGTGCGGGCGCCGCGGCCGGATCGCCGTCGCTCGCCCCGACTGCCTCGACCGCACCGCGACCGCGGAGCTCGGCGGCGATCGCGGCCGCGAGCGCCGAGCCGCCCGTCACGAGCGCGGCGTCGCACACGGCGGCCGCGATCGAGCGGAGGTCGGCGTCGTCGACGGCATCCACGATCGCGTGTCGCGCGCCGCGTCGCTCGAGGGCGTCGAGCGCGCCGCGGATCGCGCTGGGTCCCTGCATGACCGTCTCGCGCGGTACCAGCCCGACCGGCCCGGTCGCCTGCGCGCCGAGGAGGAGAACCAGGTCCGACTCGGTCATCGGGTTCAGCGGGTGGTGCCGCATGTGGCTCTCGGCGAGGCGGCCGCCGTCGACCCACAGGTGGCCCTCGAGCACGGTGCGGCCGTTCGCCGGGAAGGCCGGGCACGCTGTGGAGATCCCGGCCCCTAGGGCCGCCTGGAGGGCGTCGGTCACCGGCCCGATGTTCCCGGCGGCGGTCGAATCGAACGTCGAGGCGTACTTGAAGTAGATCCGCTCGGCCCCCGCCGCGCGCAGCCGATCGAGCGCGCGGAGCGAGAGCTCGACGGCCGACCGTGCCGGGACGGAGCGGCTCTTCAGCGCGACGACGACGGCATCCATCCCCCGATCGAGCGGACCCTCCGGGACGCCGACCGCCAGGTCGACCCGGAGTCCTTCGCGCACGAGACCGCCGGCGAGATCCGTGGCGCCCGTCAGGTCGTCCGCGATGCAGCCGAGGAGCATGCAGAGAGGGTAGGGGAGGCGGCGGCAGAACCGGCCGCGGGCCCCAATCCATCGTCAAATGACGGGCCACGGCCCGCGACGGCCGTCCCTCGCGATCGGCGGTGCCGGCGAGGACGATCCCGACATGACCAGCCAGCCGTCCGACTCCCGCCACCTCTCGATCGTCGACCTCGCGTCGCTCCTCTTCCTCGGCGCCGTCTGGGGCGGCGCGTTCCTGTTCCTGCGCGTCGCGGCGCCCGAGGTCGGCGCCGTCTGGGCGGCCGAGATCCGGCTCCTCATCGGCGCCTCGATCCTGGCCGTCGTCGCCGGTCCGCGGACGTGGCGCGCGGCCCGCGGGCGGCTCGTCAGCTTCGCGATCGTCGGCGCCCTGTTCTCCGCGATCCCGTTCTCGCTCATCTCGCTGGCGACGCTGAGCCTGCCCGCGGGGTTCACGGCGCTCCTGAACGCGGCCACTCCCTTGTTCACCGCCGCGATCGCCGTCGCGTTCATGGGTCAGCGGCTCGGCTGGCGGCTCGTCGCCGGACTGGTCGTGGGCGTCGTCGCGGTGATCGTCCTCGTGGGCTGGGCGTCGTTCGAGCCGACGCCGACGACGCTTCTCGCGGTCGCGGCCGGACTCGGCGCGCCGGCGAGCTACGCCGTCGCGGGCAACTTCGCGCGGGCCAAGCTCGCGGGCGTCGAGCAGCTGGAGCTGGCGACCGGGATGCTCGTCTCGGGCGCGCTCGTCCTGTTGCCGGTCGCGCTGCTCACCGGCGCGCCGGGGACGCCGAAGGTCGACGGGCTCGTCTCGCTCGTCGCGGTCGGAACGCTGTCGACGGCGCTTGCCTGGCCGATCTTCTTCCGCGTCCTCCGCCGGACGACGCCGACCGCGGCGAGCACCGTGACGTTCATCGTTCCGGCGTTCGCCCTCGCGTGGGGCTCGATCGCGCTCGCGGAGCCCGTCGGGCTCGGGCTGCTCGTCGGGTTCGGGCTCATCCTCGTGAGTCTGACGCTCGTCCTGGGCATGGTCCCGGCCGGTCCGCCGCCGGCCGTGCGGCGGGCGCTCCTCGCGATCCGGGCCACGTTGGCCTGACGGGGCGCCCGATCAGGGCAGCTTCTTGATCGCCTCCACGGCCCACGAGGCGTCATCCGCGACGACGAGGAACAGCACGTCATCGGTCTCGTAGAGATACGGGACGCCGCGTTCGTGCTCGCTCTGCTCGACCATGTCCTTCGTCCCGATGTAGACGGTCTTGCCGCCCATCGAGCCCTGGTGGTAGCTCGAGAAATCCATGGCGGCGGAGACGTCGACGAACGATGCTCCGCCGAACAGCATCGTCAGGCCGAGCGTCGTCTCCTCGACGGTCGCCGGTCGCGCGAGCGCCCAGACGAAGTACGGCGGGTCCTTCTTCGTGTCGCTCCGACCGGCGACCGCGATCGACAGGTGCTCCAGGTCGAGCGGATGCGCCGGATCGATCGCGTCGGCGTCCTTGAGCACCGCGTCGCTCCCGGACGGCGTCCCGCCGTAGGCCAGGTCCACGAAGCATCGGCCATGCACCGACCATCGATAGAGGGTCCGCTGACCGACCCGCTCCGGGAGCATCGCCTCGAGGGTTGGCACGTCGTGGTGCTTCGGCGCGTACAGCTCGCATCCGGTGCCGGCGATCGCGGATGGCTCGGCGGAGCTCGGAACGGCCGTCGTCGGCTGGGCGGACGCACCCGGCGATCCCGCGACGTTCGCTCCGGACGCCGGTGTGGGACCGGCGGTCGTGCTCGGAGCCGTGCTGCTCCCGCAGCCCGCGATCACGAGGGCGAGCACGACGCACGCGAGCGTCTTGTCGGTTCGAGCGCCCATGGTCCCTCGGCACTCTCGACCCACCCGGCGCTCGCCATGATGCGCCTTCCGGGCGACGGCCGGTAGGCTTGGCGCGACATGCCCGCCGAGTTCATCTACACGACCTACAAGCTCGCCCGCCACTACCCGCCGGACCGGACGGTCCTCGAGGACATCTCGCTCTCGTTCTATCCCGGCGCGAAGATCGGGGTGATCGGCCCGAACGGCGCCGGCAAGTCGAGTCTGTTGCGGATCATGGCCGGCCTCGACGACGGGTTCGTCGGCGAGGCGCGTCTGACGCCGGGCTTCAGCGTCGGGATGCTCAGCCAGGAGCCCCAGCTCGACCCCGCGAAGGACGTCAAGGGCAACGTCATGGACGGCGTCCGCGAGGTGGCCGGCCTGATCGAGCAGTACAACGCGGTGATGGCGAAGTGGTCGGACCCCGACGCGGACTACGAGGCGATCGGGGCGGAGCAGTCGGCGCTCGAGGACCGGATCAACGCCGCGGACGCATGGAACGTCGAGCGCAACGTCGAGATCGCGATGGAGGCGCTCCGCTGCCCGCCCGACGACGCGCCGGTCGCGACCCTGAGCGGCGGCGAGAAGCGCCGCGTGGCGCTCGCGCGGCTCCTGCTCCAGCATCCTGACCTGCTCCTGCTCGACGAGCCCACGAACCACCTCGACGCCGAATCGGTCGAGTGGCTGGAGCGCTTCCTCGACGAGTACAGCGGGACGGTCGTCGCCGTCACCCACGACCGCTACTTCCTCGACAACGTCGCGAAGTGGATCCTCGAGCTCGATCGCGGCCGCGGGATCCCGTTCAGCGGCAACTACTCGAGTTGGCTCGAGCAGAAGCTCGAGCGCCTGTCGCGCGAGCAGAAGCAGGCCGACGCCCGCCAGCGGACCCTCGCCCGCGAGCTCGAGTGGGTCCGGATGGGCGCGAAGGCGCGGCAGGCCAAGGGCAAGGCCCGCCTCACCGCCTACGAACAGCTCCTCGCCGAGGCCAACGACACGCGCGGATCACAGGCCCGCGAGCTCGAGATCGCGATCCCACCCGGACCGCGGCTCGGCGACCAGGTGATCGACGTCGCGAACCTCCGCAAGGGTTACGGCGACCGTCTCCTCATCGAGGACCTCTCGTTCAGCCTGCCGCGCTCGGGGATCGTCGGGATCATCGGCCCGAACGGCGCCGGCAAGACGACCCTCTTCCGGATGCTCGTGGGCGAGGAGCCGCCGGACGCGGGCACGATCACGATCGGCGACACGGTCGCGATGAGCTACGTCGACCAGTCACGCGACGAGCTGGACCCCGAGAAGACGGTCTTCCAGGAGATCACCGACGGCGTCGAGGTCGTGAAGTCCGGGACGCGCGAGATCCCGGCGCGGGCATACGTCTCCTCGTTCAACTTCCGCGGCACGGATCACCAGAAGCTCGTCGGTCAGCTGTCGGGCGGGGAGCGCAACCGGGTCCACCTCGCGAAGCTCCTCCAGTCGAACGGCAACGTCCTCCTCCTCGACGAGCCCACGAACGACCTCGACGTCGACACGCTCCGCGCGCTCGAGGCCGGCCTGGAGTCGTTCCCGGGCTGCGTCGTCGTCATCAGCCACGATCGCTGGTTCCTGGACCGGATCGCGACCCACATCCTCGCGTTCGAGGGCGACAGCCAGGTCCGCTTCTTCCAGGGCAACGTCAGCGACTACGAGGCGTTCCGCCACAAGGAGCTCGGCACGTCCGCGGACCAGCCGCACCGGATCCGCTACAAGCGCCTCGTCGCCTAGCTCTCGGCGTCGAGCAGGTACCGTTCGCGGACCTCGGCCGCGGCGCGTTCCGGCAGGACGCCGGACGCGACGACCTCCTCGAAGGTCAACGACGCGAACGACGACGCATCGGTCAGCAGCGCCCGGTACCGCGCCGCCCGGTCGGCCATCTCGACGTTGGCGGCCGGATGGACGTGGACGAAGCGACCCCACGTCCACTCGCCACTGGGGTGCTGGAGCATCGAGAAGAGCAGGAGCTGCTCGAGCCACGGCGACCAGAGATCACTCCGGCCCTTCACCTGATCGAACGCCTCGGCCCGGAAGGCCCCAGAGCGCTCGTGGACCTCGCGGTAACGCCAGAGGTTCTCCGGCTTCGGCGTCTCCGGCTTGAGCCGCTCGTGGTACGTCACGTCGATCGCGACGAGCCCGCGGGTGCCGTCGCCACGGTCGAGGACGATCGCCGCGTCGAACTGACGGAGGCTGTTCAGCCACTCGGGGTCGAGGCGGCCGGGTGAGTGGAGGAACCGGACCTCGACGACATGGCCGGGCGCATCGGGCACCCAGCGGTGGATCGCGCGGTCGGCCAGGGTCAGATCCGCCGCGACATCGCCGAAGAGGTTGAACGCCGCCGCCTCGGACGAGAGGAGATCGGCTTACAGTCGTTGCCGGTCGATGCTCTGCTCGCGCTCGACGACCGCCAGCCGGGCGCGCGCGGCCGCGCGTGCCGCATCGGTCACGAGGTTCGCGCCGGTGCCGATCGCGTAGTCGAGCGGCAGCCGGTTGCCGACCAGCCGCGCGTCGACGCCCGGTCGTGGCGTGAACGGCTGGGTTCCCATCGGGTGGCCGCGCGCCTCGCGCCAGCGCGCCTGGTGCAGCCGGGCGGTCTGGCGGAACGCCGTCATCGCCGGGTCGCGCGCGACGACGTCGCTCGGATCCCAGCTCCGCGCCGCCTCGAGCTCGTCGCGACTGGGGCCGTTGCTCACCGGGTGAGGATAGGCGGCGGATCGCGGTTCGCGGATCTCGGGTCGCGGCTTCGCGAGGTGTCAGTCGCGTCCGAGGCCGCCGCCCTTCGTGTCGCCCGCCGCGAGATCACCGCGATCCCGATGCCACCGACGCGGCGCCCTTCCCGCTCAGTCGGGGCGCCAGAGGTCGATCTGCGGCAGCCCGGCGATGCCGAGCGTCTGCGACAGCTCGCCGCAGTGGTACGCGTCGTGGGTCAGGAGGCGCTGCAGGATCGAGCTCCGACTGTGGACCTGGACGGTGTCGCCGAACCGCCGCTCGATCTGCTCGGCAAGCATCTCGGGTGTCCACGTATCGAGGACACGCTCGATGGCCGCGAACGTCGAGTCGAGCGCCCAGACGAGCTCGCTGGCCGAACGCGTGTGGTCGAGATCGTCTTCCCAGCCCTCCTCGGCGAGCGGGTCGCGGAACGGCGTCGCCTCGGCGCCGGGCTCGTGCAGCACGCCGAACAGCCAGTAGGCCCGCCCGCCGGCGTTGTGCCCGACCGTGGCCCAGATCGGCCAGCGATCGGGGCTTGGGCGGATCGCGAGTTGCTCGTCGGTCATCGCTCCGACGATCTCGGTGAGGCGACGGTTGTACTGGGGCCAGCGGTCGTAGAAGCGGCGGATGGACATTGCCCGAGTCTACGACCGCGGGCGCGGGCCTCGCCCGAAGGCGTACGCTGTGTCCCCCCACGGGCGTCACAGGAAGGGGAACCCGATGAGCATCAGCGATTCGCTCGCCGAGGCGATGCACCTCCCGGCCGAGAGCGACACGGTTCGCCGGATCCACGACAGCGGCCTCGCGATCGCCAACGTCGACACGATGAGCCAGGCGATCCACGACGTGTACTGCGGGATCATGGCCGACCACCAGGAGCCGAACGAGAAGGACCGCGCCCAGGCCGCCGAGATGATCGAGCGGCTCCGGAAGTACGTGGGCGAGCCCGCCCAGGCCTGACCGCCCCGCGGCCGGAGACCGCCGAAGCGGCCGGGTCGGAGCCGCCGCCGTCGTCAGGGCGTGATCCGAACGATCGTGTTCGCGTCGTAGCTCGTCGCCCAGATCGCGTCACCGGCGTCGGCGATCGCCGTGACCGCACCGACGGGGATCGTGCGGACGACCTCGTTCGTCGCCAGGTCGACCTCGACCAAGCCGCCGGCGCCCGGGAGCCAGGCGTGACCGCGGCGGAAGACCGCGGACGCGGTCATCGGGAGCGCGATCGTCGCGACGAGGTCTCCGTTGGCCGGCCGGAGCCGGAAGACGTCGCTGTCGTTCGTCGACCACACGGTCCGGCCGTCGAAGGCGAACACCATGCCGTCCGGCCCACCGATCTCGGAGAACGTGCCGGTCGTGGGGTCGAGCCGGGCGAGGCCCTTCGGCCCGCCGACGATCAGCCGGCCGTTCGCGAGCGTGATCCCGAACCGACCGGCCGCGTCGATGTCGACCGCGGCATACGTCCCCGGATCGATCCGCATGATCCGGTGCGCGTCGCAGGCCGGCTGCCAGACGCTGCCGAGGGCGTAGATCGGGCGGCCGCACGTCGCCCATCCGCCCGCCGACGTCCCGGACGTGTTCGTGTGCTCGTCGATCCGGGTCAGGCCCCGACCCATCTGGTTCGAGACCCACACGGCGTCGTCCGTGGCCGCGAACCAGCCAGGGCCCGGGCCCACGTCGATCGTGGCCTGCACCGCCATCGTCGCGGGATCCATCCGGGTGACGGTCGCCGAGTGGTGGTTCGCGATCCAGATCGACCCGAACGCGAAGGCCACGTCGATCGGGGCGGCCCGAGCGTCCAGCGCGAGCGTGCGGACCGTCACGCCGTCGACAGTCGACTCGACCGGGCTGGGCACCGGAGTCGGCTTCGGCGTCGGACGGGGCGTCGCCCACGCCGACGGGGACGGAGCCGAGGACCTCGTGGACGGCACCGAGTCGCCACGCGATGCCGTCGGGCTCCCACATGCCACGGCGACCATGGCCACGATGACGGCGCTCACCAGTCGACGATCCATCGGACGCCCTCCGCTCGCCCGCGACGGGTGCACGGGTCGACCGAATGACGGAGCCGGGGGCGGCCGCGGATCTACCTGGATCGTCGGGCGCGCTGCGCCGCCAGTCGGTCGTGGGCTTCGGCGAGGAGCGCCAGGACGACGCCGTCGAACGTCGCGTGGCTGGGATTCAGGATCGAGATCCAGCGCTGCTTCGCATAGACGGGGTGGGGGAGGATCCGGTCGTAGGCCGCGTAGTCCGGCGCCTCGGTCCCGCCCGCGAGCCGGTCGAACGTCTCGCGGCCCACGCCGATGTTCAGC
>DASSMI010000128.1:0-5935 GCA_035688935.1 Candidatus Limnocylindrales bacterium | reverse complement strand
TCTGGGTCGTCGTCATCGAGCGATGGCCGGCGCGCCGGCGCCGGCGCCCATCGTCTCGATGATCGCGTCCGCGAACTCGCTCGTCCCCGCTTCCCCACCGAGGTCGTAGGTCGTCCGACGGCCTTCCGCGATCACGGCGCGCAGGGCCGTCTCCACGCGCTCGGCGGCCGCGCCCTCCCCGAGGTGACGGAGCATCAGCACGCCGCTGAGGATCAGCGCGGTCGGGTTGGCCTTGTTCTGGCCGGCGTACTTCGGGGCCGAGCCGTGGACCGGCTCGAAGACCGCCGCCTCGGTCCCGATGTTCGCCCCCGGCGCGACGCCGAGCCCGCCCACAAGACCGGCACACAGGTCGCTGACGATGTCGCCGTACAGGTTCGGCAGGACGAGGACGTCGTACAGGTCGGGCTTCTGGACGAGCTGCATGCACATGTTGTCGACGATCCGGTCCTCGAACTCGACCCGGCCTTCGTACTCCGCGGCGACGGTCCGGCAGCTCTCGAGGAACAGCCCGTCCGAGAGCTTCATGATGTTCGCCTTGTGGACCGCGGTGACCTTCCGACGGCCGTTCTGCACGGCATAGTCGAAGGCGAACCGGGCGATCCGCTCCGAGGCGGCTCGGGTGATGATCTTGATCGACTCGGCCGCGTCCGGGCCGACCATGTGCTCGATCCCGGCGTAGAGGTCCTCGGTGTTCTCGCGGACGATCACGAGGTCGACGTCCTCGTAGCGCGTCTCGAGGCCCTGCATCGAGCGGGCCGGGCGGAGGTTCGCGTACAGCCCGAGCGCCTGGCGGAGGGTGACGTTCGCGCTGCGGAAGCCGCCGCCGACCGGCGTCGTGATCGGCCCCTTCAGGGCGACCTTGTTGCGCTTGATCGACTCGAGCACCGCTTCCGGGAGGGGCGTCCCGTGGGCCGCGATCATCGCCTCACCGGCGTCCTGGTGCTCCCACTCGAAGGCGACGCCGGTGGCCTCGAGGACGCGGCGGGTCGCCTCCGCCAGCTCCGGTCCGATGCCGTCGCCGGGGATCAGGGTGACACGGTGGGCCATGGCCCCGATTGTAGCCCGCGGCGGCCCGCCGGCTGGGCGGGCCGGCGACCGGTGGCCGCCAGCCGCGCGGCGCGGTGACGGCGCGAGGCGCGGTCCTGATCCGGTTCCCGAATCGGTGCCGGGGTCCGGTGAGGCGGTACCATCGCGTCCCCGATCCCGCGCTCCTTGTCACGGAGTCCCCACGCGTGAAGATCCAGGAAGCCGACGCGAAGTCGCTGCTCCTTGCCCAGGGTCTGCCGGTTCCGGCCTGGGAGGTCGCCCACACGCCGACCGAGGCCCGGACGGCGGCCGAGCGCTTCCTCGGCGGCGGCGCCGGAAAGGTCGTCGTGAAGGCCCAGGTCCTCGTGGGTGGCCGGGGCAAGGCGGGCGGCGTGAAGCTCGCCGGCTCCGGCGACGAGGCCGAGCGCGTTGCCCGCGAGATCCTCGCCCTCGAGATCAAGGGGATCCCGGTCCGGAAGGTCCTCGTCGGACCGGCCGCCGACATCGTCAAGGAGTTCTACCTCGCCGCGGTCCTCGATCGCTCGAGCCGGCGGGTCATCCTCATGGGCTCCGCGGAAGGCGGTGTCGAGATCGAGCAGGTCGCCGCCGACCGGCCCGAAGCGATCGTCACGATCCCCGCCCATCCGCTCGCGGGGTTCCTGCCGTTCAAGGGCCGCCAGATGGCCTTCCGGCTGGGGCTCGGGGCGCACCTCCGCGACGCGGTCGAGATCGCGACCGGGCTGGTCCGCACGATGCATGCCTACGACGCCGATCTGGTCGAGATCAACCCGCTCGCGATCGTCCGGGAGACGGGCGCGGACGGAGCGACCGTGGAGCGGCTCCAGTGCCTCGACGCGAAGATCACCCTCGACGACTCGGCCCTCGGCCGGCACCCCGGGCTGGAGGCGCTCCGCGACCCGGACGACGAGGACCCGGTCGACCGCGAGGCCCGCGAGGCGGGGCTCACGTTCATCAAGCTCGACGGGACGATCGGCTGCATGGTCAACGGCGCCGGGCTGGCGATGACGACGATGGACCTCGTGAAGCGGGCCGGCGGCGAGCCCGCCAACTTCCTCGACATCGGTGGCGGCGCCCGTGCCGACAAGGTCGCCCATGCGATGCGGCTGATCCTCGCCGACCCGAAGGTCGATGCGATCCTCGTGAACATCTTCGGCGGGATCACCCGCGGCGACGAGGTCGCGCGTGGCCTGATCGAGGCGCGCGCGCAGCAGGAGCGCGACGTCCCGATGGTCGTCCGGATCGTCGGGACGAACGCGGCGGAGGCGGCCGTGCTGCTCCGCGAGGCCCGGTTCCAGACGGCAGCCACGCTCGACGACGCCGCCGCGCAGGCGGTCGCCGCCTCGCGGAGCCAGGTCGCATGAGCATCCTCGTCGACCGGTCGTCGCGGGTCGTCGTCCACGGCCTCACCGGTCGCGAGGGCTCGTTCCACGGCGCGGCGATGCTCGCGTACGGTACGAACGTCGTCGCCGGGATGACGCCGGGCAAGGGCGGCCAGACCGCGCTCGACGGTCGGGTCCCCGTGTTCGACACGGTCGCCGACGCCGTCCGCGAGACCGGCGCGAACACCTCCTGCATCTTCGTCCCGGCGGCGGGCGCCCCGGACGCGGTCATGGAGGCGGCCGCGGCCGGCATCCAGACGATCTTCTGCATCACCGAAGGGATCCCCGCGCTCGACATGATCCCGGCGGTCGAGCTCGTCAAGGCGGCGGGCGCGCGGCTGATCGGACCGAACTGCCCCGGCGCGACGTCGCCCGGCAAGGCGAAGGTCGGCATCATCCCGGCGTCCGTCCACCGCGAGGGCCGGGTCGGCGTCGTATCGCGCTCCGGGACGCTGACCTACGAGGCGGTCCAGGCGATGAGCGACGCCGGGATCGGCCAGTCGACGTGCGTCGGGATCGGAGGGGATCCGGTGATCGGGACGACGTTCCTCGACGTCCTCCAGCTGTTCGCGGCCGATCCCGAGACCGAGGCGGTCGTCCTGATCGGCGAGATCGGCGGAGCGGCCGAGGAGACCGCGGCAGCCTGGGCGGCCGAGCACCTCAAGGACATCCCGAAGGCCGCGTTCATCGCCGGCCGCACCGCGCCGGAAGGCAAGCGGATGGGCCATGCCGGGGCGATCATCTCGGGCGGCGCGGGGACGGCGGCGTCGAAGGTCGCGGCGCTGGAAGCGGCCGGCTTCCGGGTCGCCGGCTCGCCGACGGAGATCCCGGGGCTCCTGCGCGACGCCGGCTACCGCGGCTAGGCAGCACGTCCGAATGGCGATCACGGAGATCCGCGACCTGTTCGCGTACGACCGCTGGGCGAGCGAGAAGCTCTTCCGCGCCCTCGACGGCATCGACGAGGGGACGTGGTCCGCATCGAACGTCATCGACGAGCGCGGGCTCGGCGGGATCCTCGTCCACATGCTCGGTGCGTACCAGCGCTGGCGGAACGGGCTCGCCGGCATGCCCGACGACGAGCTCCCGCGACCGGAACGCGAGCCGCTTCCGTCCCCTGCCGAGCTGCGCGGGCGCTGGGCGGCCGAGTGGCCGGCGATGGAGGCGCTCCTGGCCGGCGTCGACGACGCCTGGCTCGAGCGCGACGACGAGGGCGTCGGGTTCGCGTGGATGCTCCGCCACCTCGCCAACCACGACACCCAACACCGAGCCGAGGCGGCCGCCCTGCTGACCCAGGCGGGCCACTCGCCGGGCGACCTCGACATGATCGTCTGGCTCGAGGAACGGGCGGGCTGGAAGGACGGCGTGCCTCCGTCGCAGCAGGGTGCGAAGGCATGACCCCGGCCGCGCCCGTGGGGCCCGCCGATCCGACCAATCCCGGCGACAACCGACCGCATCGTTCGCCATCTACCCGTCGGACGGGCCGATTCCGCGAACCCGGGCGCGATTGCCGCTCGTCGGGTCGCACCTGCCCGCGGATCGGGAACGTGGCCACGGGAACCCACTGATGGGCGCCCTCATGGACCTCGTCGCCGGAGACGAGCGCGAGATCCTGCTGGCGATCTCCGTCGAGGACTGGGCCGGCTTCGACGACCGGTCGCGGTTCGACGCGCATCTGGCGCTCGGCGGCGGGCTCGATCCCACCTGGCTCGACCTGTTCTCCGAAGCCGTGCGGAGCGTGACGGCGGGCGACGGCCCGGCCGATTTCATCGACGCCCGGCGCGAGCTGGACGGCCCGGGCGACACGGGCGAGCGGGTGATCGAGCGAGTCGACCCGGGCTGGATCGACGCGGTCGCCCGGATCGCGGATCACGACGTCGACGCGGTCGCCGGCCGCTGGATCGATCTCGTCGAGGAGGAGATCGGCTTCCTGCCGCGCGAGGAGAAGCCGTGGATCCGCCAGCTCGCCGGCGACATCGTCCGGTTCGCGCGCGCCGCGGACCGTTCATCCGACGTGCTCTTCGCCTGGTCGCTCTGAGCCTCGCCGTGACCACGCGCGAGGAGGCCTTCCGCGACAACAACGCGCTCTGGGACGAGTGGACGCGGATCCACGAGACCTCCGAGTTCTACGACCTCGACGGGTTCAAGCGCGGCGGCATCCGGCTCCGCGACTACGAGCTGGAGGAGATCGGGCCGGTCGCAGGACTCGACGTCCTCCATCTCCAGTGCCACTTCGGCATGGACACGCTGTCGTTCGCCCGGCTGGGAGCGCGGGTCACGGGCGCCGACTTCAGCGCGGCCGCGGTGGCCCTTGCGCGGCGGGTCGCGGACGAGATCGGCTTCCCGGAGGCGCGCTTCGTCCAATCGAACGTGTACGACCTCCCGGCGGCGCTCGACGGCGAGTTCGATCTCGTCTACACGTCGCGCGGCGTCCTCGGCTGGCTCCCCGACGTCCGCGGCTGGGCGCACGTCATCGCCCACTTCCTCCGGCCGGGCGGACGGTTCTACATCACCGAGATCCACCCGGTCGCGCAGGCGTTCGAGAACGAGGGCGTCCGGCCCGGCGAGCTCCGGCTCACCTACCCGTATTGGGAGCACGAGGCGCCACTGACGTTCGCGGTCCAGGGCTCGTACGCCGACCCGACCGCGGAGGTCGCCGCCGCGCATGAGCACGGCTGGGACCACGGCCTCGGCGAGATCGTCACGGCGCTGATCGACGCGGGGCTGCGGATCGAGACCGTCCGCGAGTACCCGTTCTGCGAGTGGAAGCTCGACTTCCTCGAGGAGCGCGACGACGGGACCTGGCGGCTGCCGGGCGAGCTGGACGGGCGACTGCCGCTGTTCTTCTCGATCCTCGCCACGAAGCCGGGCTAGGCGCCGAACCCGAGGCTCTGCCAGGCCGGCCCGCCCGGTGCCTCGATGAGCTCGACCAGGACGCCGTGGCACGAGCGGGGATGGATGAACGCGACCGGACCCTCGGCGCCGCGACGCGGGGCGCTGTCGATGAGCTCCAGGCCGTCGATCTCGAGACGGAGCAGGGTCTCGGCGAGGTTCGGGACCTCGAAGCAGACGTGGTGGAAGCCCTCGCCCTTCGACGCGAGGAAGCGGGCGACGCCGGTCGAGTCGTCAGTGGGCTCGACGAGCTCGACCTTGGACTCGCCGACGCCGAGGAATGCAATCCGGACCCGGTCCTGGGCGATGTCCATGACGGTCTCCGGCTCCAGCCCGAGCGCGTCGCGCCAGAACCCGAGCGACTCGTCGATCGAGCGCACGATCAGGGCCACGTGGTGGACCTTGCCGAGGCGGCGGGCGAGGGCTCGGACCTGGGCGGGATCGGGACGGGCGGGCATCGCCCGGACTGTACCGTGTCCGTCGAGCGATGAACGAGCCACCGTCCGCGATCATCGTCCGGATCGGCGTCCCACCGGGGATCGCCGCGCTCCGGCGATCCCACGATCCGTCGGCACGCGACGGCGTCCCGGCGCACGTCACGATCCTCTTCCCGTTCCTCC
>DASSMI010000127.1:0-2238 GCA_035688935.1 Candidatus Limnocylindrales bacterium | reverse complement strand
GTCGGTCGCGCGAGACCGGCCGCCGAGGATCGTGGGTCGCATGGGTCGTGTCCCTCCTGCCTCGGCCGCGCGCCGCGCGATCCCGAGGGCGTCGACCGGCCGGGCCGGGCCGGCGAAGTCGTCGATGGCGACGGCGAGCTGCTGTTCGAACCCGGTCAGCTCATGCATCGCCGAGCTCCTTCTCGAGTCGCTGGAGCAGCCGCGCGAGCCGTGCCCGGGTGCCGGATGGCGTTCGGCCGGTCGCGTACGCGAGCTCGGTCGCGTCGAAGCCGGCGACGTAGCGCATCGCGAGGAGCGCGCGGTCGTCGGGGTCGAGCTTGTCGAGCGCGCGTCGGAGATCGACCCGGCCGATCGTCCGCGCCACGCCGTCGTCGCCGGCCGTGTCCTCGAGCTGGTCGACCGTGATCTCGACCATCGCCCGGCGGGCCCGCGATCGCACGAGCTGGCGGGCTTCGTTGACCGCGATCGAGACGAGCCACGGCCGGAGCCGGGCCGGATCGCGCACCGACCCGAGCTTCCGCCACGCCTTCGACCAGGCGGCCTCGACCGCGTCGTCGGCGATGTCGTCCCGGCCGACGACCACGACGCAGACGCGTCGCATGTCCTCGTGGTGCGCGCCGACGATGGACGCGAACGCGACCTCGTCGCCCGCCGCCGCAGACGCGAGGAGGCGCTCGAGCTCGCCGGTGGAGCTGGTCACAGCTGCCATATCTCATGGATGCCGCCCGGCGGACAAGTGATTCATCGCCGGTCCGAGGGGGTGACGAACGGCCATCCCGCCCGGTACGGATTTCGTGGGGAGCGGCCGGCCTCCCGGCCTAGACTCGACCCGATGCCCGTCCCTGGCGAGATCGCCGTCGTCATCGCGATCGGTGTCGCCATCCTCGTGACCCTCCGGATCCTCGTCGCCGTCCCCGGCTGGCTCCGGCGCGTCCGCCGGCCCGAGGCCCGCGCGATCCGCGTCGTCGGCGTCGGCGGTGGCGGGAACAACGCGGTCGACCGGATGGTCCGAGCCGGGCTCGACGGCGTGAGCTTCGTCGGGTTCAACACCGATGCCCAGGCGCTCCGCGAATCGACCGCGGACACGAAGCTCCGAATCGGCGAGAAGACCACGGGCGGTCTCGGCGCCGGCGGCGATCCCGAGGTGGGACGTGCCGCGGCCGAGGAGGACGCCGAGTGGATCGGCAAGGCCGTCGCCGGCGCCGACCTGGTCTTCGTCACGGCCGGCCTCGGCGGCGGGACCGGCTCCGGCGCCGCGCCGGTCGTTGCCGGGATCGCGAGGGATCAGGGCGCGCTGACGATCGGCGTCGTGACGAAGCCGTTCGGGTTCGAGGGTTCCCAGCGCTCGCGCGTCGCGGACGCGGCGGCCAGCGAGCTCGCCGAGAACGTCGATGCGCTGATCGTCGTCCCGAACGATCGGGTCGGCGACGTGATCGCCTCGGACGCGTCCGTCGTCGATGCGTTCGGGGCGGTGGACGATGTCCTGCTCCATTCGGTCGAGGGGATCGTCGACCTGATCAGCGCGCCGGGCCTGATCAACCTCGACTTCGCCGACGTCCGCTCGGTGATGAAGGACGCCGGACCGGCACTGATCGGGCTGGGTCGCGGGACGGGCGAGCACCGGGCGTCGGATGCGGCGCGCGAGGCCCTCTCGAGCCCGCTCCTCGAATCTCGGTTCGACGGCGCGCGGGGGATCATCTTCAACGTCTCGGGTCCGCCCGACCTCCGGCTCGTCGAGGTCCGCGAGGCGGCCGAGGAGATCCGGCAGGGGGCGGATCGCGACGCGAACATCATCTTCGGGGCGAGCTTCAACGGCTCGGTCGGCGACGACGTCCTCGTCACGATCATGGCGACCGGTCTGAGCGCGCGCGAGGCGCCGGTCGACGAGCCGGCGAGCGAGACGCCACCCGTGAGGGAGCGCCGGCACCGCGGCGCCCGGACGCGGGATCGTGATGCCGCGCCCTCGGCCGTGACGCTCCCCACGTCCGCGGCCGCGATCGCCGCGCCGCCCGCGGTGTCAGACGGCGGAGGCCGCGCCGAGCCTTCGGCCGGGTTCCCCGCCGTCGACGCCGACGACTTCGAGGTGCCGAGCTTCCTGCGCCGGCCGCGTCGCCGCCCGAGCTCGCCGCCGGCCGCCTGACCCCGCGGTCAGCGGGCCGCTGCCGCGATCGCGCCTTCGGTCACCTCGCCCTTGTGCGCGGCGAAGGCACCGAGGACCTCGGACTTCTCGCGATCCCG
>DASSMI010000126.1:0-2447 GCA_035688935.1 Candidatus Limnocylindrales bacterium | reverse complement strand
ACCGAAGTCGAGGAACTTCACGACCGGCGGCGAGGCCATCGGAGCGACCTCGACGAGGTCCAGGCCACGCTCCTGCGCCATGGCGAGGGCCTGCGGCGTGGGCATCACACCCAGCTGGGCACCCTCTTCATCGACGACCCGAACCTGTGGGATGCGGATCATCTGGTTGACGCGCAGGTCTCGTGCTATGGCTGACCCCTTCGAGCGGCTGTTCCCCATCGTTCGACCGGCACGCTGACGCCGGGCGCCAAGGGCGCCAGTCGAGCGCGGAGGATAGCACGGGGTCCTCGGCCGGGGCAATCGCCGGGCCCGGTCGCGGCCTCTCGCCGAATGACAGCCAGGATGACCGGATCCAAGGGTTCGCCCGCGCCCGTGACGGGGTTCGCTTCAACTGCCGTGCTGGCTGTCATTCGGTGCCTTCGTGGGCCGCCGGACACGTTCGCGGCCGGCCGAACGATGGTTACGGTTGTTGTGGTTGTCGTATGGCAGCGGCGCTCACCCGGCGCGGCGGCTCGCCGCCTCGTCCACCAGCCGGTCCGCGAACGCGTCCCATGGCTCGGCCGGCTGCTGCTCCCCGCCGCGGGTCCGCGGCGACGCCGTGCGAGCCTCGATCTCGCGGTCGCCCAGCACGACCATGTACGGCACCTTCTGCTCCTGGGCGAGCCGGATCTTGTTCTGCATCCGCGTGGACGAAGCGTCGACATCGACCCGGAGTCCACGCCCGCGGAGCAGCCCCGCGAGCTCCTCGGCCGCGTCCACGTGCCGATCCGCGATCGGGATCACCACCGCCTGGACCGGCGCGCACCAGAACGGCAGCGCGCCCGCGAAGTGCTCGATCAGGACGCCGATGAACCGCTCGAGCGAGCCGTAGATTGCCCGGTGGATCGCCACCGGCCGCTGCTGGCGACCCTCCTCGTCGATGTACCAGAGGTCGAACCGCTCGGGCAGCATCAGCCGGTCGACCTGGATCGTCGCCGTCTGCCACTCGCGGCCCAGGGCGTCCTCGACCTGGATGTCGATCTTCGGGGCGTAGAACGCGCCGTCCTTCGGCTTGACGCGGTACTTCAGCCCGGACTTCTCGAGCTCCGCCCGCATGATCGCCTCGGTCTCGGCCCAGACGGCCGCGTCGCCCAGGTGCTTGTCGGGCATCGTCCCGAACGTCAGCGTCGGCTCGAGCCCGAACCACGAATACGCCTCGCGGATCTCGCTCATCAACGCCTCGATCTCGGCCCCGATCTGGTCCGGCCGGACGAAGATGTGGCCGTCATCGGTGACGAAGTGACGGACCCGCGTCAGGCCGCTGAACACCCCCGACTTCTCGTTCCGATGGAGGACGCCGTACTCCGACAGCCGGAGCGGCAGGTCGCGATAGGACCGCACCCGCGACTTGTAGATGAACGTCGACTCCGGACAGTTCATCGGCTTGAGGCTGAACTCCTCGCCGTCGATGTCGAGCAGGTACATCGAGTCGCGGTAGTGCTCCCAGTGACCGGACTGCTCCCACAGCTTCCGGTGCACGAGCGGCGGCGTGTAGATCTCCTGGTAGCCCCGCTTCGCCTGGTTCTCGCGCATCGCGTCGCGCAAGGTCTGGTAGAGCCGCCAGCCCTTGGGATGCCAGAACGCGGCGCCGGGCGCGACGTCGTGGAAGGAGTAGAGGTCGAGCTGCAGGCCGAGCTTGCGGTGGTCCCGCTTCTTCGCCTCCGCGCGACGCCAGAGGTAGGTGTCCAGCTCCTCCTGGCTCGACCAGACCGTCCCGTAGATCCGCTGCAGCGCCGGCCGCTTCTGGTCGCCGCGCCAGTACGCACCGGACACGGCGAGCAGCTTGAACGGCCCGATCTTGCCGGTGCTCTCCACATGCGGACCGCGACACAGGTCGACGAACGGCCCGTGCTCGTAGACCGTCGTCGGGGGCATCGGCGACCCGTCGGCCTTCGCCTTGGCCGCGAGGTCGTCGAGGATCTCGACCTTGAACGGCTGACCGCGCTCCTCGAAGAAGGCTCGGCCGTCCTCGGGCGGCATCTCCTTCCGAACGAACGCGTGGTCCGCTGCGACGCTCTCCGCCATCCGGGCTTCGATCCGTTCGAGGTCTGCCGGCTTGAGCGGCCGGTCGAGCTCGAAGTCGTAGTAGAAGCCGTCCTGGATCGCCGGCCCGATCCCGAGCTTCGTCCCAGGGAAGAGGTCGAGGACCGCCTCGGCCATCACGTGCGCCGTCGAGTGGCGCATCGGGTCGAGCGGATCGCCCGCCCGCGCATCGAGCAGCTCGTCCGCCGAGCCCTTGTCGGGCGCCTCGAAGGCCTCGACCGGCGCGTCGCCCGATTCGACCGCCTCGATCGCCTGCTGGTCCTGCACGTCCGCCATGTCGTTGCCTCCCGAGAATCACGAAACCTCTCGTCCACTGCAGGACGAGAGGTCGGTGCCTCCCGCGGTTCCACCCGCGTTCACGGTCG
>DASSMI010000125.1:0-9091 GCA_035688935.1 Candidatus Limnocylindrales bacterium | reverse complement strand
GGTGTCGAGGATGACCACGTCCCGGGTCTGGCGGCGGGCGGCGTCCACGCCGCCCCGCGCGATGTCGACGACGGGCGTCCCGGCCGGGGCGCGGTGAACGGGGAAGTCGAGCGCGCGGCCGAGGGTCTCGAGCTGATCGGCGGCGGCGGGGCGGTACGGATCGGCGGCGACCAGGAGGGGCCGGCGGCCCTGGCGGACGAGGTGCCGGGCGAGCTTCGCCGAGGACGTCGTCTTGCCCGAACCCTGGAGGCCGACCATCGCGACGACCGCCGGGTTGCCGGTCAGGTGGAAGGTCCGGTCGCCCGCGCCGAGCAGCGCCGTGAGCTCGTCGTTGACGATCTTCACGATCTGCTGGCCGGCGGTCAGGCTCTGCAGGATCTCGGTCCCGACCGCCTGCTCGCGGACGCGCCCGATGAAGTCCTTGACGACCTTGAAGTTGACGTCGGCCTCGAGCAGGCTCAGCCGGATCTCGCGCATCGCGGCGTCGACGTCCGCCTCGCTGACGCGGCCGCGGCCGGTCAGGTCGGCGAGCGTCCGGCGCAGGCGTTCGCTGAGGCTGTCGAACATGGTTCGGCTGGGACTCCGACGGTGGTGAGGACCGGGCGAGCTGCGTGGAGGCGGCGCGCTCGGGTGGTGCGCGGGTTCTGACGCACCGAGGCGGGCGAAGCATAGCGCACCGCCGTCCGCCGTCCCAGAGCGGGTCGCCGGCGGCGATCGAACCCCGGCGTTGGGTCGCACGTCGGGCCGTCTCGACCAAACCGGGCCCTCTCGACCAAATCGCTCAGCCTGATCGCAGCGTGTTCATCCCCGGCGCTGCCGGAGCGACACGCCGGGCGAGGGGGCTCCGGACCGCGGACATGTCCACTCGATGGCTCACGGCGTGCGCAGTCGGCCGGTCAAGCTGCGCGGCGTGCGCCGCTGGCTGGACCGAAGGCCGCGAGATGAACACTCGGTGATCCCTGCCGGCCGCTTCACCGCAGCCGTCGCGGTCAGCTGAACAGCGCCTCGACGAACGCGTCGGGGTCGAACGGGAGGAGGTCCTGGGCGCGCTCCCCCACCCCGACGAACCGGACCGGCACGCCGAGATCGTGCTCGATCGCGAACACGATCCCGCCCTTCGCCGTCGAATCGAGCTTCGTCAGGACGATCCCCGTCAGCCCGACCGCGTCGTGGAAGGCCTTGGCCTGGTGGAGCCCGTTCTGGCCGGTCGTCGCATCGAGGACGAAGAGCGTCTCGGGGACCGCGCCGGGCAGGCGCTTGTCGACGATCCGGCGGATCTTCGTCAGCTCGTCCATGAGGTTCGCCTTCGTGTGGAGACGCCCGGCGGTGTCGGCGATGACGATGTCGGCCTTCCGCGCGACGGCGGCATCGAGCGTGTCGTAGACGACGGCGCCAGGGTCGGCGCCCGGCGCGTGGGAGACGACCTGGACGCCGGCCCGGTCGGCCCAGATCATCAGCTGGTCGATCGCGGCCGCGCGGAACGTGTCCGCCGCGGCAAGGAGCACCTGGCGCCCCTGGGCCGTGTAGCGTGTCGCCAGCTTCCCGATCGTCGTTGTCTTCCCGGTCCCGTTGACGCCGACGATCAGGACGATCGCCGGTCCGCCGGCGACCGACGGCCGTGGCTCCCAGGCGGCCTCGCGGCGCACGAGCAGCGAGGAGAGCTCGGCGCGGACCGCCGCCTCGGCGTCGGCGAGATCCTTCCGGCGACGGGCCTTCTCGACGACGTCCATCGCCAGCGCCGCGCCGACGTCGCCCGCGATCAGCGTCTCCTCGACGTCGTCCCAGGCCGCGCCATCCGGTCCGCTCGCGAGCGCGTCGCGGAGCCGGTGCATGAACCCGCCGCGGGTCCGCTCGAGGCCCTGCTCCATGGCGACCTCGAGGTCCGCGTCTGCGTCGGCGAAGAGCGGCTTCATCGCCGCAGCGCGGGCGAGCGGCCCGAGCGCGGGCTCGGGTTCGGGCTCCGGCTCGCGCTCCGGTTCGATCGCCGCTCGCGTCGGCGCCTCGGCCGCCGCGCGGTGGCCGTCGTCGAGACCGAACTCGGACGCGTCGGGCTCGGGTGCCTCGAGGTCGATCTCGTCGCGCGACGCCGGTTCGGCGGGATCCTCGCGCTTCCGGCGCCAGAACATCAGCCGACCCCGGCGAGCTCGGTCTCGGGCGGCTCAGTCTCCCGGATCGGCCGGTGCTCCGCGCCGTTCGCACCGCCGGCCTGCCGCTCGGCGATCGCGCGAGCTTCGTCGAGCCGAAGGCTGATGACGCGGCTCACGGAATCGTCACCGACCGTGACGCCGTAGAGCGCGTCCGCGGCCTCGATCGTGCCCCGGTTGTGCGTGATCACGATGAACTGCGTTTTCGCGGCGAGGCTCCGGAGCGCGTCCGAGAACCGCCCGACGTTCGCCTCGTCGAGCGCGGCGTCGACCTCGTCGAGCACGCAGAACGGGACCGGCCGGACCTCGAGCATCGCGAACAGCAGCGCGACCGCCGTGAGCGCCCGCTCGCCGCCCGACAGCATCGCCAGCGCCTGCGCCTTCTTGCCCGGCGGCCGGGCGACGATCTCGATCCCGGTCGTGCTCAGGTCGTCGGGATCCGTCAGCGAGAGCCGCGCGAAGCCGCCGCCGAACAGCTGCTGGAACCGCGCGTCGAACGCCGTCTCGAGCGCCGCGAACGTCGTCCGGAACTGCGTCGCGATCATCGTGTTCAGCTCGGCGATCAGCTGGCGCGTCCGCTCGATCGCGGTGCGGAGGTCGCCGTGCTGCGTCTCCAGTCCGTCGAGCCGCCGGCGCAGCTCGTCGTACTCCTCGACCGCGAAGGGATTGGCCGCGCCGAGCTCGTGGTAGCGGCGGCGGAGCGTGGCGAGTCGACCCGGAGAGGGGATCTCGGCGGGCGGTGGCTCGCTCGCCCAACGCGGGGCGGCCGCGTCGAGGGCGGCTTCGAGGGCGGCGGCATCGTCGGGCTCGGCGGGCTCCGAGGGCGCCGCGGTCACCGTGGGCTCGTGCTCCCCGTCGACGAGCCCGGGACCGACCGGGCTGCCGACGACGCCGGCCTCCCGCTCGAGGTGGACACGACCCAGCTCGCCGAGGCCCGCCAGCTCCACGAGGAGCTGCTCGCGGAGCGAATCGCGCCCGAGCCGCGCCTCGAGGTCCGCCCGATCCGCGGCCCGCAGACGATCGTCGGCGACGCGCAGTCGCTCGCGTGCCGCGGCTGACGCCCGCTCCGCCGCCGCGAGGCGGTCGCGAGCCTGGGCGTCCGCGGCGCGGACGTCCTCGAGCGCGGCTGCCGCGCGGCGTTCCGTCTCGGTCGCCGCCGCGAGCGCCGCCTCGACCTCGTGGCGCTCGTCGCCGATCGTCCGCTCGCGTTCGGCGAGCCGCATCAGCTCCTGGCCACCCTGGGCGAGCCGCTCCTCCTCGATCGCGACGCTCGCCTCGGCCCGCGCCCGGCGGGCCTCGACCTCGCGTCGCCCGGCGTCCTGCGCCCCCTGCTCGTCGGCAATCCGGTCGCGCCGGGTTCGCAGCTCCGCGGCCCGCTGCTCCCAGGCGGCGATCGCCCCCGCGTCGTCCGTCGGGGCGGCCGCACCGTCGTCGCGCGCGGTCGAGCCGTCGCCGCGCACGATCGCTCCGCCGCCGCCTTCGCCTGCGTCCCAGAGTCCCGCCGGCTCGAGCGCCTGCAGCGCGGCCCGAGCGCGCTCGACGTCGGCCCCGAGGCGCTCGATCTGGGCGGCGTGCCAGGCGTGCTCGCGAACGACCGCCTCCAGATCGCGGGCCGACGATCGCTCGGCCTCCTCGGCCCGGCGACGTTCGGCCGATCGACGCGCCTCCTCGGCCGACGCCGTCGTCACCGCCGACCGGGCCTCCGTCGCGGCGCCCTCCGCGGCGGCCCGTGCCGCGGTCGCTGCCTCGTCGTCGGCGCGCAGCCGCTCGATCTCGGACCGGAGACGATCCGCCTCGGCCCGTCGCTCCAGCGGCGCGTCGCCGCGGCCGAGCCGGACGGCGAGCTCGGTGACGACGGCCGAGCCGTCCCGGACGACGATCGACCAGCCGGCCGGCAGATCGGGCTGGAGCGCGATGGCCGTCGCCAGATCGGTGACGACGACGGTCCGGGCGAGGAGCGCCGCGACCCGACCCTCGGGATCGCGCCGGAGCGCCTCCCCGAGCGGCGAGCCACCGACCTCGCGCACCCGATCGGTGAACCGGGAGGCAGGGTCGCGCGGGCCCGCCGGCGCCGTCTCCGAGCCGAGGCGCTCCCGGACGACGAGCGCGCCACGCTCGGCCGCGAGACCGGCCGCCGACGCGGCATCGACGACATAGGCCCGGGCGAGCTCGTCGAGCGCGGTCTCGACCGCCGCCCGAAGCTCGGGGTCGACGACGAGCTCCTCGTCGACGCGCCGGCCGCCGCGACGGCGCGCGGCGCGGGCGATCCCCCGCTCCTCGTCCTCCTGGATGCGCGCCTCGAGCGCGCTCAGGCGGCCCATCGCGGAAGCGAGCGCGGCGCCGGTCTGCGCCGCGCGGTCGGCATCGGCGCGAGCGCGCGCATCGGCGGCCGCGATCGCGGAGCGGTGCTTCTCGTGCTCGGCGGCGGCGGCTTCCGCCGCGGCGATCGCCCCCTCCACAGCGGCTGCGGCCCCGGCATGCCGGCCCTCGAGCTCGGTCCGCCGCGTCGCGACGGCAGCGGCTGCGGCGCGTTCCTGGTCGAGACGGCGCGTCGCTTCCGCGAGACGGCGCCGCGCCGTTTCGGCCTCAGCCTGGCGGGCGGCCTCGGCGCGTCGGATCGCGGCGGCCTCTTCGCCGCGTGCCCGACTCGCCGCGCGGAGCGTCGCGAGCTCCGCCTCTGCGTCAGCCAGCGCCCGGTCCGCGGCGACCAGCGCGGCGTCCAGGTCGTGATCGCGCGTCGGGATGGGGACTGCGAGGTCGCGGCGGCGGGTCTCGAGCGACGCCTCGGCCGCGGCGCGCTCGTCGCCGATCCGTGACCGGTCCCGGGCGATGGCATCCAGCTCGCCCGCGAGTCGCGTGTCCCGGAGCCGGAGATCCGTCACGAGCGCGCGCGCGGACTCGTGCGCCGCCAGGCGCTCGCGTTCCGTGGCCGCGCGCGCGGCGATCTCGTCGGCCACGCCGCTCGCCGCTTCGTCCGCGGCCTGGAGGTCGGCCATCGCGCGGTCCGCCTCGGCGCGTTCGCGCTCCACACGCGCGGCGGCCACGGACGCGGCGGCCGCCGCCTCGTGCCATCGCGCGCGCGCCGCCAAGAGCAGCGCCGACGCCAGCTCGTCGCCGGTCGATCGTCGCGTCGCCTGCTGCTCCGCCTGGGCGGCGAGCCGCCGCGCCTGGGGTCGCAGCTCGCCGAGGATGTCCTCGACGCGGGCGAGGTTCGCCTCGGATTCGGCCAGCTGCTCCTCGGCCTTGCGTCGCCGTCGCTCGTGCCGGCGGACGCCGGCGACCTCCTCGAACAGCGGCCGCCGTTCCTCGGGCCGCAGCGCGAGCGCCTGGTCGACCATGCCCTGGCCGATGAAGAGGAAGGCGTTGTCGGCGAGGTGGGCGCCGTCGAGCAGATCAACGAGATCGCGCAGCCGGATCCGCTGCTTGTTCAGGAGGTAGTCGTTCTCGCCGCTCCGATACAGCCGTCGCCCGAGCTCGAGCACGGCGAAGTCGACTGGCAGGAGGCCGTCGCCGTTGTCGAGGACGAGCGTGACGTCCGCCATGCCGAGCGCGGAGCGCTTCTCGGATCCGGCGAAGATCACGTCCTCCGACTTCCGGCTCCGAAGCGCTCGGCCCTGCTCGCCGAGCGCCCAGCGGAGGGCGTCGGCGAGGTTGCTCTTGCCCGAGCCGTTCGGGCCGACGACCGCGCTGATCCCCGGGCCGAACTCCACGACGGTCCGTTCGGCGAACGACTTGAATCCCTGGAGACGGAGCGCCAGGAGCCGCGCGGGCGCGGTCATGAGACGGCCGCCGCCGGCGGCTCGTCGACGTCGACGTCCGGGTCCGTGTCGCTGTCGATCGCCGTCGCGTCGCCGCGACTCCGGCGGTCCGCGGCGCGCTCGGCCGCCTCGGCGCGGAGGATCTCCATCGCCCGCTGGGCGGCGGCCGTCTCGGCGATCCGTCGCGACGACCCGACGCCGATCCCGAGCGGGCGCCCGTCGACGATCACCTCGACCTGGAACAGCTTCTCGTGATCGGGGCCGGTCGCATCGACGACGCGGTACTCCGGTCGCGAACCGGTCCGGCGCTGCGTGAACTCCTGGAGCCGGCTCTTCGGGCTCTTGAGGCTCGACAGGGGCGCCTCGTGGGCGATCTCCGGCGCGGCGAGCGTCGTCAGCCAGTCGCGCGTCCGGTCGTAGCCGAGCTCCAGATAGAGCGCGCCGGCCAGCGCCTCGAAGGCCGACGCCAGGATCGACGGCCGGCGCCGGCCGCCACGCTGGGCCTCACCCTCCCCGAGGGCGAGAACCGGCCCGAGCTCGATCCGATGTGACAGCCTGGCCAGGCCGACGGTCGAGACGATCGACGCGCGCCGCGCGCTCAGCATCCCCTCATCGTCGTCGGGGTGGGCGGCGAACAGCGCCTCGGAGATCGCGAGGTTGACGACCGCGTCGCCGAGGAACTCCAGGCGCTCGTTGTGGCCGGTCGCGGCGTCGGGGTGCTCGTGGAGCCAGCTGGTGTGGACGAGCGCCTGTTCGAGGAGGTCGGATTCGCCGACGGGGAGGCCCAGCCGCTCCGCGAGTGCGGCGGCGGGTCGCACGGCTCCCGGGTCGGCGGCGCGGTCCTAGGAGGACCGCTCGTCGATGTAGTCGACCGCGTCCTGGACGGTCCGGATCTTCTCCGCGTCCTCGTCCGAGATCTCGGTCCCGAACTCCTCTTCGAGGCTCATGATCAGCTCGACCAGGTCGAGCGAGTCGGCATTCAGGTCGTCGACGAACGAGGCTTCCGGCTTGACCTCGTCTTCCTCGACGCCAAGCTGCTCGACAACGAGCTTCTTCAGCCGCTCGTACGTGGTGGACACTGACACCCTCCTCGGTTGAGAGCCGGCTACCGGCCGACCGTGCTGGCGATCCGTCCGAGCACGCCGTTTATCAGCCGGCGCATCGGGTCTCCACTGTAGGTTCGGGCAAGCTCGACCCACTCGGCGATCGCCACCCGGGCCGGCGTCGGCGAGTGTAGCACCTCACCGATCGCGCAACGGAGGAGCGCCCGGTCCATCGGCGCGAGCGCGCCGACCGGATATTGCGGTGCCGTCCGGACGATCGTCGCGTCGATCTCGTCGCGGTGGCGGACCACGTTGCCGACGAGACTCCGGGCCAGGTCCGCCGCGCGCGGGTCGCCCTCGACCTCGGCCAGGTGGCGCTCGAGGATCGCGTCGGCCGGCCGCTGGCCGAACTCGGCCTCGAACACGGCAGCGAGCGCGAGCCGGCGTCCGGCGCGGAGGGCTCGAATCCGGTCCGAGCCGGCCTCAGACCCCGACGCCATCGACGGTCACCGTCACCGAGTCGAGCCGGAGGTCGAGCAGGCGCTCGATCGTCGCGCTGACGGCGTCGCGGACCTGTGCGGCGACGGCGGTCAGGGACTGCCCCGGCCGGGCCACGACCCAGACGCGGAGCCGGACGCCGTCGTTCGCGACGTGCGTCACGATCGCCGGGCCGGCGAGCGCGGCCCGCCAACCGGGACCGCCCCGCGACACGCGGGCGACGCCCGGGACGCCGATCGCGGCGAGCCGGACCATCTCGTCGATCACGCCTCGGCTGACCGTCAGGTCCGGGCCGCTCACGAGGCCGTCTCGAGGGGATCGGCGGCGGGCTCGTCCGGCACCGCCGGCTCGTCGGCCCGGGCAGTCGCCCCTGCCGCCGGCCGGAGCGCCTCCGCGATCAGCTCGGGGACGCGGGTCCGAGCCATCGTCGCGGCGACGCCCACGCCGTAGCCGATCATCCGGCGGCGGGCCCGGCCGTGGGTGATGATCACCGTCCCCCGCACGCCAAGGAGCGGCGACCCTCCGACGCGCTCGTAGTCGAAGACGGCTCGGATCCGGGCGAGCCCGGGACGCATGAGGAGGTACGCGAGCTTCCCGCGGAGCGAGCCCGAGAACTCCGTCCGGAAGAGGTCGAAGATGTAGGTCGAGAGACCCTCGAAGAACTTGATGACGACGTTGCCGGCGACCGCGTCGGTCACGACGACGTCGGTGTCGTGCTTCGTCAGGTCCTTGCCCTCGACGTTCCCGACGAAGTTCAGGTCGGTCAGGTCGAGGAGCTCGGTCGCTCCCTGGATCCGCAGGTCGCCCTTGCCCTTCTCCTCGCCGATCGAGAGGAGCGCGACGCGCGGCCGGTCCACGCCGAGCACCCGCTCGCTGAAGATCGCGCCCATCCGGGCGTACTGGGCGAGGTTCTCCGGCGTCGAGTCCGGGTTGGCGCCGATGTCGAGGAGCACGAGCGTCCCGGCGTCGGTTGCGAGCTGGACGGCGAGGGCCGGGCGGTCCACGCCGGGCAGCCGACCCAGGCGGAGGACCGCGGCGGCCATCCCGGCCCCGGTGTGCCCGGCCGTGACGACCGCGTCGGCCTTGCCGCGCTTGACGAGATCGGTCGCGACGAGGATCGAGCTGTCCTTCTTCTCGCGAAGAGCCAGGGCTGGTTCGTGCTCGTCCATGTCGACGACCTCGGCCGCGTGGACGATCGAGACGTTCGCGGGAACGGTGCCGGCGAGCTTGCGGACGGTCGCCTCGTCGCCGACGAGGATCACCCGATCCTCCGGGTGGGCCCTGGCGTGATCGATCGCCCCGGGCACGACCTCGGCCGGACCGTGGTCACCGCCCATCGCGTCAACCGCGATCGTCACCCCGCGTCCGTCATCGGCGGCCGAGCCGGCGGGGGAAGCCATCGGCCGGTCGAACGCGGCGACCACCTCAGGAGGCGGTGTCGGTCGTGGTCTGCTTGAGCTCGATCGCCTGGCGGCCGTTGTACCAGCCGCAGTTGGGACAGACGTGGTGCGGCAGCTTCATCTCGTGGCAGTGGTCGCACTCCACGAGCTGCGGCACGCTCAGCGCCAGGTGCGCGCGGCGCTCGCCCTGCCGGGCGTGCGAGACGCGTCGCTTCGGAACACCCACGGTCCGTGGTCTCCTTCGATGT
>DASSMI010000124.1:0-3611 GCA_035688935.1 Candidatus Limnocylindrales bacterium | reverse complement strand
CGCGACGCCTCGTGCGGGTGGGCGTCGAACGGCCGTCTGACGCGGACCCTGCGGAGCTCGTTACGGGGGTGTCGGCTGGTTGACTCCAGCGAGAGCGAGGGATCCGACGGGGACGGCGACCCCGGTTCGGACCGACTCCAGCGCGGCCTCGGCGAGATGGAGCGCCTGCCGGCCGTCGCGCGGCGTCGTCGGCATCGGCGCTCCGTCCTCGAGCGCGGCGAGGAACGCCTCCATCTCCTCGCGGTAGGCGTCGGCGTACCGCTCGAGGAAGAAGGCGAGGAGCGGCTCACGCGCGTCCGTCTGGGCCGACGTCGTCCGGCGAAGGGTCGACGGCCGGAGGTTGTCGTTCTGGAGCATCCCCCGCGAGCCGAACACCTCGACCCGCTGGTCGTACCCGAAGACCGCCTCGCGACAGCACGTGATGACCGCCTGCCGGCCGCCGCCCGTCCGGAGGACGACGGTCACCGTGTCGTAGTCGTCGAACGCCGCGACGAGGTCGGGGTCGACGAGGCGGCTCGCCGTCGCGAAGAGCTCGACCGGCTCCTCGCCGAGCAGGAATCGAGCGGTGTCGAAGTCGTGGATCACCATGTCGCGGAAGATCCCGCCGGAGTGCGCGAGGTAGTCGCGCGGCGGCATGCCCGGATCGCGGCTCGTGACGATCACCTGGCGGACGTCGCCGATCTCGCCGGCATCGATCGCGGCGCGGATCCGGGCGTTCGTCGGATCGAACCGCCGGTTGAACGCCATCATCACCGGCGTCCCGAGTCGATCGAGCTCGGCGATCGCCCCGTCCGCCCGACGCAGATCCTCGCCGAGCGGCTTCTCGCACAGCACGGCCTTGCCGGCGCGGGCGGCGGCGAGCATGAGCGGGACGTGCGTGTCCGATGGCGTCCCGATCACGACTGCATCCACGTCGGACCGGCCGATGACCGCCTCGGAGTCGGTCGACGCCTCGCAGCCGAGCGACGCGGCGAGGGATTCGGCGGACGCGGCGATCGCGTCGGCGACGGCGACGAGCCGCGCACGCCGGTTCGCGGCGACGTTCGCGGCGTGGATCCGGCCGATCCGGCCCGCTCCGAGGACCGCGACGCGGATCACCGCCGCGTCTCGATCGGCTCGGCGGAGGCGCGGCGAACCTCCCGCATCGTCGCCTCGAACGACGTCCGAGCCATGACCTCGAGCGGCAGGCGGCGGAACGTCTCGGAGATGATCTCGACCCCGTAGTACGGCGTGTCGAACCCGGCGCGGTGCACGGCGTCGAGGAAGGCCGGGATGTCGAAGGCGCCGTCGCCCGGGAGCCGCCGCCTGAACCTCGTGTCGTCGAACGGGTCGCCCTCGGGCGGGCCGGCGTCGTCGAGCTCGACGCCCTTGACGAAGCGTGCCGGGATCGCCGCGACGTCGGCGAGATCGATTCCGCCTCGGAAGACGTGCCACGCGTCGAGGAGGAGGCCGCCGTTCGGCTGCTCGGCGCCGGCCACGATCTCGAGCGCCGTCGCGACCGTCCGGACGTCGGTGAAGGGCATGAGCTCCATGATCACGTTCGCGCCGGCCGGTCGGGCGCGCTCGCACAGCCGGGCGAACGCGTCGCGCATCCGCGGGACGTCCGGCGGCGGCGCGACATGGAGATGCGGCGAGACCTTCAGGTTCCGCGCTCCCAGCTCTGCGGCCGCCTCGAGGAGCTCGGCGAAGACGCGGTCCGACGCCGCGCGTCGCGGGTCGCCGGGGTCGCGATCCCAGTCGCTCAGGAACTCGACCTCGACGTGGCGGATCCCACGATCGCCGAGGATCCGGCGCATCGCGCCGTACCCGATCGCCGCCGCGTTCGCGGCGAGGTCCTCGTGGACGAACCCCATCCCGGTGTACCCGGCCGCGGCTGCGGCGGCCGCCCGATCGGCGAGCGGGAACGGGCTGACCTCGCTCGGCGCGCCCGGCCAGACGTCGCCGGCCAGCGTCCAGTACGCCGCGAGCAGCTCCGTCGCCCGATCGGTCACAGGACGCCCTCGGCGCCTGCCGGGCCCTCATGGGCGGTCGGGGTCATCGCCCCACGTCGGGATGCCTCGCGCCGGTGGTCGTGTGCTCGTCGACGGTGCGCACGGGACGAGGATACGGACCGGCGGCCGCCCGCCGCTCAGTACAGCGACGGGAAGCGGGTGTGGTAGCGCGGGCGGAGGTCGAGGCTCGTATGCGCGTCGATCGCGTCGAGGAGGCGTTTCGTCGACGAGAGCTTGAACCGGTACTGCGCGATGTAGTCGCGGAGCGCGTCCCAGTACGCGGTCGACCCGATCCGGGCCCGCGTGTCATCCAGGAAGTTGCCGCCCTGGATGTAGATCACCTCGTAGTAGCACGTTGCCGAGTAGCTGTAGATCGTCAGGTCGAGTCGGGCCGTGGCGCACCGGGACGCCCGGCGGAGCCCCAGGACATGGCGAGCCACCATGTCCGCGGCGGCCTCGTCCGCATAGGGATTGCGCGCCTGGTCGTTCCCGACGATCCCGTAGAACCACTGGTGCGCCGTCTCGTGGGCGACGAGGTACGGCAGGGAGCCGGCGCCGGTCGGGATCCAGGTCAGGCCGGGCGATTCCATCCCGTAGCCGCCGGCCGTCTGGGCGAGGTCGTAGGTCTTGTACGGGTACGCGCCGAGCAGCCGCGACTCGCGGCTGAGAGCCGTCCTGGCCGCCGCGAGGACGGTCGACGCGGGGAACCCGGACCGGTACCACACGTGGATCGCGACGCCGTTCAGGGTCGCGGACACGGTCCTGAAGTCGGGCGCGCCGACGATCACGAAGTCCCGGACGTTCGACGCCCCGAACGTCGTCGTCCGTCCGGTCGGGCTCGTCTGCTCGCCGGTGGTGGCCCAGCGGATCGTCCGGTCGGCGACGATCCGAACCGTCACGGACGGGCTCACCGGCGTCACGAACGGATCGCCGTGGTTCGGCCGGTCGAACGGGGTCGCGCGACTGATCCAGGGAATCCAGCGGTGGGCTTCGAGGACGCCGTTCGCCCGGGTGAAGAGCCAGCTGGACCCGGAGGTGGTCGAGCGGAGGGTCGCCCGGTAGTCCACGCGGACGGTGGCGCTCGCCCCCGGGTCCAGGATCCCGCCGAGCGGCAGCCGGATCGTCTGGTCGGAGATGCTCGGCGTGACGGCCTTGCCGTCGACGGTCGCCACCGTGATCCGGATCCCGCCGAGTCGGGCGGCGATCGTGTTCAGCTCGAGCCGGTCGACGGCCGCACCGGACGTGTTCGTGACGGTCAGGATCGTGCTGACGCCGAACGAACGACTCGTCCAGCCGACGTTCAGCGTGACCGCGTACCTGGCGGTCAGGTTCAGGCTCGTCTTGTTGATCGATCCCGGCCGGATCGCGGTCGTGGTCGCCGGGACGACGGCCGGCGGGTCGGTCGGCGCCGCGGCCGAGGGCGACCCGATCGTGGGCGCCGACGCGGAGGGCGCCGCGGCCGAGGCGGGCGCGACCGACGACGGCGGGGTGTCCGTCGACGCGGCGACCTCCCGGGTGTCCGGGGTCGGCGTCGATGCGGGCGACACCGGCGGGGTCGAATCGACGACGGCGGCCGCGCCGAGTGCGGTCAGCACGAGCGCGGCGGCCAGGCGGATCCAG
>DASSMI010000123.1:0-10393 GCA_035688935.1 Candidatus Limnocylindrales bacterium | reverse complement strand
GCGGGCCGACGAGCTGACGATCGCGTTCCCCTGGGGCTCGCTCCTCGGCGGCGCGCTTGCCCTCGAAGGCGCCGCCGACGCGTCGTGTGGGATCGTCCGGCTGATGGCGCCGGGGGCGACCGCCCGAATCCTCGTCTCAGTCGATCCGCGCGATCGTCTCGCGATCCCGCCGCTCGACGCGGGAACACGCGCGGACCTCGAGGACCGCTGGCGCCTCCTCGGCGGTGAGGTCGTCGAGTGGCGTCCGGCCACCGACGCCGACATCAGCGCGACCGGCTCGACGTGGGCCCGCCGTCTCCGGGCCGGTCGAGACCGCTCTGTCTGGCGGCTCGAGATCCGAGAACGCCGCGACGGCGAATCGACCCGAGGCACCGTCTTGGCGCCGCCCGCTACCATCCGTTGACGATGCAAGGACTCCGCCGGGGCTCCGGACCGCACGCCGTCGCCGCGCTCGCCGTCGCCGCTGCCACGGTCGTCGGCGCTCTCTCGCCCGCGACGGCGACCGCGGCCGAAACCCGCTCGGACGCCGCGCGGAACCGCTCGTTCGCCGAGATCCGGACGCCGTTCCGCCTGGACCTCGCCGACCGGAACGATTTCGTCGCCCAGACGAACTTCGTCCAGTGCGTGGGCGCGAGCATGCAGATGATGCTGAACATCATGGGCGGGACCGATCGGACCGCGAAGACCCAGGTCCGCCTCCAGGAGCTCGCGCGGGATCTGTCCGGTCCCACCCGCGATGGCTTCGAGCGCAAGGGCGCGAGCGTCCGCGGCTGGACGGACGGCCTGAATGCGCTCGACGCGGGGCCGTATCGGATGGTCGGCACGGACTCGATCCGCGAGGCGATGCGGCTCGCGGCGATCTCGATCCGCGAGACCGGCCGGCCGGTGGGCCTACTCGTGTGGGCCGGCCGCCACGCGTGGGTGATGAGCGGCTTCCAGGCGACCGCCGACCCCCGCGTCACGACCGACTTCACCGTCACGAAGGCGGTCGTCCTCGATCCGCTCTACCCGTACGGCTCGAGCCGTTGGGGCCGCTCGCCGGCGCCCCGCGAGGCGATCTCCATCGCGACGCTCGGCCGGCAATTCGTGCCGCGCCGGCGCGGGACGTGGCCCGGCGCGCTCCCGGGCGCGGCCGGCCTGACGATGCGGGCGCTCGCCGGGAAGTACGTCATCGTCATGCCGTACACAACGGTCGAGGTGGCCCGGCCAAGCCGGATCATCGCCGCCTGACGACGTCGCCGGCACGCACGGACCACCGATCCGATACCGTCGGGGCGTGACGACGACCACGCCGCTCATCCTCGACGTCGACACCGGGATCGACGACTCGCTGGCGCTCCTCTACGTCGCTGCGTCGCCCGAGGCCGAGCTCGTCGCGGTCACCTGCGTCGGGGGCAACGTCGATGCCCACCAGGTCGAGGTCAACACGCGGTCCGTGCTGGAGCTTGCCGGCCGCCTCGATATCGAGGTCGCGCTCGGGCGGGATCGGCCGCTCGTGCGGCCGGTCGAGACGACGCCCGAGACCCACGGCCCGCAGGGACTCGGCTACGCCGAGCTCCCACCGCCGTCGCGAGCCCTGAGCGACCGGAACGCGGTGGATCTCTTCATCGACGAGGCCAGGCGTCGGCCGGGCGAGATCACCCTCGTGACGTGCGGGCCGCTCACGAACCTCGCGCTCGCGGTGCTCCGCGAGCCCGCCCTTCCGACCCTCCTCAGGGAGTGGGTCCTGATGGGCGGCGCGTACCGCCATCCCGGGAACACCGCCCCGACGACCGAGTGGAACATCCACTGTGATCCGGAGGCCGCGAAGATCGCGTTCGCCGCGTGGGGCGCCTCGGCCGAGGCGAACGGCCATGGGCGGGCGGTCGCGCTCGGGCTGGACGTGACCGAGCTCGCGAGGATCCTGCCCGAGCATGTCGTGGCCCTCGCGCGCGCCGCGGGGAGCATGCCCGACGACTCGCTCGCCCTCGGCCGCGGAGAGGACCCGATGCACGCGACGCGTTCCGTCGCCAGCAATCCGATCGTCCGCTTCACCGCCGACGCGCTCCGGTTCTACATGGAGTTCCACGCCGAGTACGACGGGTTCTACGGCGCCTTCATCCACGATGCGCTCGCGGCCGCCGCGGCCCTCGACCGGAGCCTGATCACGACCAGGGCGGTGACCGTCGACGTCGAGCTGGGCGGCACGCTCACCGCCGGTGAGACCGTCACCGACTGGCGTGGCGTCTGGGGCCGACCCCCGAACGCCGATGTCGCGATCGCCGCGGACGCCGACGAGTTCCTCCGCCGGTTCGTCGAACGCGTCGGGCGTCTGGCGGCGTCCCGAGCGACGTAGCACACTAGGGACCAGAGGGAGTGGCGACCGACGGCCCCAGCCGTCCGGTCGAATACGAGGAGGCTCGCATGGCTGCCACGTGGGTCCGCGCACTCGTCGCGCTCGTCGCGTTCGTCGTCGTCCTGGTGGTCGGGATCAACGTCGTCGGCGCGATCGATCTGACCAAGGACCCGAACACCGGGGTCCCGGTCGGCTTCAACACGATCGTGACGATCCTGGCGATTGGCCTGATCGTGGCGCTCGTCGTCTATCTGGCGACCGAGTACGCCCAGACGCGCCGATTCGACTCGATCACGTCGCAGTTCGACACACGGACGATCGTGCTCATCCCGATCGCGATTGCCATCAACATCATCCTCGGCCAGACCGTGTCGGCCGCGCTCAAGATCCCTGTCTACCTCGACTCGATCGGGACCATCCTCGTGGGCGTCCTGGCCGGCCCGATCGCCGGAGCGGTGACCGGCGGGCTCGCCAACCTCATCTGGACGTACATCCTGCCCGCGCCCTTCCAGTCGCCGTATGCCGCGCCGTTCTTCATCGTCGCGGTGGAAATCGGGCTGCTCGCCGGGATCTTCGGCCGGCTGGGGTTCTTCCGGAGCCGCCCCGACACGCCGCCGGCGCGGCTGGCGATCGGTGCCGCCGTGGTCGCGCTGATCGTCGCGATCATCGGGATCTACGGGTTCCTGCCGTTCTACACCAACGCCGAAACGAACGTCTTCCAGCTCCTCTTCTTCGCGCAGCCAGCCGAGGGCGTCCCCGCTCCCGCCCCGGTCTTCGTCATCCTCGGCTGGTTGGTCGCACTCCTCCTGATCGGTGCGGTCGTGGGCCTGATCGCGTTGCTCGCGATCCGCCGCGACCTCGGGGCGGCGTACGTCTTCGTCGCGGGGCTCGTGTGCGGGATCGTGTCGGCCTTGATCTCGTTCCCGATCTCGTCGGTCGTGTTCGGCGGCGTCACCGGCTCCGGGACGGACCTCCTCGTGGCCGCGTTCCAGAAGGCGGGTGACGATCTGGGAACCGCGGTCCTGAAGCAGGGCCTGCTGTCCGACCCGATCGACAAGACGGTGACCTACTTCGTCGTGTTCGCGATCCTGGGCGCGCTGAGCCGCCGGTTCATCGCCCGGTTCCCGCAAGGCGAGAGCGCGATCGGGCTGGCGGAGGCCTAGCCGATCGACCCGAGCAGCGCGGAGGACGGCTCCGACCAGGTCTCGCACGAGGCGGCTCAGGCGTTGTCCGCGGACGACGCCGCGTTCCTCGCGTCGCTGGCGCCGCCGGGTCGGTCGCCGTACCACCGCCTGAACCCGCTGACGAAGGCCGTCCTTGCGAGCGTCGAGTCGTTGGGAGCGTTCCTCATCGGCGGGTATCTCGGACCGATCGCGATCCTGGCGCTCGTCGTCGCGTCGGCTGCCGTCGCCGGCATCGCGGGCCGGCTCGTCCGGATCTCGCTGCTGCTCACGCTCCCGATCGCGATCTCGGTCGTCCTCGTCAGCGTGTTCACCCGCGCCGGCACGCACATCCTGTTCTCCATCGGTCCCTTCGATGCGACGAGCGAGGGCGTCGATTTCGCCGGCCAGACGCTCGTCCGGCTCCTCGCGATCTCGACGTCGATCGGGCTGTTCGGGCTGACCACGGACCCGCGGTCGTTCGTCCTGGACCTCGAGCGCCGCGGGCTTTCGTCACGGTTCGCGTTCGTCGCGCTCGCGACGCTCGAGGCGGTCCCGGCGATGGTCGAGCGGGCCGGCGTGATCCAGGCCGCCCAGCGCGCCCGCGGCCTCGACACCGAGGGCAGCGTCCGGGCGAGGCTGCGCGGCGTCCTTCCCCTGGTTGGCCCGGTGATCCTGTCGTCGCTGACCGAGGTCGAGGAGCGCAGCCTCGCGCTCGAGGTGCGGGCGTTCGGCCGACCGGGCCGCCGGCATCTCCTGTGGCGCATCCCGGACAGCAGCTCCCAGCTGGCGCTCCGGGCGGCGCTGCTCTTCCTGCTCCTCGTCGCGATCATCAGCCGGCTCGCCGGCATCTTCCCGAGCCTGCCCTGATGCTCGAGCTCCGCGACGCGTCCTACCGCTACGCCGGCTACGCCAGGGAGGTCCTCCATGACGTCGATCTCCGGATCGACGACGGCGAGATCGTCGGGCTGGTGGGACCGAACGAGGCCGGCAAGTCGACGCTGTGCCTCGTCGCCTCGGGGCTGGCGCCCGCGTCCGTCGGCGGCACGCTACGCGGCACGCTCACGATCGATGGCGTCGCGGCGGCCGGCATGGAGACGCACGACCTCGCGGAGCGGGTCGTCGTGGGCTTCCAGAACCCGAACACGCAGCGCTCCGGGATCGCGGCGACGGTCTTCGAGGAGATCGCCCTCGGGCCGATGAACCTGGGACTCCCGGTCGACGAAACCGTCGCTCGCGCGCGCGAGGCGATCGCGCGGCTGCGGCTCGAGTCGATCATCCGCCGCGACCCGCAGCGTCTCTCGGGCGGTCAGTCGCAGCTCGTGGGGATCGCATCGCTCCTGGCGATGCGGCCGCGGCACGTCATCCTCGACGAGCCGACGGCGCAGCTGGACCCGGCCGGCACGCGCCTCGTCGGCGAGGCGCTCCGGGCGCTCGCCGGAACGGGGACGTCGCTCCTCATCGCCGAGCACAAGACCGACCTGCTCGACGGGCTGTGCACCCGGGTGATCGCCGTCGATGGCGGCCGGATCGTCCGCGACGGGCCGGCTCGCGAGATCCTCGACGACCCGACACTCGCGGACCTGGGCGTCGAGCCACCGGCGCGTGCGCGTCTGACCCGAGCCCTCGCGGGCGCCGGCGTCGATCCGGGCGTCGTCGCTGCAACCGCCGCGCAGGAGGCCGTCCGGTGACGGCCGAGCGGGCCACGAGAGGCACCGAGGTCGCGGTCGAAGGCCTGGTCCACGTCTACCCGGGCGGGACGCGAGCGCTGGACGGCGTCGACCTCCGAATCGGCGCGGGCGAGGGCGTCGCGATCGTCGGACAGAACGGGTCGGGCAAGTCGACGCTCGTCCGCCATCTGAACGGTCTGCTGCGCCCGACCGAGGGCCGGGTGCTCGTCGCCGGGGAGGACGCGGCCGGCCGCCGCGTGGCGCACCTCGCGGCGACCGTCGGCCTCGCGTTCCAGGACCCGGACCGCCAGATCTTCGCCCAGACCGTCCGGACCGAGGTCGCCTTCGGCCCGCGGAACCTCGGCCGGCGGGGCGCCGACCTCGACCGCGCCGCCGCCGGAGCCCTCGAGGCAACGGGCCTGGCGAGCGACGCCGACGCGAACCCGTACGACCTCGGCTACTCCCGCCGGAAGCTCCTGGCGCTCGCGTCCGTTCTCGCGATGGAGACGCCGGTGATCGTCCTCGACGAGCCGACGACCGGCCAGGATGCCCGGGGCGTGGAGCGCGTGGAGCAGATCGTCGGGTCGCTCAAGTCCGCGGGTCGAACCGTGATCGCGATCAGCCACGACATGCGCTTCGTCGCCGAGGCGTTCGAGCGGATCGTCGTCATGCGCGACGGCCGCATCGTCGGCGACGGCTCACCGGCCGACGTGTTCGCCGAGCCGGCGTGGCCGACGCTGGCCTCGACGTTCCTCGAGCCGCCGCTCGCATCCCGGATCGGCGCCCGACTCGGCGTGGGCTCCACCCCCACCGAGGCCTCGCTGCTCGCCGCACTCGCCCGCGCCCGCCCATCGGGCGAGTCGTGACCGAGATCGATGTCGAGCCGAAGACCCCGCGTACCCAATCTTCGAGTCCGATCGAGCTCTGCCGGGGGATCGGCCGCGCTGATCGACTGCGCGGGGCGACTACGGCTGGCGGTTGAACCAGACGCCGCCGGGCCCCGTGTACGAGATCCCCTCGCCCCAGATCGCGATCGATTTACCAGTGTTCGTGATCGCGATCTCGCCGTAGTCGCCGTACACCTCCGCGAACCCGGCCGCGGTCTTGTAGGCCGCGCCGCCGCCGGCGTCGGAGATGTTCACGGGCGCGGACCAGGTCGCGCCACCGTTCGTCGACGAGCGGTACCACACGTTCCAGGCGTCGACGTTCCCGCCGCCGGACGTCTGGTAGTACCACGCCCGGACGTCGCCGCTGCCGCGCGACTCGACGGCGGGCGCCGTGCTCGTCTCACCGACCGTCGACAGCGTGATCGGCGCCGACCAGGTCCGGCCGCCATCCGACGACGAGCGTGCCTGGATCGTCTGCGGCCCCTGGGCCACGGCGGCGCCGTCGTAGAGCGCGACGAGGCGCCCGGATGCATCGGCCGAGAGGGCGATGTGGCCGATGTAGAAGTCGGGCGTGCAGCCCGCGGCCACGCAGACGGTCCCGGCCTGGACCGTCGCGATCGTGCGGTTCTCCCAGGTCGCCCCGCGATCGCGCGAGATGAAGACGTGCTCCTCGATCGGCTCGCTCGGGGTCGTGCCCTTGTTCCCGCCGCCGCCGTAGAGGATCGAGGTCTGCGCGAAGTAGACGGTGCCGTCGGACGCGACGTCGGAATCGAAGTCGAAGTAGTACCGCGTCGAGTCCACGAGCTTCGTCTGCGTCCACGTCGCGCCGCCGTCGTGTGACTGCGCCATCCACGGATCGCCACCGGTCGGGCCGTTGAACGAGATGTACACGTCGACGCCGTTGTCACTCACCGCGAGTGTCGGCTTGTCGTTCCAGGAGACGTTGCCGTAGACCTTGACCGGCGCCGACCAGGACGCGCCATGGTCCGTCGATCGCACGAAGACCACGTTGTAGCCGTTCATGTACGTCGCGTAGACGCCGCCCGTCGCCGGTGCGACCTCGATGATCGGGTCGAACTGGCCGGAGCCCTTGCAGGCGCAGAGCGGCTTGGTCGTCCACGTCGCGCCGCCGTCGGCGCTGATCTGGAGGGCGATGTACGGCGACGGACAGTTGCCGCCGCACGGCTTCCCCGCGTACCGCGTGACGAGGGAATACACGTAGCTCGAGCTCGGGTCCGCGGCGATCGCGGGCTCCCAGTCGTCGCTCACGCCGTCGACGACCTGCTCGCCGGCCCACCCGGCAGCCGGAGCGGCGGCCGCTGCGCCGGTCGGGCGAGCGGCACCGATCTTGCCCTCACGCTCGGCTTCCTCGTAGGCCTCGGCGCGCTTCTCGGTCTGCTCGGCCTGTTCGCCGGCCTCCGGATTCACGTCCGCCGCGTCGCCCTTCGCCCGGGCGAGCGCGCTCGGGCCGTCGGCGGGCGACGGCTGCGTCGCGCCAACCATGGCGACCGCGCCGATGAACGCGATCGCCGCGATGACCGTCCGCACGGTGGAGCGGGCTGCCGAGATCGAGCCGGCCATGTCGACCCTCACGCGTCGGGGCCGTCGGTCGCGCGTCGGGCGCGCGCGGGCGAGGCGGAGGGATGCTGGCGCGATCCGACGGGGGCGTCAATCCCCGGTTGCGAAGGGGCGATCAGCGTCGGTCGCGGAGGCCCACGACGACGAGGAGGAACGAGGTCTCGAGGACATCGACGCCGGCGATCACGAGCGCGACCACGAGCGGCAGCGGATGACCGAGCGCCCAGCCGGAGGTCGCGGCGAACGCGGCGACGGCCAGGAAGACGAGCCGCACGCCGCGGATCATGCCCGGGACGTCTCGGCCCTCGACATCGGCCGGCTCGGTCGTGGTGGGGTCCTGCGGGATGTCGGCGTACCCCGAGAGCCGCTGGACCGCTGACAGCAGCAGGACGATCCCGAGCGCGAACGAGCCGCCGACGAGGATCGCGCGGATCGCCGGCGGCGGCGTGACGACCGAGGCGAGCGCCGTCGCATCCCAGCCGAGGGCCGTGCCTGCCGCGATTGCTGCCGCGCCGCCGAGGAGCCACAGCAGACGCCCGGTGTCGACCTCGGGCTGGCGCCGATCGTCGCTCACGCTCGCTGCTCGTTCATCGTCGGGATATTGTGCCCGGGCTTTCTAGGCCGGCCCGCCCACCACGAGCTCGACCCGGTGGATCACGCCGTCGACGATCCGGAACAGTCCGAGATCCGGCTGCTCGTCTGCGAGCGACACGACCAGGTGGAGCTGGTTGACGTAGACCGGCGTGACGGCGACGTCCGTCGGACTCGGGTAGGCCGGCGAGCCGACGTGGCTGTGGACGATCGCCCAGAAGTTCTCGTCGGTCCGGTCCAGCTCGTCGTCGAGGGCGATGAGATCGGCCTCGTCGATCCGAAAGCGGAGCGGCGACTCGGCGGCGTTCCGCATCGGGACGAACCGGGTGGGCTGCCCGCCGGCGGCCGGCGACCGATCGCCGACGATGACGCCACAGCCCTCGTTCGGATACGCCGCGCGAAGGTGCTCGACGATCTCCTCGATCAGCTCGGCGGTCAGGGTGGCCGATGCCGGTCCGGGATGCGTCGTCTCGGTGGTCACGTCAGCTCGTCCGCGAGGAGGTCCATGAGGAGGCCATCGTGCCACGAGTCGTCGAGATCGCCCTCGTAGCGACGCATCACGCCCACCGGCCGGAAGCCGACCTTCGCATACGCCGCGATCGCCCGGGCGTTGGACGCCGCGGGATCGATCGTCAGCCGGTGGTGGCCGCGTGCTTCGACGAGCCACCGCGCCACGGTCCGGACGGCATCCGTGCCGAGCCCGCGATCCTGCGCCGACGACGCGAGGACGATGTCGATCCCGGCGTGACGGTAGCGCGGGTCGGTCTCCTCGTGGGCCTGGATCAGCCCGACCACCCGCCCGTCGTGCTCGATCGCCCAGACGGCGACCCCATCGTCGCGATCAGCGAGGTCCTGGGCGTCGGCGGCCGGATCGGCCGCCTGCCAGATCGGATGCACGGTCGGGTCGCGCAGGATCGCCTCGAAGGTCGACGCGTCGGCGGGGACGGCCGGCCGAAGATGGACGAGCGCTCCGTCGAGCGGGAGCCGAGCCTCCTTGACGGTCGTCACGCGGGCGCCCGCGCGAGCACCCACAGGAACCGGGCGTCGTGGCGGTCCTCGGGCTCCGTGACGACCTCCGCCCATTCGATGACGAGACCGGCTTCCTCGACGAGCCGGCGATTGACCTTCGCCGAGAAGTGGCTGAAGTACATCGGGACGCCGAGCCAGTCGTCCTCGATCCCGCCCGGGTCGTCCTCGACGCCGAGCGAGGCGAGGAACACGCCACCGGGACGGAGCCAGCGCCGGATCCGGCCGAGCAGCGGAACGAGCTCCTCGCGCGGGATGTGGGTCAGCGAGTAGAACGCGACGACGGCGTCGACCGACGCGGCCGGCCGGTCGTACGTGGTCAGGTCCGCCGGGACGAACGTCGCCGTCGGGACGTTGGCGGTCGCGAGCGCGATCTGCGCCGCGCTGATGTCGACCCCGGTCACGCTCCGCCCGACGGCAAGCGCCGCGGTCATCGGGACGCCGGCGCCCGAGCCGAGCTCGAGGACGTCCGAGCCGGGCGGGATCGCCTCGAGCGCGAGCTCGAGGGCCCGCTGCCGAGCCTCGGACGGGTTCGCGTCGCTCCAGGCGAAGTAGCGTCCCGCGATCTTGTCGTAGCCGGCCCGGACGATCTGTTGCGGCGTCTCGGCGTCGCGGGCTCGGTCCCGGGTTTGCGTGGTACGCATCAAACGGCGCCCCACGGCGTCGTCACGCGCGATCTGATGCGCCCCGTGCGGCATGCGACGTCCCTGGGTGCGTCGAGGCGCCTGTGGTGGTCGATGTCCAGCCGACAGAGCTCGTTCGATGCACCCACCGCATCGCGGGCGGTCACCACCAGCTGACGCCGCCCTCGAGGTCGTCGCCCATCTCGTCGAAGTCGCGCGTGAACGTGCCGGCGCTCAGGTACTTCCAGCCGCCGTCCGGGAGGAGCGCGACGATCGTGCCGGACCGCATCTTCGACGCCTCGCGCGCCGCCGCCACGAGCACCGCCCCGCACGACGGCCCGCCGAAGATCCCCTCGCGCTCGACGAGGTCGCGCAGCGCGGCGATCGCGTCGAGATTGCTCACGAGGTACTTCGTGTCGAGGAGCGACGGGTCGAGGATCTCCGGCACGAAGCCTTCATCGAGGCTCCGCAGGCCCTGGACCAGCTCCCCGGGGAGCGGCTCCGCAGCGACGATCCGGACGCC
>DASSMI010000122.1:0-2895 GCA_035688935.1 Candidatus Limnocylindrales bacterium | reverse complement strand
GCGCGATCGCCGCAAGTCTCCGGGCGGCGCGGCTGACCGGCGGTGCCGTCGATCCGACCGTCGGCCGCGCGATGCGGGCGATCGGCTACGGGGCCGACTTCGACGCGATCCGCGCGGCGACTGGCCCGATCCCGGTCCGCCTCGAGCCCCTTCCCGGCTGGGGATCGGTCGAGCTCGCACCCGACGCCCGATCCGTCCGCGTCCGCCCCGGCGCCGAGCTGGATCTCGGCTCGGTCGGCAAGGGTCTCGCGGCCGACCTCGCGGCGAATGCCGCGATCCGCGCGACCGGTCGCGACGGCGCCGTCGGCGTGCTCGTGTCGCTCGGTGGGGACATCGCCGTCGCCGGCCGGCCACCGCTCGGCGGATGGCGCGTCCTCGTCGCGGAGGACAGCGAGACGCCCGCGTCGGCCGAGGGCGAGCTCGTGGCGATCCAGAGCGGGGCGATCGCGACGTCGAGCACGACGGTCCGGCGCTGGACGCGCGGAGACGTGACCTTCCACCACCTCGTGGACCCGCGGACCGGCGGCTCGGTCGTGTCGCCGTGGCGGACGGCGACCGTCGCCGCGGCCACCTGCGTGGACGCGAACACGGCCGCGACCGCGGCGATCGTCCTGGGCGACGCCGCGATCGACTGGCTCACGGCCCAGGCGCTCCCCGCGCGACTCGTCGGGACCGACGGCTCGATCGTTCGCGTCGGAGGCTGGCCGGCCGCCCCGGCCGCGTAACCGGATCGAAAGGTGGCCGCCCGGATCATCGGGGCATGGCCACGCAGATCCTCTGGTTCGCGACGCGCGGGTCCGGCATCGTCTCGCTGATCCTCTTCAGCGCCGTCGCCTGCCTCGGTCTCCTGTCCGTGGCCCGGACGCAGGCCGCGTGGTGGCCGCGCTTCCTGACGGTCGAGCTCCACCGGACGCTCGCCCTCCTGTCGGTCGCCTTCCTCGCGGTCCACATCGTCACGGCGGTCTTCGACCCGTTCACGCATCTCGGGGTCGCGGCGGCCCTCGTCCCGCTTGCCTCCGCGTACCGGCCGCTGCCGGTGGCCTTCGGCGTCGTCTCGGTCTACCTCGTCGCGGCCGTCATCGTCACGAGCCTGCTGCGCGACCGGATCGGCCATCGCGTCTGGCGGGCGATCCACTGGAGCTCGTACGCGAGCTGGCCGCTGGCGGTCGAGCACACCCTGACGGCCGGCAGCGACGCGTTCGCGTTGTGGATGCTCGCGGTCACCGCGGTGTGCGTGCTCGCCGTCGGCGGAGCGCTCCTCGTCCGGCTGACCGCCGGCGAGACCAACCGGAGCCGCCTGGAGGCAGTGACCCGGGGTACGGCGGACCCCGTCGCGGTCGAGCCGGCCTGGAGGAACGAGTGATGGAGCCCCGGATCCTCGCCGGGCCGGCGGTGGCCGCCGGACCCGAGACGGTCGCCGACCATGCGGCCCGCCTCGGCGCGCTGCCGCTCGGCCGCGACGCCGCGGTGACGATCCCCGTGCTCGAGGCGAGCGGCCTCCTGGGGCGCGGCGGCGCCGGCTTCCCGGTCGGCACGAAATGGCGGTCGGTGGCCGGTCAGCCGGGCGGACGACCGGTCGTCCTCGTCAACGGCGCCGAGGGCGAGCCCCTCAGCGCAAAGGACCGGACGCTGCTCTCGCTCCGGCCGCACCTCGTGATCGACGGGGCCGTCCTCGGAGCCGCGACCGTGAACGCCGACCGGATCGTGTTCTACGTCGGCTCGGCGCATCGCGACGCCCGGCAGGCGTTGCGCCGCGCGCTTCGCGAGCGGCGCGACCTCGGCCGCATCCAGGTCTCCATCGTCGATGCGCCCGACCGGTACGTGGCCGGCGAGGAGTCGGCGGCAGTCCACTTCGTCAACGCCGCGGACGCCCGCCCGACCGTCACGCCGCCGCGTCCCTTCCAGCGCGGCGTCGCCGGTCGGCCGACCCTCGTGCAGAACGTCGAGAGCCTCGCGAGCGCCGCGCTGATCGCCCGGTTCGGCGACCGCTGGTATCGCGAGCTCGGCCGCGGCGAGACCGCCGGGACCGCGCTCGTGACGATCAGCGGCTCGGCGCGCGACGGGGTCCGCGAGGTCGAGATCGGCACCCCGATCGGCGAGATCGCTGCCCTCGCCGGCGCGGGCGACCGCGGGAGCGATCGCCAGGCGGTCCTCCTGGGCGGCTACTTCGGCGGTTGGCTCTCGGCGGAGCGCAGCTGGGACCTCGCGCTCGATCCGATCGCGCTCCGCTCCGCCGGGAGCGCGTTCGGCGCCGGCGTCGTGGCCTTCCTCGGCAACGATCGGTGCGGAGTGCGAGCGACCGCGCGGATCATGGACTGGATGGCCGGCGAGTCGGCCGCGCAGTGCGGGCCATGCGTCTTCGGTCTCCGGGCGATCGCCGATGCGACGACGCGGATCACCGTCGGTCGCCCCGAACGCGACGACCTCGAGCGGATCGAGCGCTGGGCGCGCCAGCTCGCGGGACGCGGCGCGTGCCGCCACCCCGACGGCGCCGTGGGCCAGCTCCTCAGCTCGCTCCGCGTCTTCGGACCGGAATGGGAGCTCCATCAACGCCGCCGGCCTTGCACCCGTGAGTCCGGCATCCAGCCGGCGAAGGTGGCCTGAGATGCCGACGTTCGCCGAGGCCCGCGCGGCGCGTGCGACGCGGGCCGAGCTCGTCGTCGATCGGATCGCCTGCGACGGCTTCGGGATGTGCGCCGAGCTCCTGCCGGAGCTGGTCGAGCTCGACGACTGGGGCTACCCGATCGTCGCGCGGGGCGGCGTCCCCGACGCGCTGCTCGAGCACGCCGAGCGGGCGGTCAAGGTCTGCCCGGTCCTGGCCCTGCGGCTGGCCCGGCCCCGGCCGGACATGCGACCCTGACTCCATGCGAATCCTCGTCGCCGAGGACGACCCGG
>DASSMI010000121.1:0-8889 GCA_035688935.1 Candidatus Limnocylindrales bacterium | reverse complement strand
ACGGCCGCGGAGTGCGACGCGATCCGGGCGGCGGTGGGCGCGGAGCGGCTGATCGCGATCACCGGGAACGACGCGCTGACCGGCTTCACCGCCCCGAAGCTCGTGTGGGTCCGTGACCACGAGCCGTCGGTCTGGTCGCGGGCCGCGCACGTCCTCCTCCCAAAGGATTTCGTCCGGCTCCGGCTGACCGGCGAGCATGCGATGGACAAGGCCGACGGCGCCGGCACGATCCTGTTCGACCTGGCGGCGCGCGACTGGTCGCCCGAAGTGGTCGACGCGCTGCGGATCCCCGCCGCGTGGCTGCCCCCGACGTTCGAAGGGCCGGACGTGACGGGGCGGGTCACCGCTTCCGCCGCCGCGGCAACGGGGCTTCGAGCCGGCACGCCCGTCGTCGCGGGCGGTGGCGATCAGTCGGCGAACGCGGTCGGTGTCGGCGTCGTGGATCCGGGGACCGTGGCACTGTCGCTCGGGACGTCCGGCGTCGTGTTCGCGGCCACGGACGCCCCGATCGTCGAGCCGCACGGCCGCGTCCACGCCTTCTGCCACGCCGTGCCCGAGCGGTGGCACCTGATGTCGGTGATGCTGTCGGCCGCCGGCAGCTACCGCTGGTTCCGCGACACGCTCGCGCCGGGCGAGGACTTCGGGATGCTGGCCGCGGCCGCGGGTGAGGTGCCGGCGGGGAGCGACGGCCTGCTGTTCCTCCCCTACCTCACCGGCGAGCGCAGCCCCCATCCGGATCCGCTCGCTCGCGGTGCCTTCGTCGGGTTGACCGTGACGCACGATCGGCGCCACCTGACCCGATCGGTCCTCGAAGGCGTCGCCTACGGCCTCCGCGACGGGCTCGACCTGATGACCGCCGCCGGGATGCCGTCGCCGCAGACGATCCGGGCGTCGGGCGGCGGCATCGCGAGCCCGGTCTGGCGGCAGATCCTCGCCGACGTCCTCGAGGCCGAGATCGCGACCGTCGCGACGACCGAGGGCGCCGCGTACGGTGCGGCCGTCCTCGGCGCGGTGGGGGCCGGCTGGTTCGATCGGGTCGCCGAAGCTACCACGGCCTGGGTGTCGACGACGGTCGTCGCGTCTCCCGGCCCCGAAGCAGCGGCCTACCGCGACGGCCACGCACGGTACCGAGAGCTCTACCCGGCCCTCACGCCCACGTTCCACTCGCTCGGCTAGCTGGCGGAAGGCATTCGTCATCGATGCCGGCGGCGCATGACGAGGTTCGGATGGCGGAGTCGAACGTCCGAGTCACCTGATGACCCGGATCGAGAGCGGCCGCGCTCAGGTCAGCCGCAACTCGGCCCGACCCGCGCACGTTCGGGACGGAAGTGAGTCACGTCGTGACCCGGCCGGGCGCCGAGGGTGGCGAGTCGCGGCTGCGACTCGGTATCGGTGCGCGCACGCTTGGCCGACGGCCGATCGTGCCGGTCGGCACGCTCGAACGGACGCATCCGACGTCGCGGGCGCGACTCATCCGACGCTGCGGCGCCGCGGACCTCAGCCGCGGAGCTCGAGCTCCTCGCGATCCTTGGCCGTCACGTCGCCGGGCTTCTTGCCCAGGATGATCATCCCGAGGATGTCGTCGGTGTCGACCTCGTGCTTGTTGACGGTGTCGACGATCTGGCCGTGGTACATGACGCTGACGCGGTCGGCCAGGTCGTACACGTCGTGGATGTCGTGGCTGATCAGGAGGATCCCGATCCCCTCGGCCTTCAGCTGCCGGACCAGGTTCCGGACCTGGGCCGTCTCGGCCGGCCCGAGCGCCGCGGTGGGCTCGTCCATGATCAGGATCTTCGCGTTGAAGTAGACGGCCCGGGCGATCGCCACCGCCTGGCGCTGGCCGCCGGAGAGTGACCGGACCGCCGTCGAGAAGCGGGTGAAGTTCGGGTTCAGCCGACCCATGACCTTCCGGGTCGCATCCTCCATCTGGTCGTCGTCGAGGTTCCCGAGCCGGGTCGTGATCTCGCGACCGAGGAACAGGTTCGCCGGCGCATCCAGGTTGTCGGCGAGCGCGAGCGTCTGGTAGATGCACTCGATCCCTTGGGCCTTCGCGTCGCGGGGGTTCGTGATCTCGACGGGTGATCCGTTGATGAAGATCTCGCCCGAATCGGCGCGCTGGGCACCCGACAGGACCTTCGTGAGCGTCGACTTGCCGGCGCCGTTGCCGCCGACGAGGCCGACGACCTCGCCGGCGTGCAGATCGATCGTGACGTTCCGGACGGCGTGGACGCCGCCGAACGCCACGTGGATGTTCCGCATCTCCACGAGCGGCGTGCCGGACGTGGACGGGGCAGTGGGCGCAGTTGCCATCTCGGTCATTGGTCTCCCTCCGCTCCTACCGCGCCCGACGGCGGTTCCAGGCGTCCAGACCGACGACCACGATGAGGACGACGGCGAGGACCATGTTGATCTGCGGTGAGTTGAAGCCGAGGAAGCTCAGGCCGTACTGGAGCGACTGCATGACGAGCGCTCCGAGGATCGCGCCCGTGATCGAGCCCACGCCGCCCTCGAACGTCGTGCCGCCGATCACCGCCGCGGCGATGACGTACAGCTCGTAGCCGGTCCCCAGATCGAGCGTCCCGCCGTTCAGCCGGGCCGAGGCGATCGCGGCACTGATCGCGCACAGGATCCCCATGAGGATGAACGTCTTCATGATCGTCCACCGGGTGTTGATGCCCGCGAGCTCCGCCGCCTGCGGATTGCCGCCGTAGGCGAACACGTCGCGGCCGTAGCGCCGCCGGGTGGACAGGAAGGTCATGAAGATCGTGACGCCGACGACGATCAGCAGCGGGATCGGGATGCCGGACTCGATCTGGAGCCCCTCCGGCGGTTCGGTGATCCCGTGCGCCTGCGCGTATTGCGTCGCCAGACCGGGCGGCCAGTGGTACGCGTTGGCGACCCAGACGCCGGCGAAGATCACCGCGACCGAGACGGCCGCGATCAGCACCTCGGCCCACATCGGCCGGAGCGGGAAGCCGTACTTCCGGCGCGTCCGCCGGGCGTTCCAGAGGATCCCGAGCGCCGCGGCGGCGAGCACGAGCCCGAGGGCCCAGGCGAGGATCCCGCCCAGCGAGCCCTGGGGACCACCGCCGATGAGGTTGAAGGTCGCATCGTTCGGCGCGACGGTGGTGCCGCCGCTCAGCTGCCAGATGAGGCCGCGGAACAGGAAGAGCCCGCTCAGCGTGACGACGAAGGACGGGATCCCGACGTACGCGATCAGGAAGCCCTGGTACGCCCCGATGACGGTCCCGAGCAGGACGCCACATGCCAGGGCGACGATCCAGACGAGCGGATGGCCGATGGGGACGCCGAGGTTCTCGGGCAGGAAGTGGGCCATGAACTCGGCATAGAACATGCCGATGAAGCCGACGACCGCCCCGACGGACAGGTCGATGTTCCGGGAGACGATGACCAGGACCATGCCGGTCGCGAGGACCGCGATGCCGGAGGCCTGGACCGAGAACGTGATGAAGTTGACGGGCTGGAGGATCGTGGGGTTCGCGATGCCGAGCGCGATCCAGATGATGATGAGCGCGAGGACCATCCCGAACTGACGGAGATCGATCTCCGTCGATCGGACCAAGGCTCCGACGCGCGCAGCAGCATTCGGCGCGGACTCTTCCGGAGCGGTCCCGGCAACCGTTGTCATCGCTCTCCTCCTGGATCGTCAGCGCGGACTACGGGATGAAGAAAGCGACCTGCCCCGCGGGGACCGCGGGACAGGTCGCATCGTGCTCGCTAGGCGGATCGGGTCAGCCGCAGGCTGGCGTCGACCCGGCGGGCACGCCGGCGCAGGCTGCGTCCTTCGTGATCCAGCCGGCGTCGATCGTGTCCTTCAGGTTGTCCTTGGTGATCGCCGTCGGGGTGAGGATGATCGACTGGACCTTGTTCCCCTTCGGGGTCGCGAACTCCGCCGCGTTGAGCGAGGCGGGAGCCGCGGCCGCGGGGAGGTCGCTCGGCGCCTTGACGGCGTTGAGCGCCGTGCCGCCGCACAGCTGCATCGCGACGTCGCCGGCCGTCTGGCCGAGGGCGAACGCGTTCTTCCAGACCGAGACGGCCTGCTCGCCCTTGGCGACCCGGTTCAGCGCGGCGGTGTCGCCGTCCTGGCCGGTCACCGGGATCTTCAGGCCGACGGCCGAGAGCGCCTGGACGACGCCCGTGGCCATGCTGTCGTTCTCGGACAGGACCGCGTCGATCTTGTTGGCGTTCGCATTGAGCGCCGCTTCCATGTTGTTCTTCGCGTTCGTCGTATCCCAGTTGTCGGTGTTCTTCTCGAACACGACCTTGATCCCGGACGGGCTGGTCTCGTTGAGCTTCGGGATGCCCGCCTCGGTCATGCCGGAGCGGAGGAACGCGGAGTTCGGGTCGGTCTCGGCGCCGAGGATGATCGCGTAGTTGCCCTTCGGCACCAGCTTGATCAGGGTCTCGGCCATCAGCGTCCCGACCTTCTTGTTGTCGAACGTGATGTAGAACGTGGCGGGGTCTTCGATCAGCCGGTCGTAGGCGATGATCTTGACGCCCTTGGCGGTGGCGTCCGCGATCGCCGGCTTGATCGCCTCGGAGTCCTTGGCGAGGACGATCAGGACCTTCGCGCCCTGGTTGATCAGGTTCGCGATGTCGGTCGTCTGCTGCTCGGCCTTGTCGTTCGCGTCGGCGCGGATGTACTTGCCGCCCTTGGCCGCGATCGCCTTCTGCATCGCGGGCTCGTCGGCCTTCTTCCAGCGCTCCTGGGAGTAGTTGTTCCACGAGACGCCGACCGTACAGCCGGTCCCGCCGCCACCGCCGGACGCGCCCGGGCTGGCTGTGCTGCTGCACGCGCCCAGGACGACGATCGCCCCGGTGACGAGTGCGACCAAACGACGAGTGATCATGTGCTCCGCTCCTCCTCGTGAGTTCCCTCAACGCACATCGCTCGGTGAGTCGGCGCTAGGCTACCACCCTCCTGACGGCCAACTTCGGTGTTCCGGACAGATCGGCATCGGGTCGCCGGAGCCAGAGGGCGGGGTCGGCGAGCACCGGCTCGAACGCGAGCTCCGCGGCCCCGATCAGCGGCGCCTCGGCGCCGAGGCTGCCGGCCACGACCCGCACGAGCCGGCGCGGCGCCGGCAGCGTCCGCCGGTCGAGCTCCGCGTCGACGATCGATGCGACGAAGGGATGGATCCGTTCGAGCAGCCCGCCGAACACGACGAGCCGCGGGTTGAGGACGTTCACGAGGCCGGCCAGCCCGATCCCGAGCCAGCGACCCGTCTCCTCGAGCGCCCCCAGCGTCTTCGGATCGCCGGCCGCCGCGTCGCGGACGAGGGCGTCCATCTCGGCCCGGCCACCGTGCGGATTCCGGCCGGCCCGGCGGAGCAGGCGGTTCGCGCCGACCTCGGTCTCCCAGCAGCCGATCGCGCCGCACGAGCAGACCTCGCCGGCGGGGTTGACCGGCAGATGGCCGACCTCGCCGCCGTAGCCCGCGACGCCCGTGAACGGGCGGCCGTCGACGACGAGCCCGCCACCGACGCCGACCTCGCCGGTGATGAACAGGACGTGGTCGGCGTCGATCGCCACGCCGCGATGGGCCTCGGCGACCGCGCCGAGCTCGGCCTCATTCGCAACCGAGATCGGGAGCTCGTCGCCGAGGACGCGCGCGAGGCGGTCGCCGAGCGGCTCATCGGTCCAGCCGAGGTTCGGGGCCCGCGAGACGAGGCCGTCGGCGCGACGCACGACGCCGGCGACCGCGACCCCGATTCCGACGAGGCGCGTCGCCGCCGGCTGCCCCGCCCGGACGGTCGCCGCGAGCTCGGCGAGGTCGTCGACGATCGCGACCAGCGTCGAGTGGCCGCGCGGGCGGTCGACCCGGACATGCTCGATCACCCGGCCGCCGAGCCCGATCAGCGCGGCCGCGAGCGAATCGACCTCGACGTCGAGCGCGAGGACGACCGCACCGTCGGGACGCGGGTACACGAGCGGCGAGGGCCGGCCCGGCGTTCCGAGGCGGGTCGCGCGGCCCTCGGCGACGAGACCGCCGGCGACCAGCTCGCCGATCAGGCCGCGGATCGCGCTGCGGGTCAGCCCGGTTCGGGCCACGAGCCCGGAGCGCGACATCGGTCCGCCGGCGTGGAGCTCGCGGACGATCGCTCCGAGGTTCGCGCGGCGGATCGTCTCGCTGCGCAGCCCGGGCTCGGTTCGAACGGAGGCCACGAGTTTGTGTTCCTCCTGCTCAAATGAACCGGCAGACTCTACCACGCGCCACGTTGTAGATTGCCGTCCTGTCGCGCCGGCCGGCCGTCACGTCGGAGGTCCCGCAGACACGAGGAGGACCCGTTCTGGACGATCGCGCGAGCTCGTCTCGCAAGCTCCGCTGGGGGATCCTGGGACCGGGTCGGATCGCGCCGCGGATCGTCCGCGCGTTGGAGGGCAACCCACGCGGCGAGCTGGTTGCCGTGGCCGGTCGCGATCCCGCCCGCGCCGCCGCCTTCGCCGAGCGCCATGGTGGGGTCGCCACCCACGCCTCGTTCGAGGCGCTCATCGACGACCCCGGCATCGAGGTCGTCTACATCGCGCTTCCGAACAGCCTCCACGCCGAGTGGACGGTCCGCGCGCTCGACGCCGGGAAGCACGTCCTCTGCGAGAAGCCGCTGGCGATGACGGTCGATGAGGTCGACGCGATCATCGCCGCGTCCGAGCGGAGCGGCCGGATCGCGGCCGAGGCGTTCATGTACCTCCACCACCCGCAGACCCTGAAGGCCCTCGAGCTCGCCCGGTCCGGCGTGCTCGGAACGATCCGGGTCGTCAGCGCGGCGTTCTCGTTCCTCCTCACCTACCCAAACGATCCGCGGGTCGATCCCGAGGTCGGCGGCGGCTCGCTCTGGGACGTCGGCTGCTACCCGGTGAGCATCAGCCGGCGGATCGCGGGCGAGGAGCCGGCCGACGTGGCCGCGTTCGCCCGCTTCGACGAGCGGGGCGTCGACCGGACGTTCGTCGGCCAGCTCCGTTTCCCGAGCGGACTCCTCGCCCACTTCGAGAGCGGCTTCGAAGCACCGGACCGCCAGCGCTACGAGATCGTCGGGAGCGAGGCGACGCTCGTCGTCCACTCGCCGTTCCTGCCCTGGCCGGACGGTCCGGCGCCGCGAATCTCGCTGCTCCGCGATGGGCGCGAGGAAGCGGTGGAGGTCGAGTCGATCGACGACTACCGGGCCGAGGTGGACGACCTCCAGGCCGCGATCCTCGACGGGACGCCGCCGCGCGTCGACCTGGCATTCAGCCGCGGTGGCATCGCGACGCTCGTCGCGCTCGACCGGGCGGCTCGCGCCGCCGATCCGATCCTCGCCGCCGCCGGCGGATGATCCGGCGCCGGCCGGGGGCGGTCGCCGCCGGGATCGCGGCGGTCGCGTTCGTCGCCGTCGCGCTCGGGGGCGCGTGGCTGGCCCTCAGCCGAACCGGTCCGTTCGCGCCGGCAGGACCGACGACGCCGCGGTTCGTCGAGGACACCGGCGGAGCGGGAATCGCGACGACCTACGACGGACCGCTCGCGTACTTCGCCGGAGGCGGCGTGGCCGTCCTCGACTGCGATGCCGACGGCCGCCCGGACCTCTATGTCGCCGGCGGCACGAACCCGGCCGGCCTGTACCGCAACGAGGCGTCCGTCGGCGGACCGCTCCGGTTCAGCCGGATCGCGAGCGCCGTGACCGACATGACCGACGTGACGGGCGCCTACCCGCTCGACGTGGACGGTGACGGCCGCGTCGATCTCGCCGTGCTCCGGATCGGTGGGAACGTCCTGCTTCGCGGCACCGGCGACTGCCGGTTCGAGGCCGCGAACGAGCGCTGGTCGTTCGACGGAGGCGCGGCCCCGACGATGGCGTTCGCGGCGACCTGGGAGGGCCGGAACGCCCTGCCGACGCTCGCGTTCGGCAACTACGTCAACCCGGACGCCACGGGCCCCGCGGACACCTGTGTCGACAACGTCCTCGTCCGCCCGCGTGGAGCGACCGAAGCGGCCGGGTACCTCGATCCGATCGCGCTGCACCCGAGCTGGTGCACGCTGTCGCTCCTGTTCAGCGACTGGTCCGGATCGGGCCGGCGCGACCTCCGCGTGAGCAACGACCGCCACTACTACATCGACGGCGAGGAGCAGCTCTGGCGGTTGGACCCCGATTCGCCAGCACGCGAGTACACGGAGGCCGACGGATGGGTCAGGGTCAACGTGGAGGGCATGGGGATCGCGAGTCAGGACCTGACCGGGGACGGCCTCCCCGAGGTGTTCCTGACGAGCCAGGGCTCGAACCGGCTCCAGACCCTCCTCGACGGGTCGACGAAACCCACGTACACGGACATCGGGCTGAGCCGGAATGTCAACGCGGAGCGGCCGTTCACCGGCGGCGACACGCTCCCGTCCACGGCGTGGCACGCCGAGTTCGACGATGTGAACAACGACGGCTGGCTCGACCTCTTCATCTCGAAGGGGAACGTGAAACAGCAGGAGGACTTCGCCCGGAAGGACCCGAGCAACCTCCTGCTCGGGAGACCGGACGGGACCTTCGTCGAGCGCGCCGACGCCGCCGGCGTCCTCGACTTCGATCTCGGGCGCGGCGCGGCGCTCGCGGACTTCAATCTCGATGGGCTCCTCGACGTCGTCGAATCGCACCTGTCGTCGCCGGTCCGGATCTGGCGGAACGTCGGGGCGGGGACCGCGGCGACGCCGGCGCCGCTCGGCCACTGGTTGGCCCTCCACGTGGCCGATCCCGGCGAGCGGAACCGCGACGCCATCGGCGGCTGGCTCGACGTCCGGCTCGGCGACCGCGTCGTCGCCAGGGAGCTGACGGTGGGCGGCGGGCACGGCGGTGGCCAGCTCGGCTGGCTCCACGTGGGTCTCGGGGACGCTGTGGACGCCCAGGTCCGGGT
>DASSMI010000120.1:0-6210 GCA_035688935.1 Candidatus Limnocylindrales bacterium | reverse complement strand
TAGCGTCATGGACGTCATCGACTGGCTGCTCGATTCCGACCCCGCGATCCGCTGGCAGGTCCTCCGCGACCTCACCGACGAACCCGACGACGTCGTCGCCGCCGAACGGGCCCGCGTCGGGATCGAGGGTTGGGGCGCCGATCTCCTGTCGCATCAGACGCCGGACGGGCTGTGGGCGGGCAACGCGTTCTCGCAGGAGCGGACCGACACGTTCCACGTCACCGAGCTCCTCCGGCGGTTCGGGCTGGATCCCGCGAGCGACGAGGCTCGCCGGGCGATCGGGCTCGTTCGCGACCACGTCACCTGGGGCGACGGCGCGTGGTGGAACCCGCCATGGGCGGAGCAGGGCTTCTTCGACGGCGAGGTCGAGCCGTGCATCAACGGCAACGTCGTGGCCACGGGCTCCTATTTCGGAATCGACATGGCGCCGCTCGTCGACCGGCTCCTCGGCGAGCAGCTCGAGGATGGCGGCTGGAACTGCGAGGTCGAGAACGGCGCCGTCGTCTCGTCGCTCGGCACGACGATCAACGTGCTCGAGGGACTCCTCGCGCACGAGCGAGCGGCCGGCGACCCCGACGGCCGGGTCGCCGAAGCCCGCCGGCGCGGCGACGAGTACCTCCTGGAGCGCAAGCTCCTGCGCCGGAAGTCGACCGGCGAGCTGATCGACCCGGCGTTCCTCCAGTTCTCCTGGCCGACGTGGTGGCACTACGACGTCCTGCGCGGCCTCGACTACCTCCGCGACGCCGGCCACGACCGGACAGACGAGCGCCTCGCCGAGGCCGTCGATGTCGTCCGTCGGAATCGTGAGCCGGATGGCCGGTGGCCGCTCCAGATCGACCATGGTGGCGAGTCGTGGATCCAGATGGAGGCGGCGGGCGAGCCGAGCCGCTGGATCACCCTCGCGGCGCTGCGGGTCCTGGACGCGTTCGGGTAGGCCGCATCGGCGCACGCCGCCGCGGCTAGCCTGTCCGGGTGGCGCAGCAGACGACCCTGGACCGCGACCCGCCGGCCGCCGACGAGCCGCTTCGCGCGAACCGCGACTTCTCGACGCTCCTGGTGAGCCAGACGGTGTCCGCGGGTGGGGACGCCGTCAGCGCGACCGCGCTGCCGCTTCTCGTCCTCGCCCTGACCGGGTCGGGAGTCGCGATGGGGACGGTCAGCGCGATCAACGCCGGAGCGGACTTCGTCATGGGCACCGTCGCCGGCGCGCTGGCGGATCGCGGCGACCGGAAGCGGATGATGTTCCTCGCCGATCTCGGCCGGGCGATCCTGACCGCCCTGATCCCGATCAGCGTGTTCCTGCACGGTCCGACGATGGCGGTGATCGTCCTCGTCACGGCCCCGCTCGCGGTCCTCCGCGGGTTCTTCCGCGCCGGCTACCTGGCCGCGATGCCGAACCTCGTCGGGCGCTCGCAGCTCGCCCGCGGCAACGGGATCCTCGAGAGCGCCTTCTCGTCCGCGTTCATCATCGGGCCGGCGATCGCCGGCTTCCTCGTCACGATCATCGGCCCGGGCGAGACCCTCGCCGTTGACGCCGGGTCGTTCGCGGTCTCGTCGCTGGGACTGTTCCTCATCCGGCGCGACCTCAAGGCGCCGTCGAACCGGCCCGCGACGCGGATCGTCGACGACATCCGCGAGGGCGTGGTGTACGTCGTGCGCCATCCCGTCCTCCGGACGGTCGTCCTCGTGTTCGCGCTGACGTCGGCCGGGCTGTCCTCGATCTCGGCCGCGATGACGTTCCGCCTCGTCCGGGACCTCGGTGAGAGCCCGGCGGCATTCGGGCTCACCCTGACCGGGCTCGGCGTCGGGACGCTGGTCGGCGCGCTGGCGGCCGCGCGGCTGGGTCCACGCAGCGACGTCCGGCGCGTGATGGTGATCTGCGTGCTCTTCATGGGCGCACCGATCGCCGCGATGGCGGCGATCCCGTCGCTGCCCGTGATCATCGTCCTGACGGCGATCGCGGGCGCGGCCGAGGGCGCGCTCGTCGTCGTGTACGTGAGCGTCCGGGCGGCCAACTCGCCCGATGAGCTGGTCGGGCGGATCGCGAGCACGGCCCGCGTGATCTCGCTGGGGCTCATGCCGATCGGCAGCCTGATCGGCGGCGTCCTGATCGACACCGTGGGCGGGACGATGACGCTCGCGATCCTGGGTGCCGAGATCTGCGTCCTCGCGGCGATCTTCAGCCGGGCGGGCGGGCTCCGAACGGCGTCGCTCGCCGGGTCTGCGGCGGAGCGCCCCGTCCTCGAGCCGGTCCTCCCGATCTCGGACGGTCCCGAGCTCTAGCTAGAGATCGATCCGCCAGAGCTGGCTCTGCTCGAAGTCGGTGACCCACAGGGCGCCGCCGGCCTCGCGGGCGACGAGCGGCGACGGGAGCACCGGGATCGTCCGTCGGACCTGGTTCGTCGCGAGGTCGATCTCGAGAACGCCCTGGCCGGTCACGGTCATCCACGCGTGATCGCCCGAGAACGTCACCGCCTGCGCCGCGAGGTACGGGAAGGCCGCGATGACGCTCCCGTCGGTCGGGTCGAGGCGGGCCATCCCGTTCTGATTCTTCACCCAGACGGTCGTCCCGTCCGAGGCGATGAACTCCGCCCCCTGGGCGGCGCGGCCGCCGATCGAGGTGACCGTCTTCGTCTCCGGATCGACGACCGCCAGGCCCTCGGTCCCGGTCGTGATCAGGCGGCCGCCAGCCGCGACGAGAAAGCCGTGCCCCTGCGCGGAGATCGATGGGAGCTGACGGTGGGTCTCGGGATCGATCCGGAGGAACACGTTCCCGTCGCACGCCGCCTGCCAGAGGCTGCCGAGGGCGAGCACCGGCGCGCCGCACGGCGGAACCTCGCCAACGTGCTCAGCCAGGGTCTTCGTGACGGGATCGATCCTGGTGATCCCGGTCCCGTTCTGGCTCGTCACCCAGAGACCGTCATCGGTGATGCCGAACCAGGACGCCGATCCGAGCGGGATCCGTGCGACCTCCGCGGCGGTGGCACCGTCGTAGGCTCGGACGTCGCCGGCGTGGATGTTCGCGACCCAGATCGCGTCGAAGGCTGCGGTCACGTCGATCGGCGCCGCGTCCGTCCCGAGCGGGATCCCGATCGCCGCCAGACCGCCGATGACGGTCGGACCCGCGGACGGTGGTGGCGGCAGTGACGGCCCGGCCAGGCTCGGCGACGGGCTCGCCGAGGGGTTCACGCTCGGCGGCGCGGTGGCGCCGGGTCCGGGCCCGAACCTGGGCGTGCCGAGGACCAGCACGACCCCGATCACGAGAAGCGCCGTGATGCCGGCGACGGCGCTGACGCGCGGCCACGCCGCTCGAGCGGGACGACCCCCGACGAGCCACGGCCGCGCACCGGTCGAGCGCGCGGCACGGACCGGTGGCCACCACCGCCGCGCCTGGGGCATCCGCGAGGTTCGGGCGAACACGTCCTCGACCAGGCCGGCGGGCGCCCGCGTGTCGCTCTCGTCGCGGAGCCAGACGCCCAGCTCGCGATCGATCAGCTCGGTGCTGAGGCGGTTCACGTTCATGCTCCCCGTCCCGTCCCGCCGGCCCGGCGCCGGCTCTCGACGGCCGGGGTCCGATCGTCGGCCTCGAGGGCCGATCGCAGACCGGCGAGCGCGTAGCGCACGCGCGACTTCACGGTTCCGAGCGGGATCCCGAGCGTCTCGGCGATCTCCTCGTGGGTGAGCCCCTCGACGTGGCTCAGCACGGTGACGACGCGCTGCTCGAGCGGCAGCCGCCGGAACGCCCGATCGAGCCGGTCCCGATCGATGACGCCGGCGCTCTCGTCGGCGATCGACGGGTGGTGATCGGCCAGGAGGACGACCTCGGACCGGCTCCGGATCCGGCGCCCCTCGTCGTAGCACGCGTTGACGAGGAGGCGCCGGAGCCAGGCCTGGAACTTCGCGGGCTCGCGGAGCCGGGGCAGCTCGCGCCAGGCCCGGACGAGCGCTTCCTGGGTGGCGTCCTCGGCCCGGTCGGCATCGCGGACGATCACGCGCGCCAGGGCATACATCCGGTCCACGTTCGCGTTCGCAAGGGCTGCGAACGCGTCGTGGTCGCCGGCCATGGCGCGCATCACGTCGGAGGCTTCGGTCCGAGACGGTCCCATGTCTCGCCCAATTCGGCGCGGGCCCCGGCAGCCGTCAGCCTAGCCGTCGAGCGCTCCGCAGAGCGCGGCGATCCCGCCGCCCCCGAAACCGTCGATCCCTCGGAAGTCGCCGGTCTGGAAATCGGTCCGGCCGGCCGTGTGGACGTACTCGCTCTTCCGGACCTGGACCGAGTAGGTCGTCAGGAAGGAGCCATCGGGGGCGAGCGTGTCGAAGAACGTCCGGGCGCCGCTGTCGGCGACCCAGGCACCCGTGGTCGCATTGACGATCCGGCCGCTGAACTCGACCGCCTCGATGTCCCGGATCGCGACGCCGTCGGAGTTGAAGAAGACCGTCAGCTTGTGGCTGATGTCCCAGACGCCGATCGTCGAGAAGCTCGGGCACTCCACGAACGGCCGCTCGACATGGACCACGGACGTCTCGCTCGTCGGCGAGACGGCCGCGGCGGGCGAGGCGGCGACGAGCAGCGCAACGCCCGCGAGGCCGAACGCGCCGGCACGACGCTTCGGGGATCCCAACATGACATGACCTCCATCCCTGGCGCGCTTGGATGCGCGATCAGCCCAAGGACGGCGCGACGCGACGCGGCGGATCTATTTCTCCGACAGCCCGCCCGCGACGCTGACTCCGCTGAGCGCTACTCGGCGATCGGCGTCAGGTCGAGGTCTCGGAGCCGGTCGGGGTCGGCGAGGATGTCCAGCTCGACGATCCGCCCCCGCGCGACGGTCGCGGCGATCACCGCGAAGACGCGTCCGTCCGGCGTCCACGCGACGCCACCCGGCACCCCGTTGATCAGCGCTCGGGTCGATCCCTCGGCGAACCGCCGGAACGCGAACGCCTGCGAGGCGACCGCTTCGGCGCCACGGACGAGCGAGACGAAGTTCGGTCGTGCCTCCCCGCCGTCGGTCCGGAGGACCACGTCCGGGTCGAGAAGCGAGAGCAGGCGCTCGAAGTCGCCGTCCCGCGACGCCGCGAGGAACGCGTCGACGACCGCCCATTGACCGTCGAGATCGGTGTCGGGGACCGGCGCGCCTCGGACGCGACGGCGGCCTCGGCTCGCGAGCTGGCGCGTGGCGGCCGGGGTCTTGTCGACGATCCGGGCGATGTCGTCGAACGGGACGCCGAAGACGTCGTGGAGGACGAACGCGACCCGCTCGGGCGGGGACAGGGCGTCGAGGACCGCGAGCAGCGCGAGCCCGACGGAGTCGCCGAGGATGGCCTCCTGCTCCGGGTCCACGCCGACGGCCGGGCTGACGATCGGATCGGGGACGTGGGCGTCCAGCCGCGCGTCGAGCGAGGACTCACGGCGCGTTCGCCTGGATCGGAGCATGTTCAGCGAGACGCGCCCGACGACCGTCGTCAGCCACGCGCGCAGGTTCTCGACCTCGTCCGCGTTCGTGCGGCTGAGCCGGATCCAGGCCTCCTGGACGGCGTCGTCGGCCTCGGACAGGGAGCCGAGCATCCGGTAGGCGACGCCGCGCAGATGGCCGCGGTGCGCCTCGAACCGCTCGGCGAGCCAGTCCTGCGGTGGCATCCGGGTCTCGTCCGTCCTCTCGTCGTCGGTCACGTCGGCACGTCCTTGTCACATCGCGCGGTGGTGTGGGGTCCACGAGGCAGACCCCATATACGTACAGGATGTGACCGATGACCCAGCAGCTCCACCCACCGCGCGTCGTGAACCTCGTCAACGCGATCACGAAGCCGCTCCTCGCGGCCGGCATGCCGATGGGCTACAACGGGCTCCTCACCGTTCGCGGCCGGAAGACCGGCCTCCCGCGGACGACACCGCTCGCGATCATCGAGATCGACGGGCGCCGCTGGGTCTGGTCGCCCTGGGGCGAGGTCCAATGGGTGAAGAACCTCCGCGCCGCCGGGGAGGCGACGATCACCGTCCGTCGCCGCGAGGAGACGGTCCGCGCGGTCGAGCTCGATCCCGCGGATCGCGTCGCGTTCTTCCGCGACGTTTTCGGCCCGTTCGTCCGCGGCATGCGCGGCGGCGCCTGGTTCATCCGGACGATCGACGGCGTCGACGTCGACGACCCGGTCAAGGCGGCCGACGGCCGGCCCGTCTTCGAGCTCCACGCGACCTCCTGAGGCACCGCCGAT
>DASSMI010000119.1:0-6431 GCA_035688935.1 Candidatus Limnocylindrales bacterium | reverse complement strand
TCACACCGCGACCGCGAACGACGGGTCCTTCGATACGGGAACGATCACGTCGAGCACAGCCAAGTCGGTCACGTTCTCGACGGCGGGCACGTTCGCCTACCACTGCAAGATCCATCCCGCGATGGCGGCGACCGTCGTGGTCGAGGCCGCCGCCGGGGGCGGGGCCAGCGCGCCGCCGACCGACAGCGAGCTGGCTCCCACGGCACCCGACACAGCGCCGGGCTGGCTGCTGTTGGTTCTCGCCGCGATCGGCGGGCTGTGGATCGCCACGCGACGGTTCGCGCGCTCCTCGACCAGTCGATAGCACCGGGACTGCTCGCGCACGCTCGACGCCGACCCGGAACGTCACCGCCGGCCGCCGGAACGCGTTCGGGCGGGCCTGATCCACCGACGCGCGAGGGTCGGTGACCACGCGCTGCGGTCGCGAACGGGCATCCGCAGCCATCCCGTTGCTGCGGGCGACCGGAAGCGGGTGGCGCCGATCAGCGGCCCGCGCGGACCTTCGGCAGCGGCGGGAGGCCGCGCTTCCCCTCCACGAGGAAGTGTGAGAACCAGTCGCGCACGACGTTCAGGTTCTCGACCCGGCGGAACGGCGTCCCGGAGCGCGTCAGCTCGTGGGTCTCCTCCGGCACGCGCAGCAGCCTGACCGGCCGCTTCTTCGACCGGAGCACGGTGAACAGCGCCTCGGCCTGGGCAACCGTCGTCCGGATGTCCTTCTCGCTGTGCTGGATGAGGAGCGGCGTCCGGATCCGGTCGGCGTAGGCGATCGGCGAGATCTCGCGGAAGTAGGCCGGGTCGTCCCACGGCTCCACGCCGAACTCGTACCGTGACCAGAAGCCCTGGGCGATGTCGCCGGTCATCATCAGGGTCCACATGTCGCTGACCGAGCGGCAGGTCATCGCGGCGGCGAACCGGTCGTCGTGGCCGACGATCCAGTTGGTCAGGTACCCGCCGTACGAGCCGCCGGTGACGCCGAGCCGATCCGGATCCGCGAGGCCCTCCGCGACGAGCGCGTCGATGCCGGCAAGGACGTCGCGCATCGGACCCGGACCCCAGTCGCGGATGTTCGCCTCGTTGAACGCTCGCCCGTACCCTTCCGAGCCGCGCGGGTTCGAGAAGAAGACGCCGATCCCGTTCGCGGCCAGGAGCTGGAACTCGAGCATCGGCGACCAGCCGTAGAGCGTGTGCGGGCCGCCGTGGATCTCGGTCACCACCGGCGCCCGCCCGCCCGATCGGGCCGTGGCGCGGCGGGCTCGACCGGTGCCGTTCGAGCCGTCGGTCGTCGACCCCGCGACGGGCGCCAGGTACCAGCCCTGGATCCGCCGGCCGTCGACCTCGACCCAGCGCTCGACCGGCTCGCGGAGCTCGACCTCGTCGAGGACGTCCGCGTTCAGGTTCGTCAGCCGGCGCGGCGCGCCGTTCGTGCCGTCGCGGACCCACAGGTCGTTGAGCTCGGTCGCGCTCGCGCGCAGCCAGGCCGTGCGCGTCCGCCCCCGGCCGATGTCGACCTGGTCGAACGAGCGGAGCCCGTGGCGTCCGGTCGTCAGCCGCTCGACCGCGCCGTCCGCCGTCGCGACGCGGAAGAGCTCGATCGAGCCTTCGGCCGGCGCGAGGAAGCTCAGCCAGCGGCCGTCGCCCGTCGGGACGAGGCGGGCCGTCTCGCCGGGAACGATGTCGCTGTTCTGCGTCGAGGCGAGCATCAGGTCGTGGCGCCCGGTCAGGTTGATGCCGCCGCCGGCAGCCTCGCGACCGTCCGAGCCATCGGCCGCGATCAGCCACGCATCGAACCGGTAGAAGTTGTCGGGCAGGTAGCCGCCGATCGCGGCGATCCGCTCGCCGTCGGGCATCCAGACCGGCTCGACGAAGATCGCCCGATCGCCGGTCAGCCGCGTCCGGTCGCCGCCACCCTCGGCATCGACGACGACGAGGTGCGACCGGACCTCGATGTCGTGGTCGCGGCGGAGGTTCGTGACATAGACGATCCGTTTCCCGTCGGGCGACCACGCGGCGCCGTCGACGCCGGCCGGCTCGTCGGTGAGCCGCCGAGCCGCGCCGGTCGCGACGTTGACGACCCAGAGCTGCGCCTTCATGTGGTAGACGAACCCGGCGCCGTTCGCGAGGTAGCCGAGTCGGTCCACGAAGTGGTAGTCGGACTCGGGGGCATCGCCCGGCTTCGGGGACGCTCCGCTCATCCCGCGCCGCTTCCGGTCCTCGTCGCGGGTGGCACCGTGGGATGCCGTGCTGACGAGGATCCGCGTGCCATCGGGCGACCACCAGAACGCATCGACGCCGCGTGGCAGATCGGTCAGTCGCCGGGCTTCGCCGCCGTCGAGCGGCAGGAGGTGGACCTGTTGGGCATCCTCGCGCTTCTTGGGGTCGCCCGCCTCCGGCTCCTCCTCGACCTGCATCCGGCGATCGGAGAGGAACGCGAGCGTCCGGCCGTCCGGCGAGAACGTGGGCGTCGTGTCGTTGCGGGCGCCGATCGTCAGCTTCGCGGCGTCGCGGCTCCCGTCCGCCGGGACCGACCACAGCGCACGGCGGTAACCGTCCTTCGCGGGCGCGACGGTCTGGACGGTGAAGACGACACGGTCGCCGCTCGGCGACAGCCGCGGGTCGGTCGCGACGCGGAAGCGGTACAGGTCCTCGGGGCGGAACGGGCGAGGCACGTCTGATGAACCTCCGCTGCCTGCAGGGCGGGAACGCGAGCGGACCGGGCCGGGGAAGAGGCGCGGGCCGCGGAGTCGACCGCATCGTCGACGACGGCGACGAGTCTAGCGCTACCATCGGCCGACGATGCGCGACCAGCTGTCGCTCCGGCTCGAGCCCGAGACCGCGACGCTGCCGAACCTGCCGGAGGGGCTGCGCCCGATGCGGCCCAAGCCGCTCCCCGAGCCGTTCGACTCCGAGGCGCACGTGTTCGAGCCGTGGTGGGGCGGGCTCCGCGCGCTCGCGTACGTCGGGCCGGCGAGCGTCCCCGGCGCAGGCGACGTCCGGGTCGTCGACGAGGTCGGGCGCGACGTGGGGGCGCGCCTGCCGGAGCTCGCGGGCATGGCGGTCCGGCTCGACGCCCGGTCGGCCGTCGTCGACGGCGAGCTCGTTGCCGTCGACGACGAGGGCCGCGCCGACAACGCCGAGCTCGAGCGGCGGATCGCGGGCGAGACGGGCCGCGCGGTGGCGTTCCTCGCCTTCGATCTGCTCCACCTCGACGGCCGGTCGCTGCTGACGATGCCCCTCACGCGACGACGCGATCTCCTGAAGCGGATCCTCCGGCCGGGTGACGAGGTGGTCGCCGTGCCCGCGATCGCCGGGGAGGGCAAGGCGCTCCACAGCGCGGCCGCGGCGCAGGGGATCGCCGGGATCCTGGCCCGGCAGCGGACGTCGCCCTACCTGCCCGGCGTCACGTCCCGGCTGTGGCGCTACGTGCCGGTGGCCCCGCTCGGCTCGACGGGCCGGAAGGCAGCCGCGGCCGCGGGCCCGGATGCCGCGGCCGCCGGCCCGGATGAGGCCGCGACGGCCGCCGCCCCGGTCATCGCACTGATCCGGCGGCTGCCGCTCCTCTTCGACGAGTAGCGGGAGCGATGGTCTCGCTGGCGAGTCCCGGAAGCCGCGACTAGCCCCGCCGCGCGGCCGCCACGTACGCGCGGAGGCCCGGCCGCTGCCCGTACAGCAGGACGCCGGCCGCGTAGATCCGCACCGCCACGATCCCGACGACGACGATCGTCGCGACGAGCAGTCCGACCGAGACGACGAGCTCGATCGGCTCGACACGCCCCACGGACAGGCGCGTGAGCATGACGAACGGACTCCAGAACGGCACGTACGAGGCGAACCGGATGAACCACGTGATGCCGCCGGTCAGGGCGAGGATCGCCTGGAGGTATCCGGTGATCGCGATCAGGCTCAGCGGCAGGGCGATGATCTGGAGGTCCTCGGGCCGGCTCACGAGCGACCCGGCCGCGGCGTAGATCAGCGAGTAGAGCGCGAACCCGAGCGTGTAGAACACGGCGAACTCGACGAGCAGCGGGATGGACAGCGCCCGCAGCGAGGGCGCCACGCCGCCGTTCGCTCCGAGGATCAGCGACCCGATCCGATCCTCCGCGAGGAGCGCGAGGATCGCCGGCGCCAGGACGAACGCGACCTGCGTCGCGCCGGCGAGGCCGATCCCGACCGCCTTCCCGACGACGAGCTGTCCGGGCGAGGCTGCGCCGACGAGCATCTCCATCACCCGGCTCGACTTCTCGGCAACGACGCCCGACGCCACCCACATCCCGTAGATGACGATCGTGATGAAGATCAGCACCCCGAGCATCACGCCGACGATCACGCGACTCGCGTACGCGGTGGGGTCGTACGGCGCCGCTCCGGGGCCGCCGGCGCCGCGGAACACGTCGAACGCCGGCGTCTGGAAGCCGGTGATGGGGTTGCGCGAGGCGAAGTCGAGGATCGCGATGCTGTTCGTGCTGACCTGCAACAGCTGGATCGCTCCGTCGCCGATCGTCTCGCCGGCGTGGATCTCGAACGTGAGCTTTCCGTTCAGCGCGCGGCTCACGACGACCGCGGCATCGGAGAGGTGGTCGTCGACGGCGGCGATGGCTTGGTCGGGCGTCGTCGACGGCGGCTCGAGCCCGACCGTGTAGCGCGCGCCTCCCTGGAAGTTCATGAAGCTCGTCAGGATGTTCTGCGTCGTCGTCCCGAGACTCGCGTCCTGGGCGACGACCGCGATCCGCGTCGTGCCGCCGCGCTCCACGAGCCGGACGGCGATGGGGATCAACGCGACCCCCACGGCAAGGACCATCAGGATCACCGTCGAGACATGGAACAGCCGCGACCGGACGAGCTCGCGGTATTCCCGCCGCGCGACGTGAGCGGTGTTCGGGAAGGCGGGCTCGTGCCGTCGCGGTCCGGTCACGCCGCGTCCTCGGCGTCGGGAGTGTCGGCGGAGCCGGCTCGATCCGCGGCTGCTTCGGCGTCGGCGAGTCGCGTGTCCTCGTCGGCGGGCCGTCCCACGTGGTCGATGAAGATCTGCTCTAGCGAGGGCTCGGCGACCTCGAAGTGACTGACCCGTGCCCCGGCGGCAATCGCGGCCGCCAGGATCGTGTCGGGCTCGACGCCGTCGTCGAGCTCGATCTCCGAGCGGTCGATCCCCGGCCGGAGGATCCGCGCGCCGGGCACCGCGGCGAGCCACGACAGCCGGTGGTCGTCCTCGACCGAGAGCCGGACGAGCCGCCGCCCGCTCGAGCGCTTGATCTGGCGGAGCGGTCCCCCGACGACGACCCGGCCGTGATCGACGATCGCGATCGACTCGCACATCGCCTCGACGGTCTCCATCTGGTGGGTCGAGAAGATCAGCGTCCGGCCGGCGTCGCGGAGCTCGAGGAACGCCTCGCGGAGCATCGCGACGTTGACCGGATCGAGGCCCGTGAACGGCTCGTCCATCAACAGGACGGGCGGGTCGTGGAGGATCGCCGCGACGAGCTGGATCTTCTGCTGGTTGCCCTTCGAGAGCTCCTCGGCCTTCCGCCCGGCGAGGTCCTCGACCCGGAGGCGGCGGAGCCAGTCCAGCGCCGTCCGGCGCGCCACGTCGCGCGGGATCCCGTGGAGTGACGCGAAGAACACGAGCTGGTCGAGGACGACCATCCGCGGATACAGCCCGCGCTCCTCGGGGAGATAGCCCCACGTCGAGCGTGGCAGCGTCCGGGTGTCGGCGCCGTCCCACACGATCCGGCCGCGGTCCGCCGCCAGGACGCCCAGCGCGATCCGCATCGTCGTCGTCTTGCCCGCGCCGTTCGCGCCGAGGAACCCGAAGATCTGGCCGGCCGGAACCTCGAACGTCAGCCCGTCGAGCGCGACGACGCGCCCGAACGTCTTGTGGAGCTCGTCGATGCGGAGGGTCACCGGCGGAGGATACGTCCCGTCCTCCCTGAACGATCCGGGACGATGGTCCCACGCCATGCGATGATGACCCCGTGATCAGCGAGCGGGAGTCCACCGATCCGGGGGCGGCGGCGCCGGCGGGTGGCTCGCCGACCCATCCCCTCCGGATCCACGCGGATCGCTCCGCGGGCACGCTCAGCATCGGTTGGGCAGACGGGCACGAGACGGTCTACGACACGACGGCGCTCCGCTATCTCTGCCCGTGCGCGTACTGCCGCGGTGAAGCCGGGATGCCCGGCTGGCTCGACAGCGCGCCGACCCTGACGGCCGAGCAGACGCGACTGACCGACATCCACCTCGTGGGCAACTACGCGGTGTCGCCGCACTGGGCGGACGGCCACTCCACCGGGTTCTACACGTTCAGCCTGCTCCGCGACCGCTGCCCGTGCCCCGTCTGCACGGAACGGCGAGCGGCAACGGCCCAGGCCCATCAGCACGAGTGAGGGACGCACGATGATCGTCGCCACCACCCCGTACATCGCCGGCCACCGCGTCAC